>JBNJFZ010000146.1:0-14259 GCA_051747295.1 Myxococcota bacterium
ACATCTTCAAACGCAACGCCTTCTCGTGGTTGTGCCAGATGGCCGGAAGGCGGCCGGGCGTCTCGCCGTCGACGTCGAGTACGGCATGTCGATCGGGCTCGGCGACGCGCGCGGAGATCTTGGAGGCGCGGCGTCGGTAGATCTTGCTGTTCTTGAAGTGTTGTCCGCGATAGATTTTCGGGGCCAGTGCGACGACCTCCCGGCGCGTCAGGTCGCCCATCACGACGACCTGGAACTGGCCGTCGTCCAGCTCGGCTCCCGGGGCGATCCACATGCCGCCACCGAAGAACTCGCCGTTTGCGACGATGATATTCTGCACGCAGTCTTCGATCTCGACGGTATTGTCGAGCAGCATCTCGATCTCGACGTTTTTCCACGTCAGGAAGGCGCGTGCGGTCGCCAATAGGAAGCTCGGCGTGCCGCCCAGGCCCTTCCAGCTGTTGTTGGCGATCTCGTCGACCGCCCCGCTGAATCCAGCCGACGCGATATTGATGAAGTAGCGGCAGGCCAGGTCGCCGTCTTCGTCGATGAATCCGATCTGACCGACGTCGATCTCGCGCACGGACTCGCCGCTGAAGTGCTCGATCGTCTCGCGGTGGCCGCCCATCAACCCGACGCTTCGCTTGAAGTCGCCGCCGGTGCCCAGCGGGATTACGCCCAGGACCGCGTCTTGCTGGATGAACTCGGGTGGGCCGTCGTGGGCGAGCTGCATCCACCCGTCATCGCTCATGGTGTAGCGCGACTGGGGGTCCGGGGTCTCGAAGAAGCCGTTGACGACCTCATTGAGCGTACCGTCTCCGCCGACGGCGACGATCATCTCCCAGCCGGCACGCAGAGCCTCGCGCGCAAGCAGCGTGGCGTGCCCAGGCCCCTCGGTGAACGCCATGTCGATCTCGGGCAGGCGCGCCCGCAACAAGCGCTCGATGAGCGGCCAGTCTTCTTCGACGGCCCCCGCGCCGGCTTTGGGGTTGGCGATGACGAATGTTCGGTAATTCATATATCACAATCCAAATGCGCGGCAGACAATATCCAGAATATCGGTCGCGACGCCGTCTTCTCCGGCGCGCTCGAAGGCTTTCACGCAGGTTCGCGAGCCGCAGAGCAACTGCTCGCCGCCCTCGCGCTGCATCTGATCGAGCCGCTCCTGCGCACATCGCTCGGACGCCTCGGGCGCGACCACGTGATAGTGAGACGGTCCACCGCAGCAAGGCGCTTCATCTCGGTTGTACTGAAACTCCTCGGGAGGATCGGCGCACAGTGCGCGGAGCAGCTGGCGAGTCTCCTCGTAGAGCTCGAGCTGCCGGCCCACGAAGCACGAATCGTGCAGCATCGCCCCGTCGAGCTCGACCTTCTCACGGGGCTCGACGAAGTCGATGCGCTCGGCCAGAAATTCGATGAGGTGGACCATATTGATGCCGCCTTCGCGGCCCCAGCTCGACTCCTCCTCGAAGAGCGCCACCGAGGCCGCGCAGTCGGTCACCACGGTATCGGCATCGGAGAGCGCGGATTCGAGCCCGGAGCGATAGCCTTCGTAGACCTCGTTCTGGCCGGCGGCTTTCAGCGGGAAGCCGCAGCACGCAAAGCCGACGCCGTCGCGCTGGGTGTACAGCCGCACCTTGGTGCCGTGGAAGATCTCGAGGAGCAACCCGGCGCGAATCACGGATTCCGGGCTGTGGTAGCGCGTCTCGCAGTCGGGCATGTAGACGACCGTCGATTCGTCATCGAAGACCTCCTCGACCTTGTAGCCGTGCGTCTCCGGGATGGGCCCGGGCTTTCCGTGCGGAGAATTGTGCTCGAGAAACTCCTCGGGGAATGCCTGTAGCGCCTCGGGGACGTGACCGAGCTCGCGCATCCAGTCTCGGGCCTCGAACAGCGCCTCGGGCACATCGTTGTCGTGGTCACACCACGTCTGACAGCGACGACACCCCATGCAGTGATAGAAGGTCTCGGCCACCTCGTCGCTGGGCTCGACCGAGCCGTCCTTGACGAGCTCGAGCAGCCGCATCATGGCCCAGGGGGTGACCGTCTCGCGGTTTTCAGCCTCCGCGGCCGGACACGAGAAGCGACACAGTTTCGGGCAATACGTGCAGTAGCGCGTCGCCTGGTCGATGGATTCGCCGAAATCTTTCATATGGTCGGTAGTCGGTAGTCGGTAGTCGGTAGTCGATGCGCCCAAGATGGGTGCATCACGGTCCCACCGCGAGCGTTCGCCGCGGGTCGAGCTCGGCCTTCAGTGTCTGCGCCCACTCGGGCCATGTGGGGGAGCCACCGCCGATAATCGGGCGCACGCCCAGTGCAGACTGTTGCAGCGCGTTCGGCAGTGCACCTGGTTCCAGCGGCTCCTCGGCGCTGAGATAGGCCGTCGCGCAGTGTTTGCTCCATCCGTAGACCTCGATGTCGTCGACCGTATCGCCCAGCGCGTCGAGGTGGTCTTCGAGCTTGCCCAGCCCCATCGTGACCTCGACTACTTTGTCGGCGTGTTTGGCCGAGCGACGGTCGGGAGTGTAGGTCTCCAGCCGCTCACGCATCGCCTCGACCGCATCACCGTCTTCGACGTCGACCGACTCACCCCACTTGATCCGACAATGTCGTTGCATGGCGTCCTGCAGCCTGGTCGGTGCGTGCACCGCGGCGATGAACTCGCCCGACGAGCGCTTCCAGTGGCACCAGGATGGGTGGATATTGCAGCGCTCCAGGCGTCGCCGCGTCTCGACGGCGTCGGACACGGTCAGCGCTTCCCACCTGTAGAGGTTGGCCGGCATCGGCTTCCAGACGGTCAACGTCGCGTCTAAGATCGCCCCGAATAGCCCCTCACCGCCCATAAACAGGTGCCGCAGGTCCGGCCCGGACGCCTTCCTGGGAGCGGTGAGGTATCGATAGTCCCCGAGCTCCGGCGTCGCCGTCGACACCGCGATGCAACCGTCGCGGATATCGCCCGTAAACAGCGTCTTCTGGGTCGGGTAGCGGCGGGCGAGCAGGCCGCCGACCGTGGCTTTGCGCGGGTAGAGTCCGTAGCGAGACAGCGTCAGGTTCTGCTCCCCGAGCTCATCCTGGAGGTCGCCCCAGGTCACGCCGGCCTCCACGCGGACCGTCTTGCTCTCGGTATTCAGGCTCAGGATGTGATTGCAGCGGTCGGTCCGAATCGCCTCGAATGTCTGCTCGCCGATCGCATCGGTGCGGATGTGCTCGCCGCCGCCGACCAACAGCCGCGGCGGGCCGTCGTGGCCCTTCGTGATCAACTGCCGGAGTTCGACCGCGTTCTCCGGGGCATACTCGGCCACCGGCTCGGGCAGGTCCCGATCGCGATAGAAGCTCTTCTGGATGCGCGACTTCTTCATGGTCGGCCTCCGTGCTGGGGGTAGACCTTGCCGGGGTTCATGATGTTGTCCGGGTCGAAGCTCGACTTCAGCGCGCGAAACAGCGCCGGTCCGCCGGTGTGATCGTGGTGTGACCACGGCGCCTTGGACTTTCCGACGCCGTGGTGGTGGGCGACGCTCGCGCCGACGCCGGCGACCGCGTCCAGCCCGGCCTTCCACGTGCGATCGTAGAGCGCCAGCGTCTTTTCTGTGTCCTCGGCGAAGCCGGCAAACGTGAAGTAGATCGAGCTGCCCTCCGGGTACACGTGGCTGAAGTGAGCCAGCACGACCACGTGCGGGGCGAGCGCCTGTCGAACCGCGTTGTACAGCGGGATGACGTTGTCCCAGGTCGTCGAGACCTCCATCGTGTCGACGAACGCGCCGGTGTCGAAGGTCGGAGACTGCTTGTAGGAGACGCTGAAGCGATTCTTGATCCAGTGATGCCCCGGCTCCGGACCGAGGTCCAGCCCGTAGCGGTTCAGCAGGTCGAATCCGTACTCCGCTTCATCTTCGGCGAGCGGCCCGTGGCCCTCGAAGCCGAGCACGAGCAGGCAGGTGCTCGGGAGCACGTTCGCCAGCGAGTTGATGGCCATCGGCTGGCCGAGCACGCGGCCGAACAGGTTGTTCGAGACGTCGCGGATGCGCGAGCGAATCGCCGAGGTCACCGACGGCAGTCGCTCCTCGGCGAGGGCCTGGAGCTTCTCGACCATCCCGCCGGGGGCGGCCTCGCCGTCGGAGTCGCCCGACTTGTGCAGGAACGTGTCGACGGAGTCGTAGAGCCGCACCACGGCGGGGCGCAGCCCGCTCTGCATCAAGTCGCGCAGCGCCTCGATGGCGACCTCGACGCTGGGGAGCTGGAAGCCGCGATAGAATTGGTGGTCCGGCAGCTTCGACATGAAGAACGTGGCCTCGGTGATGACGCCGAGCGTCCCCTCGCTGCCGACGAAGATCTGGGTCAGATCCGGACCGAAGTCGTCGCTGAGTCGGCGCGGCCGCTCGTCGGCGAAGTCCGGTGCGGTCTCGAAGGCCTCGCCGGTGCCCGCCACGACCCGCATCGACGCGGTCATATCCTCGATCTTGCCGTAGAGGCTCGAATACTGGCCGGCGCCCCGCGCGGCGACCCAGCCGCCGACGCTCGAGCAGTAAATCGAGGAGGGAAAGTGGCCCAGCGTGAAGCCGCGGCGCTGCAACTCCTTCTCGAAGGGCCAGCCGACCATGCCCGCCTCGACACGCACGGTCATATCGTCGGGGCGCGTCTCGATGATCTCGCGCATGCGCTTGACGTCGACGATGACCTGGTCCTGCTCGGCGACAGCCCCGCCGCACACGCCGCTGCCGGCGCCGTACGGCACCAACGCCGTGCCGGTCTCGCGGGCCCAGGCGATGAGCCCGGCGACCTCGTGTTCGTTTCTGGGTTGGACGATCGCCAGCGGCAGGTTGCCTTCGAGGCGGCGCCCGCGAGTTCGGATGATGCCACGCGGCCAGCAATCGGCGTTGTAGGCGAGCCGATCGGGGACGTCGGTGAGCACGTATGCCCGACCGACGATCTCGGCGAGGTCGTCGACCAGGCTCGCCGGGGCGGTGGAGTCCAGCGCAGAGGCTGTCATTTGTCTCCTCGTTTCAACTCGGAATCGATGATGTAGGGCATCAACCAGCGGTCGATGGCTTCCTGCAGGACTGCCTCGACCTTGCCGAGGAACACGCGCAGCTGCTCGGGCGTCACGTCCGGCTCCTCTTCGCCTATGCCCCAGGAAATAAGGCGCTGGATGACGCCGTCCAGGCGGCGCTCGAGGCCGTTGAAGATCTCGCCGACGGCGGTGCGGCTCTGGTCATCCTCGATGATGTCCTGGATGGCCACGTCGATATTCTCCAGGCCGAAGATCAACTCGGCTGCATCGGGTGACGACTCGAAGATCTCGGTGAGCTGGATCTTGAGCTGCTCGATCTCCTCGTCGTCCAGGTAGGGGGCGTCGCGTTCATCCACCCGTGCTTTCACCCCCATGACCACGCTGGTGATCGTCATGCCGAGGCTCTGCAGTGAGTCCAGCAGGGGAACCCACTGGGAAAACCAGCGCGCGACCTCGTCGCGGGCCTGCACCTTGGCCCAGACGACCTCCAAGAGCCGTGTCAGGCCGGCACTGACGGACGGCGTGTCTTCCGTTGCACCGGCGATTTCTTGCTGCTCTTCACTCACTACGACAATCCTTACTGACTCGCGAGTCACCCCGAGCATCATCGGGGCTGTCGCGCTTGTTTTCAAGGTCTCTCGAGAGTTTAGGGCACCAGCCGGGCTGGGTACAGCGAGTCTGTTGCCGCAGGTCTGGCTGGGCTTCGCCTAACCCCTTGTATGAAAGGCATGCTGGATTTATGGTCGGCGCGTCAGACAACCCAGCTGCGTTTCTACACCGAGCCCTCTCCATGAAAAACCTTCACCGCTTCAGCCTCTACGCCCTCGCACTCACCATCCTACTGAGCGGCGTCGTGGCCTGTTCGTCCTCCTCGAAGACAACCACGGAAGAGGAAACGGCCAGAGGCGCCGTGGCCGACGAGGTGTCGGAGGACGAAGACGCCCAGCCCGCCCTGGCCGACAGCGACAAAATACCGATCGGCAACAGCCCGGTGCTCGGCCCGGCTGACGCGCCGGTGACGATCGTGGAGTTCGCAGATTATCAATGCCCGTTCTGTTCGAAGTCGCACAAGACCATGGAGGCGATTCGCGAGCAGTATGGCGACGGGGTTCGGGTGGTCTTCAAGCACTATCCGCTCCCGTTCCACAAGCAGGCCGAGGCCGCCTCGCGCGCCGCGATTGCTGCCGGCGAGCAGGGTAAGTTCTGGGAGATGCACGACCTGCTGTTTCGCTATCAGAAAGTCATGCGCGGCAAGTCCGACGCCGAGATGAAGGACTGGAGCGCCGGCTTTGCCCGGGAGATGGGCCTCGATGTCGAGCAGTTCAGACAAGACTTCGCCGCCGAGTCCACCGGCCAGCAGATCGAGGACGACCTCGAGCTCGCCGAGAAGCTCACAGTTAAAGGAACACCGCACTTTTTCATCAATGGCGTGCGCGTCAGCGGCGCGCAGCCGATGCCGAAGTTCGAGGCCGTGATCGACGCGGAGCTCGAAGCCGCCGAAGAGGCCGGCGACGACGACAATTTCTACGCGATGCGTGTCGAGGAGAATTACGCCAAGCCCGCCCCACCCAAGCCGCGCCCGAGCGCACGCAAGAAGGTAGATGTCGCGTACGTGCCGGTCGATGCTGACGACCCCATGACTGGCGAGACTGATAGTCCACTGGTGACCGTGGTGGCGTTCTCGGACTTTCAGTGCCCCTTCTGCGCGAAGGCGGCCCCGACGCTCGAGCAGATCGAGAAGAACTACGGAGACGAGGTCCGAATCGTCTTCAAGCAGCTCCCGCTGCCGTTCCACAAGCAGGCCGAGATGGCCGCCGAGATCGCGCTGGCGGCCCACGCGCAGGGCAAGTTCTGGGAGATGCACGACTTGCTCTTCGAAAAGCAACGCGAGATGAAGGGAAAGAGTGACGCGGAGATGGTCCAATGGAGCCGGGAATTGGCCGCCGAGATCGGTGCCGATCCCGACAAGCTGGCCCAGCAGGTCGACCAGCGCGCCAACAAGCGTGAGATCACCGAGGAATCGAAGCTCGCCGGACGCGTCGGCGCCCGGGGCACGCCCAACTTCTTCATCAACGGGCACAGGCTCACCGGTGCGCAGCCCTACCCGAAGTTCGAAACGGTCATCGACGAGCAGCTCGCGATCGCGAGGAAGCTCAAAAAGGACGAGCAGCTCGAGGGCGAGGCGCTGTACAAAGCAGCCGTCGAGCACAACAAGGGCAGCGCGCCCGAACCCGAGCAGGAGCGCGCCCCGAGCAAGCCAAACCCGCAGGTCGACACCTCCGAGCTGACGATCGACGACGACCAGGTCGAGAACCCCAAAAACTACGACGTGACGGTCTTCGCATTCGCCGACTACCAGTGCCCCTACTGCAGCCGCGGTCACGACAACCTCCACGACGCCATCGACCAGGTCGATGCAACGGTCCGTGTGGTCTTCAAGCACTATCCCCTGCCGTTTCACAAGCAGGCGAAGGATGCCGCGTATGCGGCGATGGCCGCCGGCGAACAGGGCAAGTTCTGGGAGATGTCCGAGGCGCTCTTCGCCGAGCAAAGGCGATTCGACGAGGACGGGTTCTACATCGAGAAGGCCCGGAAAATCGGCCTCGACGTCGACCAGTTCAAGAGGGATTTGAAGAACAACAAGAAAGCCTACGAGGATCAGGTCGAAGAGGATATGGCCCAGGGGAAGAAGCTCGGTGTTCGCGGAACGCCGGCGTATTTTATCGACGGGGAGCGTATCGTCGGCGCACAGCCCTCTCAGAAATTCGTGGACGTGATCGAGAAAAAAGCCAGAGAATCCGACAAATAACCCAACGCGACGAGAGTCGCCACGCGTCAACGCTACGAGCACACGAGCCAACCATGACAGAGATCAAACCCTTTCGGGCGATTCGATACAACCTGGATAACCTCGGTGCAGATGCGGCCGAGCAGGTCGTTGCACCGCCGTACGACGTCATCGACGAGGACGAGCAGGCCGCGTTCTACGCCAGGCATCCAAATAACGTCATTCGCCTTATCCTCAACCGGATCGAGGAGTCGGATGACGGCGAGAACAATCGCTACACGCGGGCTCGTCGACACCTCTTCGACTGGCTGGCGCGAGGCGAGCTCGCCCAAGACGACGATCCCGGCCTGTACTTGCACCACCAGACATTCGAGGACGTCGAGGGCAACGTACACACCCGAAAGGGGTTTCTCGGGCTCGTTCGATTGGCCGAGTACGACGAGGAAGTCGTCCTGCCGCACGAGCGCACGCTGCGCGGCCCAAAGATCGATCGGCTCGAGCTCATGAAGGCCTGTGAGAGCAATATGAGCCCCGTATTCTTGCTGTACGAGGATCCGGATCGCGAGGTCGACCGCCTGCTGGAAGCGGCGCGTGAAGCTGAAGTGGCGATGGACGTGACCACCGACGACGACATCCGCCATCAGCTCTGGTCGGTCTTCGACGGCGAAGCACAATGCGAGGTCGCCGGCGTCCTCCAGGGCACGCAGGTCCTGATCGCCGACGGCCACCACCGCTACGAGACGGCACTGGCGTACCGCGATTTCCGTCGAGAGACGGCTGAAGAGCCAGTTGAGAATGCTCCTTACGAGTACGTGATGGCGTTCCTGGTCAACATTCACGACCCGGGGCTGCAGGTCTTCCCGACCCACCGCGTGATCCACGACGTCGAGGGTTTCGATTACGGCGAGCTCATCTCCGAACTGCAGAAATCGAACTACTTCGAGCTCCGCGAGCTCCCCGCATCGCTGCTGGAGGACCCGGTAGAATTGATGTCGCAACTCGATCAGGCCGGCGAAGACCTCCCGAGCTTTGTCTTCGCCAACGGCGGCGAGACCCCGTACCTGGTCCAGTTCACCGGCGACAAGCACGCGCCCGTGTTCGACGCCGACACGCCCGATGAGGTCTGTGAACTCGACGTCGCGGTCCTGCACGAGGCGATCATCGATCGGATGATCGGCGTGGACAAAGAAGCCCAGGAGGCGAAGACCAACCTGCGCTATATGAAGCAGCTCGACGATGCGGTCGACGCGCTCGACCAGGATGACGTGCAGCTCGTCGCCTTCATGAACCCCACCCCGGTCGACCAGGTCGCCAGAGTCTGCAAATCGGGCGGCAAGATGCCCCAGAAGTCCACGTACTTCTATCCGAAGATCCTCAGCGGACTGACCATTAATCCGCTGTAGCACCGCCCGGTCTCGACAACCGATCCTCGCCCCCTCCAGGCCGCCCGAACTCAACGTCGGGCGGCCTTTTTGTGTCCTCGATGGCCTTCCGTAGCCTTCCAGAGCAGCGAACCTGCCAGGCTCGCCACGCAGTCGACCGTAGAAGTTCGAGTTCTGGGCGGCTTTTGTGTATACAGGCGCTCTCATGTGTTACTGATCTGGTACAGCATTGAAAGTTTGAGGGGCGGGATTGGGATTCCGTATTCTGACCCTCGACATGTGAATACATTTCTGCGGATTTCAGGGCGTCCTCAGACAGAAACAGGGCCTGATCCGGCTGACGCTGTGATGCACGAGAAACGAACGCGGAAAATAAATAGTGGAATAAAGATTGAAATAATACCTAAAGGCGCTATTGTTAAGTATAGGAGTTCGAGAAAGGGTGTATACTTGGAGCCAGCATGAAGATGTGCGGGCGGCGAGCAGGCACCTACGCTCAAAGCGTGTACTCGGACCAAATTTGATGGAAGACATGGTTCTTACGATGAGAAGATTCGGAAAAATCGCGTTGGCTGTGGTGATGTCCATGGCGCTGGGAGTGGGTGCCGGGTGCGGCCCCGAAGAGGGCAACAACGGCAACAACCTGCCGAATAGTAACACCGACGGAGGCCTCGACGCCGGCGATACGACCGACGACGGCAGCGGAGACGACGGGACGACCGACGACACCGATGACGGGACGACCGAAGATGTCGATGAAGGTGACGGCATCATCGGTCAGAGCTGCGAAGCTCGCCCCGAGGACCTCGGAACTCTGGCGGTGGGAGACTCGCTGGACCTGGAGCGTGAGTTTCGGGTGCGCCCCGAAGGCACCGAGTCGAGCTGCGCGGAGCCCGAGACGCGCGCTGGCGTGTACGTGCTAGAGATGGTCTTCGAGGAGACCTCGAAGATCCAGCTGGGCCTTTTTGCTTCAGCCGCTTCATCCCCGGTGATGGAAATGCGCGCCGGAGAGTGTCTGGAGCGCGGCATGCCGGAATTCTGCGGTGAGCAGCCGAGTCGCACGGCGGTCGTCGAGCCGAACACCAGTTATTATATCTTCATCCAGGGATCGGCCGACTCCGAGGCCGGCGACTTCCGCCTGACCGTCGACGTACAAGAGGCGGCCTGCGGCCCGTCCGACGAGGTCTGCCAGGACGGGGCACAGCAATTCTGCCCGTCGGGCGACCAGCTCGAGACGCGCAGTTGCGTCAATGACACATGCGGCTCGACCGAGGCCTGCACCGGTGAGACCTGCACGGAGGCCATCCCAGTGGACCTCTCGGCGAGCGCCTCGCAGACCTTCACCGGCGGCCGATACGCCTACGCGAATGACTGGAACGCGCTGGACCGCGCGAACTGTGCGCTCGACGACACCGGACCCGGCGGAGACACCCCCCAGGAGGACATCTTCTTCGAGGTCAGCGGCCATTCGCAGGGCGACAACGTGGTCTTCAACGCCGAAGAGGGTCAGACGAACTTCGGCTTTTTCATCCTGGATGCCTGTGACGCGCCCGGCTGCATCGACGCGGGCGCAGCGGCCGACCCGCTCGCACCAAACGAATTCTCCTGGCGCGCGACGACAGCAGATCCAATTTACGTAGTGGCGGATGTACTGGGCCCACGACGAGACCGCAGCTTCGAGATCACGATTACACTGGAATGACCTTCCGGGCCGGACGACGACCCGAGGGCGGAGGAGCCCGACCATGAAACGACTCATCATCGCAACCGGAGCCGCGCTGGCGATCAGCCTGCTGGCGGCACCTGTATTCGCCCAGCAAAATCGCCCGAATGCGACGTTCTTATTCGGCGGTGACATCTTCTCGTCGGGTCAGTCGGATAACATTGGTCCCGTCGCCAACAAGATGCTCGAGGACTACTGGGACGGCGACTACACCGCTGGCGGGGACTGCCCACTCAACGGCAGCTACGCTGAGTGTGACGCGCTGCGGTATGGATTGACGATGTATCCACACGCCGATGATGGCGGGGCCTGCACCGTGGCCTCCAATGAGCTGGTCCGACCTCAAGAAGACGGCGGTGGGCTTGTCGAAGACGAGCTCCAAAACATCCAGAACGACGCTGGCGATACCTATTGCGACGACCCGGCGAACCGGCCGATGTCCAAGGGTATGTATGCACTCCAATCCTCGTCGTTCGACGGCACCGAGAATGACGCCGACTCGCCCTGGGACCGCGCGAACCTCAACCTCACAGTCGTCGGTGAGTTCCCGCAGGAACCGGACGGAAGCGGCGGATATCAGACGACAATCAAGGAGTCGATTCAGGCAGCTTGCGACCTGCTAAATGGCGACAATGGCTCGGGCGCGGGAAGCGTCCCTCCGATCCCGACGTGGGTGATGGTCGCGCGACGATTCGACGACGAGGTCGTGCCCTTCGCGGGACTCGCCTCGGCGGCCGGCGGAACGGGCGCCTGTTGCTACGACTCCGAGGGCAGCGCCAACGAACCTGCAGAGTGCGACCCTACCGAAGACGAAGACCAGATCGACGTCTGCGCGCATATCTCCGGTCGCAGCGAGAGCGTGCTCAAGAGTAATATCCAGAACAGCAAGTATAACTGTGCTGCCGGCGCTGGCTATGTCCAGGTCGGTCAAATGGCCTACCCGAACCTGAACAGCGCAAACGGCGTTCAGAAGGCGATCTCTTGCCATCTCGTCGGCCGCCAAAGCAATGGCAACGGCGACCAATGCACGGACCCGCTCGAGAAAACCGACGTGCTCGGCAAGATGTCGTGCGTGCGCCAGCTCCCGCGTGACTTCAACAAGGGTGAAGACACGCTGGCCTACTGCGACGACGCCGGCAACTGCACCGAGCTGACGGATTGCTCGGACGCGAAAGATCCGAATGACCCGAATGACGATTGCACGCCGAATATCGAGTGGGTCGACCCGCAGAAGACGATGTACGTCATCGTCGGCGAGGACCAGGACGGAAACAAAATCTGCGACGAGATCAACGCCGGCGACGGTGATGTGATCGTCGACCCGTGCCCCAACAAAGACGACCCGTGCACGACCGGAAAGCAAGGCCGCTGCCGCCCGGGCACCATCCAGTGTGTCGGGACCGTCGAGTTCTGCCAGCAGTCGTTCGACCCGATGCCCGAGATCTGCAACGGCCTTGACGATGACTGCGACGGCCGCAAGGATAACCTCTCGGATAGCTGGGACGACTTCTCGTACGACCCGACCACGCTCGGCGACTACAACTCCGACGGCATCAACCGCGAGGGTATCCACTGCTTCGAGCGCAATGTCTGCCGCGATGTACCCGACGACGACCGTGGCTTCAACCACGCGGGCACGAACTTCGAGGAGTACGTGACCAACTGGGTCCCCGACATCTACGTGTGCTCCGAGGGCATGTCGACCGAGGCTTCGGCCGCTGGATCGTCGAACCCGCAGCCCACGGCGGAGCCGACATACGAAGGCGCGGCGTGTTCGGCCACCGGTGACGACCAGCCCGTCCCGCTCGCGCTGCTGGTGATTCCGGCGATGGCGCTGGGAGCGCTGCTGCGACGTCGGCGTTAGTCGACGCCTCACGAACTAGAAGAGCCGCCCGGCGTAATGCGACGGGCGGCTTTTTTATTGAGCGTGGATGCGTGGATGCGTGGAGTCATCGATGAAGGCTTGGATGAGTTGAGGGTACGGAAGATTCGTGGAAATGGAGTGCTTGGAGGCTCGGAGTGCGTGGATTTCTTGGAGTCAGGGACGCCGGGATGCCTGGAGTCGGATGCTTGGAGACGGATGCCTGGAGTCGGATGCCTGGAGACGGATGCCTGGAGACGGATGCCTGGAGACGCGGAACTCGGTAGCTCTGGGTTCGGTAACTCTATACTCCCTGGCTCCATGTAGCCGCGGCTCGACGCCTCCCGAGCACTCCACCTCTCCACGCTTCAAAGCACTCCTTTTCAGTGAATCTTCCGTACCCTCCAATTCTCCAAGCCTTCATCGATGCTTCCAAATCTCCGCGCATCCGCGCATCTAAATCCGAGCCTCTACAACTGCGCCGGATCATCCCCGCCGAACTCGAAGACCACGCCGAAGTTCGGGGCAAACGTCACGCCGCTCAAGTTTCGCTGCTCGTCGATGATCGTCGGCGTAAAGCGCGAGTACATCACGGTCAGCTCGACCATCGCATACACGTGCTTGTAGCCGGCCATGATGCCGGTCGTCCCGCCGTAATAGGTGATATTCTCGTCCTGGAAGAACTGCCCCGGATCGAGGTCTTCGTACTCCTGCGGGATCCGCTCGCGGAGCTCATCGTCGAGCTTGGGCTGCACGTCGATCCATGACTGCATAAAGCGCGGGCCGATCCAGAAGCGGCCGTAGGGCTCGAACTCGAACCCGTACAGCGCGATGACATCGAGGTCGGTGCGCGACCACTCGGTGAGCGCGACGATCTCGACAATCGACGGCGCCGGCGAGAATTGCCGGCCGACGCCGACGTCGACCGAGACGGCCTGTCGCTCGTCGTCCCACTCGGCGATCTCGTACTTGAGGTCGCCCTTGAGCGTGACGCCGTTGTAGCGCACACCCAGGTCCAACGTATCGATGATGCCCACGCGCAGGTTCGCCTCCGGGGTGTAACCCGGCCGGAATAACGCAAATGCGACGGCGGCGTCGAGCACGTCGCGAAACTCCTCCTCGGTGAGCGGATCGGTATTATTACTGTCCTGAATGCGGTCTTCGAGGTTGCGTGCGTTCGAGAGCGTCGTCGACACGATATTGGTATTGGCGTCGACCTGAGTGGTGACGCCGCCGCGAACTTCGCCCTGGTCGAGCGTATGCGCGCCCGTGGCGTGAGTCATCGACGTCGAGCAGCCGATCGTGACCGTCGACAACGAGAGGAGCATCAACACAAAAACCGCACGTCGTGTCTTCATCTTCCTGACCATTCTTGGATATCGTATCTTTGCTTGTGAGTACCTGCTAACTTGCAGGTTGTCCACCTGATTGGCGTACGCACGTTGCACGCCCGAGGGGCGTTGCCTATCGTACCGTGGCCCAGTTCAGTGGCCCGCCAGCCGTGGAGACAGCCAGATGACC
>JBNJFZ010000147.1:0-14217 GCA_051747295.1 Myxococcota bacterium
TAGCGAGCGCCAAAGGCGCGAGCGAAACCGCTTAACCCCTCGCGCGGCAGGCGCCGCGCGGTTGCGCCTCATCGCAGCCTAGTCGAAGCACCAACCGCTTAACCTCTAGCGAGCGCCAAAGGCGCGAGCGAAACCGCTTAACCCCTCGCGCGGCAGGCGCCGCGCGGTTGCGCCTCATCGCAGCCTAGTCGAAGCACCAACCGCTCAACCTCTAGCGAGCGCCGAAGGCGCAAGCGGAACCGCTCAACCTCTGCGAGCGCCGAAGGCGCGAGCCTCAGTCGTTCAGCCACCTCAGGGGCGGTTCCCAGAAGATGTTGAACTCGCCGGTCTGCTGGTCGCTGTATTCGGTCTCGAGCTTCCAGCGCGGTGCGAACCGATATTCGATTTTCGCGACGTTTTCGGCGTCTTCCTCTTCCGAGCCGAATTTGTACGAGTAGGACACGAATAACCGCTCGGTGATGTACTTTCCGACCGAAATACGGCTGCTCCCGAGCCCCTTGTCGCCTGCCTCGAGCCGTAAGACATCCACGGGTACGGCGCCGGCGAGCTTCTGTTGGACGAGTCCGGACAACAGACCGCTCGCTGCGCTGAGAGCCTGCCCCTGGAGTCCCTGATCCTGGCCGACGCCCGAGTCACTCGGTGGTCGCCCGGTGACCAGCACTTGAATGATGTCGCTCTCGGTCATGCCCGGGTCACTGCTCAGCAGCAGGTTCGGGTCGTCGGCGCGCCCACGAACCCGCACGACGATGCGCGCGTCGCCACTTGTCGGCTCCTGCAGGGCTTCGGCGATGCGCTGATCGAGCACATGGATGGCCTCGGCATCCAGAACAGGGTTGGGCGTTGCCGCCCCGGTGAATCGAACGACGCCATTTTTCTCAGGGATGTCGAAGCGCTTGCCGAGGAACTCGATGCTCCCGCGAATCGTGTCGACTGTCCCGCCCATCTGAATACCGGAGTCGGCGATGCGTATCGAGATGTCGGTCTTGAACTCGACGTCACCGTTCGGGTGTCTCAACCAGCTGCCCGGCTCGGCGACCACGCGCAGCTCGAGGGGCTTGGACTCTGCGGCCTCGGTGTCCTGTGATGTCAGGTTCTCCAGGTTGCCCATCGCGTCTTGCCTGGCATTGCGGCGGATCACCACGAGGTCCTCGTTGAGCTCGGTCGGGTGCAGGTCGCCGGCCTGAGACTCGGGGAGTCCAACCTCGAGCTCTGTGGCGACCACCTTGATGTCGCGCTGAGCGCCGGTGAGGTCGCCGGTGATGTCGATATTCGAGGTGATGAACGCCGCAAATGTCGTGCCGAAGCCGCCTATGTTGAATTCCTCGGTCTCGAGGTTCATGTCGAGCGTCGTGGGCTGGATGCCGTCCAGCCCGACTGTTCCGGTCATCTGTGCCTTGCTGCCTGCCTCCTCGAGCCCGAGCGAATTCACCTGCAGTCGCTCCTCATCGACGTCGATGCCGATCTGGATATCCTCGAACCGACGCCCGAACGTGGGCAGTGTCACCTCGCCATTTTTTAGCTGGAGCATCCCCTCGGCGCGGAGGTCGTCGAGCTTGCCAAACACGCTCATATCGACCTTGAATTCGCCACCGATATTGCTCGCATACTGGTCGAACAACCGTGTCGGTAGCACCTGTGCTAGCTGTAAGCTCTCGCTCTTGATGCTGCCGCGGACGGTCTCGTCTCGCAGGAACGGATTGCCCTCGGCCAGCGAGATGACATCGAGGTTGACGGGGACCCTGGCGTTGGCGAACAGGACTTCTCTGGTGTCCTGGCAGACTGAGGCGCGGGCACGCACAGATCCTCGGTTCGCGCCGAATTCAAGAGCGACCGTGCCCGTCCGTCCGCGGGCGAGCTCGGTATTGAAGAGGCCGAGGCGGCCCTGGAGGTCGGGCTCGCGAAGGGATCCGCTCGCCTGGACGTACCCGGCGAAGCTGCCCTGAATGCCCGAGAACTGGTAGTCGACCGCGCTGAGCTTTTTTACCGGCAACTCCCTGAGTTGTAGCGTGAAGTCGATCGGGATGTCTCGCCACTCTTCTCGGCCGAGAATCTGGGCCACCGGCGTCGGGAATTTGCCCTCCGCGACGAAGATCTCGTCGGCGTCCCACTCGAATCGAACCCGCTCGATGTACAGCGTCCCGGCGCGCTGCTCGAGGTTGAGATCGATGTACATGTCTCGGAAGCGGTCCCATCCGAAGTCGTGCAGTCCGGCATCCAGCGTGATGTCCGGGCTGGCGAACGTCCCGCTGCCCTCCATGTTGAAGATCACTTCACCCTCTGCATCGGCCTTGGCCAGGGATTCGATGGGGACTTTCGACAGGTTGAGCGATTTCAGGTCGACCTTCATGTCAAAGGGAAGGGCCTCGACGCGTCCGATCCAGTCGATGTCCTTCGATGGACCGTCGACCAATTCATTGGCCCACGTCGACAGCGGCATGGGCGTGGCGACATTCGCCTCCAGAATGCGCTCGCCGCGCCAGTCACCCTGCAGGTCCAGGTCCAAACCACCCAAATCGTTGCGTGGTGGGCGGTAATCGACCGACGCGGCGAAGTCGACCTTCTGGAGCTCCACGCGTTGTCCGCCCACATCGCCGTTGACCCCCAGTTTTTGCGCGGAGACTCGGGTCTTGATGTTCGGCGCGCGCAGTGTGCCGTCTAGCTTGAGCTTGCCCTCGACCGAACCGACGGCGCGATAGTCCTCGAGTTGGGGCGCCAGCGCATAGACGTCGGGCAAGTCGATTTCCGGAATCTCGAGGTCGACCCGCATCGGCTCGTCGCGCAGGATCTCGTAATTGCCCTCCAGATCGAGGTCGATGGGAAAGCGGCCGTTGGCGCGCACGAAGTCGACGTCGTAGCCGGAGAAGACGAGCTTCGAGGCGTCCAGGACATCATCGCGGTAGTCGGCCTTCGCCACCAGCTGAAACGGTCCGTATCCCTGATAGAAGAACTCCTCCAGGAGGATGTCGACCGTCACGATCGGGTCTCGCGACGTGCCGCGCAGGCTGGCGCTACCGGTGACCTGGCCCCGAAGATCGGGAATCTGAGGGATGTCGAGTCCCTCTCGAATCTCGCGGATGCTGATATTCTCGAATTCGGCATCGAGGCCCTGCGTGCCGGAGTCTCGATATGCACCGTCGACCCTTATTCGCTGGTCGCCGGTCTTCAGCTCGAGCTCGTCGACTGCGAGCTTTCCACCGCTGAACGAGATGCCAGCCCCGGGCGACATCGACCACGTCATCTCGTCCGAGCCGGCCTCGAAGTCATCGAACGTCACGCCGCTGAGGTCTCGATCCAGCGTGCCGTCGGTGTCGAGTGCAAGCGGCGCGGACTCGCCGGCGCGTTTGACTTTGGCGGTGAGATCGAAGTGGCGGTCCCCGGAGAGCTCCAGGGTCGCGCTCGCGCTGTCGATGGCCTCGCCGCCGGCCTGGATATTCTGAGCCCTGACGTCGACCTTGCCGTCGAGCAGGGGCGGGCGGCCACGCACGTCCAAGTCCGCGTCGATTTTTTCGGCGGTGACACCCCCAGCGTCGATATTCGAGCCGCTCACCGCGCCCCTGGCCGAGATATTCGTTACGGATGTGCCGGCCTCGCCAGATCTGAGCGCCGCCGTGCCTCGCAGATCGACGTCTGCGAACCCAATGCTCTGACCGGCGGCCCGGACGCCGGACGCCGTGCCGTCGAGCACCCAGGCCAGGGAGCCACCGGGGCGCGTGCGACTCACTCGTCCCCGGATGTTGGCCGCCGAGATGCGGGTATCCGGCGCGCGCAGGTTGCGGGTCCGAAAGGTCCACTTCGCCGAGAGTTCCTCGAGCGCGGCGAGTGGGTCGTCGAGGGGCAGTTGCACCAACCCGCTGCCCTCGGCATCGAGGAAGAAGTACGACGCCGAAACCATCGGGGAATCCAGCGCGCGTGCTTCGATCTCGGTGTCGAAGCGCACGCGGCGCTTGTTCGGGGTCCCATCCGGTGTCTCGACGTCGAGCGAGACGTCGCCGGTGCTCGATCCGATTTTGACCGAGTCCTCCATCGCGAGCCGGTCGATATTCCAGTTCGAGCGCAGCTCGAGTCGTCGAACCATGCCCGCCGGGTCCTCGGAGTCGAGATCGAGCTTCCCGGTGGCGCCGACCGTCAGATCGACCCGCTCGGACGCGACCTGGCGGCCAGCCGCCCGCCCGGCGCGTTCACCGAGCTGGTCGGAGCCCTCTACGGCGAGCTCGATGTCGAAATCGCCGTCCAAATCCGCGGATCCGGAGCCGTTGGCCTTCGCGTACGGGGTGTCGATCTCGAGGGTATCGACCGTGGCCCGCCCGTCGCGAGCATCGACGTCAATGCGTGCACTATTTACCTCGTAATCGAGCAGTTGAGCCTCTTCAATCGATACGTCGATACTCGATGTGAGGCTCTCGGGGGCAGTTCCCCGTCCAGTCGCTCGAGCGGCTGCGCTGAGTCGGCGGATCGGGGCCGTCGCCTCCGCGCATGCTTCTCCCGAGAACTCGTCGGTGAGCAGAGAGACGTCGTACTCGAGTTCGCCCCAATTCCCGTCGGGGGCACGGACTCGTCCCGCGGCACGCAGTGAGTTGGGCTCGGGGCAGGCGACACTGAGGTCGAAGGTGTGCGCGTCGAGGTCGCCGGCGGCCCTGGCCTCTGCGCTGACAGGCTCTGCGAGGCCTAACCCCGCATCGTATATCTCGGCGACTCGGGGTTGCGCGGTCAGCTCACCGATGTCAGCGAAGTAGCGCTCCAGGCCAGTCGGCGTGCGGTTTCCGAGCGAGTCTTCCTCGACCGTCAGATCAGCGGCTACCCGTAGATCGAGCAACTCCGCGAGTCCGTCGATGCCGAGCCGATCCAGGGTGACTTCGGCACGGTCGGGGCGGTAGCGGGCATCGAGTACACCGACGCTCAAGCCTCGGCGGCCCAGTACACTATCGGTCACCGCGTGGGCCTTTAGCGACGTCAATGTCGCGGCGTAATCCATCGAGCCGCGCATCGTGAACGTCGCGTCCGCGCTCAGATCGACCAGGCCGAACGTCTCCGGCGCGGGTTTGTCGCCCGTCGGAATCGCAGCGGGCAGTGTCTCGGAGAGGGTGTCGACATCCACGCGGTCTTCTTCGAGCGTCGCCAGCCAGTCTGCAAGCGGCTCGTCGCTCGCGTCGACGCCCTCGAGCGTCTCGTCGATGACCAGGACCGTGCCGCTGTCGATGGCGGCTCGCTCCAGGAATAACTCGAAGGTTCCGGGCCCCGAGGGCTCCTGCGGCGTGGGCTCTGTGATCAGGGAGAAGTTCGACGCCCCGTCCGGGTAGGTGCGCGAGACGACGACGGGAGCGTCGACCTGCAGATCTGAAATCGACAGCGAGGCCGCCGGGAGTCCCAGCAGCGAGTAGTCGACGCTGACCCTCTCGATGTACGCGACGGTGTTGCCACGCGCGTCGCGCAGCCGCACGTTCTCGACAGAGAGGCCGTCGAGCAGTCCGCCCTCGAGGTTCTCCGCCTCGACCTCTCCGGCCAGGGCGGCGTTCGCCCGAGCCAGGCCCTGGTCGAGTGCGATACCCTGACCCGCGCTCGTCTGAAGGAAGAGCACGACGAGCAACAGCAATACGATCACCCCGAGGACCAGGCCCCCGATGATTTTCCCCGTGGTTTTGAGCCACCTGGTCTTCATGCTGTCTTCGTGGTTCGCATCGGGTGCCTCTGGTCAGAACGAGTGACCGATGCCGATAAAGAATGAGTAGTCGAGGTTGAGCTGTTGTTGGATCGGATCTTCGGAGAGCGGTACGTAGTCGCAATCGGCAGTGCCAGTTTCCACCGGCGAGTTGATCCCCACGCTCTCCACGCGCCGACACGTGCGATACCGGGGGTCGTTTTGCAGTGGTGTAAGCGTCCACGCAAAGTCGACCCGAACGGGGCCAACCGGAGTCACCCACCAGACGCCCGCTCCGACGCTATGGATCAACGTGTCCATCAAGCTTGCTTCATCCACCACGGGGAGGCCCAGAGACTCGTTGGCGTCGGTCTGGAGTAGAAATTGCCCGCTGAGTACGGTGGCCGCGTCGTAGTAGACCGCGCCCCACAGGTCGCCGACGTCCAACAGGCTCTTGACCAACCGGAACCGCGGCTCGACGGCGAGTTCGAGCTTGGTGAGGCCTCCGACGGGCACGACGTCGGCGTCGCTGGGGGGCGGCGCGCGGTTCACGAATTGGTCGCTGATTCGAAAGGATCCCACGCGGTAAGGCGAGATGAGCTTGCGGCCGAGCCCACGCATCTGGCCCTTACCCCCCGAATAAAAGCGGTTGAGCGTCGGCACGCGTCGCGTCGAGGAGCGGCCGTCTTGTGTCTCCGGGTCCTCGATATTGTAGATGGCGCCCAACTCCGCACGCAGCGCCAGGACCCACTTGGTGCCGAGATCGAAGGGGATATAGCCCTGGATCGACGTCACGAACTTCAGAAAGTCGAACTCGCCGCCGAAGATATAATTGTTGGCCTCCTGAATCTGGAGGTTGGCCTGGAAGCCTCGGGTCGGGTTGAGCGGGCTGTCGCGATAATCCAGGGTGAAGCGCTGCGTGAGGTACTCGAGCAGGAAGCGCTCCTGGAAGTCGACGCCCAGCGGCGTGGACTCGGGGTCCAGAGCGCTCGCATCGTAGTTGAAGCTGTAAAAGGACAGGTTGTAGTTGAGCGCGATGGTGAGGTGGCGGAAGAACGTGCGGTCGATCCCGACGGCGAGTGAGGGGTTCAGGTAGTCGAAGCCAACCTCGACATCTCGACGAATCGCCGGCTGAATGCGCAGGTTGGTCAGCCGCTCGAAAAATTGCGGCTGCCGGAACTCGAGCTCGCTCGAGAAGACCACGCCCTGGTTGTCGATCTGGGACGGGTCGGCCAAGAATGCCGGGCGCAGCAGATTCGTGTCCTGCGAGTTAAAGGCCCACGCATAGCCGACGGTGTTAAAGTGGCGCAGCTTGCGGAGCCCGCCCAGGAAGTTGCGGCTCGACCAGTTGATTTTTCCGTGGATATCCTGGCGGTTGCTCTCGATGGACACGCCCACTCCGAGCTCTGCGCTCCACATGCGAGCTTCCTTGACGCGGACGATGATCGGGACGCTGGGATCCAGCGTGGTGCGTTGCTCGGCGCTTGTCTGGGCGCTGCCCACGATGTCGCTGATGCCCATCGGGCCTCTCGCCGGCGGCCGGTCTCGCGCCGTCTCGTCTTCGTCGTCCGGCTTCTGATCGATGATATCGGTGGATGCGGGGCCCCCGTCGTCGGGCAGGGTCGTCGTGGACTGGTCTTCTGCAGAGCCATCCTGGTCCTCGTCCTGGTCCGACCGAGATTCGGATGGTTGCGAGTCTTCCTGTGAGTCACCTCGGCTCGCAGCATCCTCGCGGAACGATGAGAGCGCCTGTTCCGCCTCGTGCTCGGGCAGCACGCTGACCAGGCTAAAGACCTCGAGCGCGTAGATGTCTTCCTGCGCACGGTCCAGGGCATCGTTGGAGTAGGGGTCTCCGGGGTCAATGGAGATCGCCTCACGGATGAATCGCTCGGGGATTTCCTCGTTTCCGACGATCTGGACCTCGCCAAACGTCGCCCTCGGACCCGGGTCGATGAAGAAGACGATCTTGGCGTCTCGGTCGGTTGGTGTGATCACGACTCGCCCGCTGACGTCGGCATACGCGTAGCTGCGAGTGCGCAACCGGGACAACAACCTCGACTTCGAGCGTAGGTAGTCCTCCTGAACGAACCGCTTCCCCTTTTTGACCGGAAGCCCCTCGAGCAGTCCGCGCCGGTCTTCGGCCCTCAGGCCATCTTCGCCCTCGACGCGGATCTCGGAGATCTCGGTTGGCTGGCCCTCGGATATCTGGAGGCGGATCCGCACCCGCTCGCCGTCTGGGCCCCGCACGATGCTCTCGCTGGCGATCTTGGCATCAAAGTACCCGCGAGTGCGATAAAAGGTGCGAATTCGCTCGAGGTCGCGACGCCACTCGATGCGGTTGAAGTACTCGTGGTCAGCCCCGATCAGCGGCATCCATGAGATCGAGGTGCGCCAGCCCGGGTCTTGCTGCGTGGCGAGGCCGCTCTTGATCTCGCCGACGTCGAAGGCCTCGACTCCACGGATCTCGAAGCGCTCGACGATCATATTCGTCGAGCCGGGTTCGCCGTCTGGCTTGGCCTTGACGGTACGGCAGGATGTGCCGCTGAGGATCAGCAGCAAGCCCAGCGCGAACAATGCGGCGCGATGTATTCGGCGAGTTATCATTCGAACCAGCAACTATCAGCATTCAGTGGCGCGCTGCGAGGGCGCACGCACCGTCGAAGCATAAACACAAAGGGGATGATTTTCATCACCGCCCGCCTGTGAGTCGGTCTCGTATCTCTTCGGTTCCGCGCCGAGAAGGGTTGGTCCTACGCTCCCTGTGGTCTATAGTGCACTGAGGGAAGCGGTGGCGAAATGAATTGTGAATCTATGGGTGAAGGTATGTCTGTACGAAAATTCTGGCTGGTTGTGTTGTTATCCGTTGCATGCGGAACAGGTGTATTCTTCTCGTCCTCACCTGCGGCGGCATCCGGGCCTCAGGGAAATAACTTCGGTCTGGGCGTGTCGTTGGGAAACCCCACGTCATTGACCGGGAAGTACTACTTCTCGGAGTCGACGTTCCTGGACTTTCACCTGGGGGCATATCGCCTCTACGATCGTCGGTATTACGGGGATGCCCTGTTTTTGGCAGCCGACTATGTCTGGGAAGTGTACAACTTTCACGAGGGAAGTACCGTCTCGATTCCTTTTTATATCGGAGCGGGCGGGGGATTGATCTTGGACGCGGACAATGACTGCGACGTGGTGCGAAACGGGCGATGTGTCGACGTCGACCGCAATGACTATTTCGACTTCGCGATCGGCCCTCGCATGCCCATCGGTGCGGGGTTTCAGTTCCAGGAGGCCCCCTTCGAGTTGTTCGTCGAGTTCAGCCCCGCACTGTACTTCGTGACATACGACGATGGCTACCGCGAGGATGCCGATATCGTCTTCGGCGTCTTCAACTTCGCCATCGGTGGCCGCTTTTTCTTCGGCGGATAGCGCGCGAGTGCTTTCCCCACCCGCGACGAATCACTATACTCGCTTCGGTCAGAGCCGAGCGGCTCGCTACCAGCACAAGTCAGGCGAAAGATGGTCTCCGCGCCCCCACATAGAGACGACTGGGAGGACGACGGCGTCGTCTGGGCGCTCGACGATGAGCCCGACATGGTGGATACGCTCGCGTCCGTCCTCTCCCAGAGTGCGTATCGATTTCGCGGGTTCACCGATCCCAAGGAGATGCTGCGAGCCCTCGAACACGAGGTCCCGCAGCTACTCATCCTCGACCTCATGATGCCGTCCATGCCGGGGAACGATGTACTGCGACGGATTCGCTGTCGGGCGGAGACCGCCGAGCTGCCGGTCCTGGTACTGACCGCTCTGAGCTCCGAGAGCTCCATCCTGAATGCGTTCGAAGCGGGCGCCGACGACGTGGTGCAAAAACCCTTCAGCGTACCCGAGCTGCTCGCCCGCATCTCGTGGCAGGTGCGTCGGCGCCGACAGATGCGCGAGCTGCGCCAGCGCAGTCGAGACATGGAGTTGATGGCCGGCCTCGCGCGATCGCTCAGCAGTGAAGACGAGCTCGCGAGCGCTCTGTCGTCGACAGCTGACGCGGTCGAGGAGGGCCTGAGTGTCCGGGAATGCTCGATATTCCTCGTCGACCCGGCGAGCGGCGACCTCGTCGAAGCGACCGAGCGTATCGACGATGAGCCAGCCGAACCAAGGACCCTGGACCTCTCGAGGCTCGAGGCGGCCGCAGCTCGCGTGGCTGGCGGCGAAATCGTCACGCTCGACGCCGAGCGAGATCCTCGCCTCCAGGATGCACTCTCGACGCGGGCACCCGAGGCCTTTCGGGCGGCGGCCATCGTGCCGCTGCGACTGCAGTCCGAGTTGGTCGGCGTCATGATGTTGGTCTCCGGTCATCCCGAGGTCGGCGTGTCATCCAGACACAGGCGCGTGCTGAGCCTGGCGTCGGATCTGGCGAGCGTCGCGATTCATCGGGTCTCCCTGTACGAATCAATTCGTGCGGAGAGCCAGAAGATCGACGAGACGAATCGTACCCTCGAGCAGACCCGAGACTTTCTGAACAACGTCATCGAGTCGAGCCCGGACGCGATCGTCGCGGCGCTGCGAGACGGTAAGATCGTGCTGTTTAATCGCGCGGCCGAGTCGATCCTCGGCTGGTCCAAAGCCGATGCGTTGGGCATGGGCGTCGAGAATCTCTACCCGGGCGACGGAGCCCAGAACGTCATGACCATGCTGCGTTCTCCGGACTACGGCGGTGAGGGGCGTTTGGACACTCGCCGCGAAGTCGTCGTAGACTGTGAGGGCCGCGAGATTCCGGTCGAGATTTCTGCTGCGGTCGTCTACGAGGACGGGCGAGAAGCGGCGACCGTCGGAATCTTCACCGACCTTCGTCCTCGTCTGAAGATGCAGGAGAGGCTCGACGAGGCAACCCAGAGTCTCGAGCGCACCCGTCAGAAGGCGTTGCTCGCCGAGCTCGCGGGAGCTGCCGCGCACGAACTCAATCAGCCGCTGACCAGCTTGTTGGGTTATGCCGAGTTACTGGTCGAGCGAATGCCCGATCAGGCCGAAGGACCCGAGGCGCGCGCGGCCCGAATCATCCTGCGTGAGACCAAGAAGGTCGCCGATATCGTCAAAAAAATCGGCAAAATCACGAATTATCGTACAAAAGAGTATGTCGCCGGAGCCAAGATCGTCGATTTGGATCAATCGGTGTTCGACGGTGAAAATCAATTGGATCCTGAGGTGTTACTGGACGAATTGAGTCACGATGAATCCAGTGATGCAGACCCCGAGCAGTAACCGAGAAGTAGGTCTTGCAGATAATGAGTGCGCCCAGAATCAATTATGTCGAGATATTCGAAGAGCTGAGCCATCCCGTGGGGATGTGTGACGCGGACGGAAATCTGTTGTTGCTCAGCCGAGCTGCCCGAGAGTTTCTGGGCGTCGACTCATGTGAGGACGTCTCCCTGGACCTCGCCGGCCGGGATACGTTCTCCGAGCTTCGCATCAGCGGGTTGACCTCGCGTGAGTATTACCTGGCGGATGTGCCGATCCGGGACGCACAGTTGGATACGGTGTCGGTGACATTGACCCCCTTGTCGAGCGGGGATTTCCAGATCGTCTTGCACGAGTCTGGCGTGTCGGATGAGGCAAACCCCAGCGTGGAATTGCTCCGCAACCTGTGCAGCTTCGAACCCCACGTGACGCTCTTTCGTACAGTCGAAGAGCTCGTGGGGCTCTATGCTT
The DNA here is from genome assembly GCA_051747295.1 of Myxococcota bacterium. Lineage (GTDB taxonomy): Bacteria > Myxococcota_A > Bradymonadia > Bradymonadales > Bradymonadaceae > JBNJFZ01. The sequence continues at coordinate 11,330 of JBNJFZ010000147.1, forward strand.
CGGCGTTTCGAGACGTCTTCTCCGATTATTGCTTCGCGATTTCCGTGGAGACCGAGCGTTTCGGTACGATCGAGCACGTCCGCACCACAGAGAGGGTCGACACGAGTCGGGATGTCGAGGTGGACCTCGACGGAGGCAGTGGGCCGGTCGACTCGAGGGACCTGTTATGGAGCGGCTCGATGGTCGGGCATCGGGTGCCGTTCTCGCTCGACGGGCGCGGTCGCGGTTGCCTTCAGGTCGAGAGCACGTCGTTCCGTGGCTTCCAGAAAGACCATATCCCGGCCTTCGAGGCGTTCGCTCGCCAACTGGCCGAAGAGGTCGCGCGTCGCCAGGGGGACTCGCGGGGGCTCGAGCATGACCTGTTGGCCCCGGTACTCGATGGGCTCAGCGCGATGGTCGTGGTCTGCGACGAGCACCGCCGCGTGCGGGCATGCAACGAGGCGTTCGAATCGGTGGTCTCGCGGGGAACCGACGACGTACTCGGGCGAGACCTGCTGGACCTCGTCTCGGAGTCCGATCGCTCGCCGCTCCGTGTGGCCGCCGCATCCGCTATCGCCGGTGAGAGCCCGGCCCCCCTCGAGATCTCGGTCGACACCGACGAAACGCTCCGCATCCAGGTATCACCGCTGCGTGAGCGTGAATCGGCGCGTCGTCTTTCTCGCCCACGAGGATTCCTGGTCTACAGCCGCGCGCAGGACGTGACGCTGGCCGAAATTGAGCAGCGCATCGAGCGCGCCGAGCACCTGATGACCCTCGGGCAGCTGGCGACCGGTGTGGCTCACGAGCTCAAGAACCCGCTGACGAGCATCCTCAACTACGCTGAATACCTGCTCCATAAATACGATGACGAGTTCTTCGAGGTCGACGACCGCGACCGACTCAAGCGCATCGTCAATGGTGTCGAGCGCATGGACCACTTCGTGCGCGACCTGCTGCAGCTCGCTCGTCCCGACCAGGGTGATATCCGCGCGGTCGACCTGCGAAAGTCCGTCCAGCGAGCGCTCCAGGTGGTCAGGATGTCGTTGGACGGCCAGCAAGTCGAGCTGAACGCCGTCCTGCCCGACTCGCGGGTCGAGATCCAGGGGATGTCCGGCCAACTCGAGCAATTATTCGTCAACCTGGTCAATAATGCCGTCAATGCGATGGGCGACGACACGGGCTTTGTCCGCGTGGAGATCGACGAGGCCGACGGCCAGATAGTGTGTCGTGTGATCGACAACGCCGGCGGCATGTCCGAAGACACCGTCTCGCGCATCTTCGAGCCCTTCTTCACCACGCGAGGTTCGACCAACGGGACCGGACTGGGACTGGCGCTGGTGCGGGTCATCGTCGATCGGCACCACGGCGAGATAGACGTGGACTCCGAGGTCGGTCAGGGGACGACGTTTACCGTCGAGTTTCCGGCCAAAAGAGAGGAGTCATGATCGGTTGGCTCACCGCCGGCGCTATCGTGGTTATCGCGGGCGCCATCGTCTGGCTCTCACGCCTTTACTCCCGCCTCGGCCGGCGCGACGACGTGGTCGAGGATACGCGGGATATCTTGCAGAAGATCGGCGGGGCGCTTGGCATCGAACGCTACGAGGAAAGATCCCTTTTCGGGACGCGCATCCACCGCTTGCGCGGCGAGTTCAACGACATCGACGTCGATCTGGAGGTCCAGGTCGCGGCGAGCGCTTCGTACCTGCGGTTGACGTTGGCCTTCCCGACGTCGCTCGGGCACGACTTTCGGGTCATGAGCCCGCGTGCGCTGGGGTTCTGGAATTGGATGCTCAAGCTCGAGGAACGCGAGTTCGAGATGGACGAACACCCACCCTACAGACTGCTCGCGCGCGAGAACTCACGCGTCGACCAGATGCTCAACAACGCGGTGGTCTTCCAGATCGGCCGAATGCTGACCAAGGTAGACGACCTGCGCATCGGCGACGAGACGATGTACGTGATGTGTCGTCGGGTTCCACAGCCCGACGAGCTCAAGTCGGTCGTGACCAAGGCGCTGGACGTCGCCGAGCGTATCTACGTGACGGCCGGGCAGATCGGGCCGGCGCAGTCGAAAGTCGATGCCTCGATCTATGAGGAAGCCACCACAGGAATGTTCCAGCGCGTCGAGAGTGACACGATGCAGAGCTCGGGTGGTACCGGTCGTTTCGCCCTCGATACCTCGAAGAACACCTCGGCCTCAGGTTCTCAGAAAAACGAGAGCGTGTAGCCGAATACCCGCGCAGACGCCGTGATCTCTCGACCCTACCCACGGTCGCGCGCGACGGTCACCATCGCCGGCCGAAGCACGGCATCTGGATGTCGATATCCCGCTCTATGACAGGCCGCGACGGTGCCCTCCGGAGTCTCGTCGGACGGTTCGGTCAGGTCGACTGCTTCGTGGACGTTGGGGTCGAACGGTGTCCCGGCTTCGGGCGCAAGGCGCTCGATGTCGTGCGCCCGAAACGCCTCCAGCAATTCTCCGCGAATCAACTCGACACCTCGGGTGATCTCATCATCGCGGTCGGCGCTGGCCAGGGCGCTCTCCACTGCATCGATCGCCGGAAGCAGATCGCGGGCCAGGGCGAGGTGGGCACGCTTGCGCTGACCCTCCCACTCGCGTGTGAGCCGCTGGACTCGCTGTTCGTGCTCGGCGCCGAGTTCGTCGAGCCTGGCGCTCGCCTGTGACTCGAGCCGGTCGACACGCTGGGCGTGCCTGCGCTTCTGCCAGATTGCGTAGACCAGTACGCCTGTCAGAAACACGCCGGTTGAAATGAGCGCGATGAGGACGGGGGCTTGCATAGATGGGGGAGGCTCAGAAGAGGACAGGTGGCATGTCTTCATGGTGTAGTCGTAGGCGGTGGCGAGCGCAACCAGATCCGACACGATCGACGTACTGTTCAAATCCACCC
>JBNJFZ010000148.1:0-13876 GCA_051747295.1 Myxococcota bacterium
GACCACCATGAGGCGGATGATCTTCATGCCGCCAGCCGTACTGCCGGCCATGCCGCCGACGAACATGAGCAGGACGAGCAGGAGCTTCGAGAATGGTGGGTACAGGTCGAAGTTGTCCGTCCCGAAGCCCGTCGTGGTCACGATTGCGAGGACCTGGAAGATCGCGTAGCGGAAGCTCTCGAAGAGCGTGTCGTGCTTCTCGATATCGGGCTGACCGTAGATCGAGAAGGTGATGACGGTGGTCGCCACAGCGATGATACCGAGGTACGTCCAGAGCTCTCGGTCCATGATGACCGATTTGATCTTACCGCGGATGACCTCGTAGTAGAGGCCGAAGTTGATGCCGGCGACGAGCATGAAGAAGGTCACGACGAAGTCGACCCCCACGGAGTTAAAGCTGGCGATGCTACCACCCTTGGTGGAGAAGCCACCGGTGGCGAGCGTGGCGAACGCGTGTGTGAATGCATCGTGCCAGGTCAACCCGAGGAATTTGAGGACGATGGCTTCGGACAGGGTGAAGCCCACGTAGATCCACCAGAGCGTGGCCGCGGTCGACTTGATCTTGGGCTTGAGGCCCTCGGTGATCGGCCCAGGAACCTCGGACTTGAACAGGAATTTGCCGCCGACACCGAGCTGCGGAAAGATCGCGACGAAGAGCACGATGATGCCCATGCCGCCGAGCCAGTGGGTCAGCGTACGCCACCAGTGGAGCCCCATCGAGAGGCCCTCGATATCCTCGAGGACGGTCGAGCCGGTGGTCGTAAAGCCCGAGATGGTCTCGAAATAGGCGTCAGCGGGGTTGGTGAAGGCCCCGTCGAGTAGGTAGGGCAGGCCGCCAAAGACGCCCAGGAGCAACCAACTCGCCCCGACGACCAGGATGGCCTCGCCGCGGAAGATCGTGCCCTTTTCCTCTCGTCCGAGAAGCCAGAGCACAAACCCTACGCACACGGTGATGCCGCTGCTGTAGAGGAACGCGTTGATCGTGTCTGGCTCGCCGTAATACCAGCTCCAGGGGATGCTCGTGGCCATGCAGCCGGCCACGACCAACAAGAGGATGCCCAGTAGGCGTGAGATCCGAAGATAATTCATGGGAGCGACGCTCCAGGAAAGACAGGCTGTTGACCGTTCCGGGGATTAACCGAAGAAGCCGGGTTTCTGGAAAGCTTTTTCGACGGCGCGGCGGTTTTCGGGAATCGTGAAGACGACCACGCGGTCCTGAGGTTCGATGACGTAGTCGCCGCGCGGGACGAAAGCTCCCTTTTCATTGACGACGGCGCAGATATTGGCGCCCCTGGGGAATTCGACGTCCTTGAGGGGCCTACCGACAATCCGTGCCTCCTCGGGGGCGATGAGCTCGACGAATTCGCCCAGGTCCTCGAGCACCGGCGTGATACCGACGACCTCGCCGGCACGCACGTACTTGAGGACCTGCTTGGCGACCTCGAGTCGAGGGCTGAGGAACGAATCGATGCCGAGGCGCTCGCAGATCGGACCGTAGTCGGGCTTGTGGACCATCGCGATGACGCGACGCGCGCCGAGGTCGCGGGCGAGAAGGCTGGCCATCAAGTTGATCTCGTCTTCGCCGCTGACCGCCACGAAAGAGTCGGTGTGGTCCATCCGCTCCTCCTCGAGCAAATGCACATCGGTGCCGTCGCCGTGGAGGATGATGACGCCGGGGAGCTCCTCGCTGAGCTCGCGGCACTTGTCTCGGTCCCTTTCGACCAGCAGCACTTCGATGCCATCGGCGACGAGGGCCTCGGCCAGTGTGGCGCCGGTCTGGCTGCCGCCGACGATGATGACGCGCTTGGTGTACTTGCGGCGCTCGCGCTTGAAGAGCTTTTCGACCTCGGGGATCTGGTCGATGCGACCGACGGCCAGCACCTCGTCGCCCGGAAGGATGGAGTCGTCGCCGCCGGGGATGATGAGCTCGTGGTCTCGAATCAGGGCGGCGATAAGGGTGTTTTCGGGCAGCTTCACGTCGCGAAGCGGGCGGTTGACCGCCATCGTGACGTCCCGTATCGGCAACTGAATCATCTCGACGCGATTGTCGGCGAAGTCTTCGACCGCGACGGCGTTCGAGCTGCGCACGATCTTGTGCATCTCCAGCGCGATCAACGCCTGCGGGTTGATCACCAGGTCGATTCCGAGCATCCCGGCGAAGATGCCTCGGTCTTCCTCGAAGTAGGCCTGCTCCGCGACGCGGGCGATGGTCCTCTTGGCGCCTTCTTCCTTCGCACGGATCGCCGAGATCAGGTTGGCCTCGCTGTTGTCGGTGACGGCGACGAATAGATCGGCCTCGGCGACATTTGCTTGCCGAAGCGTTGTGAGGCTTCCGGCGTGTCCCTGAAGCATCATCGCATCGATCGTCTCCTCGGCAGTTGCGAGGGCGGCTGGGTCGTTGTCGATGATCACGACATTGTGGTTTTCGTCGACCAGTACGCTGGAGATATGCCTTCCGACCTCTCCCATTCCGACGATCACGATATTCATGAATTCTTTCCTCTATCTGGTATATCCCGCGCGAGTCAGTACGGGAGCGTCGATCTGGTGTATCAAACCCGGCGCGGTGCGCAAGCTCGGCTGCATATTCTGGGGCAGGCGGTGGCGCTTCGGCGTGACGTTCGAATCAAATGTCATTGTCCCTTCGCATGGCGAGGTTTCAACGGCGAACGCGTTGATTTTTTTGCGTGGATATGAAATCGTCTTCGCGGTAAGAATAGTCCCACGAAATCTCGGATGCGGTGCGCGGACGCACGGGCTGAATGCACGGTTGCTGTACAATCCTCTAGAAGCCAGACGCGCTTGCAGCGGCGGTGGCCGTCCATGCCGGACCGATGGTTGATTAATACGTGATTGAGTGACAAGAGGCGTACGTGTCCGACGACGACAACAAAGAGAAGGGCGGCGAGGAAAAGTCTGACGAGTCGCTCTTGAATGATGTCGCGATCACTGCGGAATTCGAATATCAGGAGGATTGGGAGTCGCTGCGCGAACTCTCCAGCTCGGTATCCGACGATGCAGAAAACGAGCCGGAGAAGACGTCTTCGACCAGATCGAAGAAGAAAAAGAAAAAGAACAAGGCCAATAGCAGCGCGAAGCAGAGCAAGAAGCCCGAGCGGGCGCGTCAAGATTCCATCACGCGGGCGCTCGACGATTTCGACTCGTATCTCGACGATCAGAGCAGCGGTCGGGGCAGCCAGGCCGACTCGGCAGATTTCGTCGACGAGGCCGACTCGAAGGACATGCCCGCTCCAGATTTGACCAACGGGAATCGAAGTACCCCCGGCGCATGGGGATACGATCAACCGCAAGTCAGTGGCGTGTTCAGCCGATACGAAGAAGAGACGTCCGCCGAAGACGAGAACTTCGATCTCTTCGCCGAGGATGACAAAGGCGAGGAGCCCGCGGGCAAGACCCTCAGAGAGCTCACCGCCGATCACGAGAAGAAGATCCGGCGGTTACACCGTCAACTCGATTACCAGAAGCAGGTGCTTCAGGTGATGGCAGAGCTTCTCGTCGAAGCTCGTGTTATCAGCCGACCGGAGCTCAAACGTCGACTCAAGGCGCTTCGCCGCAAGAATTCCTGAGTCCGGCCGACCTACGACGCTCGACTATTTCACCGAGAGGCGAATCGTGAGGTCGACCGACAGCAGTGAACCATCCAGGCCGAAAATCGGATAGAATCCCGCCCGCGCTCCCAGATCGAGCGCCGAGATGCTGTATCGGACGCCCAGCGATCCGCCGGCCGACCCGTAGTTGAGTTGCGAGCCAGTCAGCCGAATCAGGCTATTGGTCACGAGCCCCACGTGCTGGTACTCCGCGCTGGCCGTAAACGAAAAGTCCCCCACCGAGACATAGGCCCTGGGCCCCGCTGAGACCGTGTAGACCTGGAGCTCACGCGAGAGCGGGGGCGGCTGCTGAGTCGTAAGGTGGTAGCGCGTTCCAAGCTGGACGGCTGCACCGAAGTGGCGCCAGCGCAACTCCTGGTCGATTTGAAGTCCGATGCCGCGTTTTGTCACCCCCGAGAGCTCTCCGGTGAACCAGCGCGGGCCGACGCCCATGCCGAATGTCGCGCGCGGGGGTTCAGCAGCGTTCGATCTCGCGGGGAGCCCCACGAGCAGACCCGCGAGGATGAGGCTCGTCAGGAGCACCGCGCTGCGCCGATGCGAACGACGGTGCGACCTTACAGCGAGCCAGACCAGGGCGATGAGCACGACCAATATCGGGGTGGCGTCCAACGTGTTGGATGCCGGCGCAGCCTGACATCCGCCGGAGACAGGCGGTTCGCATCGATTCGTCTCGAGTGAGCAGGCCTGCTCGGGTTCGCAGTCCGAGCCCGACTCACATTCGACGCAACGGCCAAAATTCTCCAGGCAGACCCATGGGCCGGTGCAATCATCGTCTGATCGACACTCGAGCGGCTCATTGGTCAACGTATACTGCATTTCCGCATCGCAGTTATCGCATTCAATCCCCAGGATAAGGGTGTCGCGAGTGGTGAGCTGATCCTGGGTCAACCGACCCAGTCGCGACTCGTTCGGCTCGAGCCGCACGGTGAGCTCCAACAAATCGGCGGGCTGCTCCGATTGGGTATCTGACGCATCGTCGTCCATCGTGTCGGATGGAATGCCCACCCTTATGGTGATGGAGGCGCTTTCATCGGAGAGGTTGGACAGCTCGTAGTCGAGTTGGTTGGCCCCGATGAGTTCGTTGCGTTCGAGGACGTTGAAGCTCGAACAGGCGTCCGTTGCGGGCAGGCAAAGCGTGCCCGTAGCGACGGGATCGGGCGGTCCAGATCGGCGAAAGGAGTCGGAACAACCGCTCGAGGCGCACACGAGCACCGCGCACGCTAGCGTGCTGGCGACGACCCTGAGTGCGACGCGATGCGAGGAGGACCGGTTCATGATTCGAGATCCCGCCACGTCGTCGGTAGCTCGTCGACGAGCGCGCCGGCGGAGAGTCCGCGCTCGCCGGTGGTCGTCGCGGCCGTGTCGCCGGCGAGTCCGTGAGCATGGACGGCGAGACAGACTGCCTCGAACGGGGGCTCGGTGCGTTCCGCGAGCCGGGCGGTGATCATGCCCGTCAGTACGTCGCCCATGCCGCCGGTTGCCATGCCGGGGTTGCCGGTGGAGTTGATCGCCAGGCGGCCGTCCGGTGCGGCGATGATCGTGGTTCCAGTCTTCAGTACCACGTATGCACCCGTGCGGCGGGCGAGTGTTCGTGTCTGGTCGACCGGTGCCGCGAGGACATCTTTGATCGTGCAGTCGCACAGGCGCGCCATCTCGCCGGGATGCGGCGTCAAAACTGCAGTGCCGTCCTCGCAGTATGCGGCGAGGTCGTTGTAATCGTCGAATCCCGACAGGATCGTGAGCGAGTCGGCATCACAAACCAGGGCGGGAACGCTGGACGATAGAAGGGCGTCCAACGCCGCGCGCGCCCCGTCCGACGTGCCCATCCCCGGACCTGCGCCAACCGCGTCGACGCCGGGTAGAAATTCGAGCAGCCGCTCGAGCGCATGTTCGTCGCGAGTGTCGGCGAGCATATGAGCGGCCATCGCCTCGTTGACGACGGGCGCGATGCGCTCGACGACCCTCTCGTGGGTCCCGACGGTCAGCAAGCCCGCCCCCGATGCGAGTGCTCCGCGCGCTGCCAGGAGTGCGGCACCGGTCTTCTCGTGGCTCCCTGCCAGCAGCAGCAGCTTCCCGCTGTCTCCCTTGTGAGTGTCTTCCTCGCGCGGCGACATCCGCAGGAACGTCCACGACTCGTCGAGCAATTCAGCTTCGAAGCCGACCTCGAGCTCGACGCTTCGCGGGATACCTATGTCGACGACGCGAAGATCCCCGCAGTGCTTGCGGCCGGGATCGATCGTCTGCCCCAGCTTCACGGCGCCAAATGTACTCGTGACGTCGGCGTGAACGGCCACGCCCATCACCTGCCCGCTGTCTCCGTGGATGCCGCTGGGGATGTCGACAGCGAAGATGAGCGGCTGACGATTCAGGAAGTCGATGGCAGTCGCGTAGCTGCCTTCAACTGGCCGATCGAGGCCGGTTCCGAGCAGCGCATCGATCCACACGAGCGCATCAGGGAGCGCCTCGAGGTGATCGTCGAGCTCGTCGGCTTCGACTCCGGAGAAGTCGATGATGTCGAGGTCGATATGTCGCGCGATCTCGAGCTGGCTGGCTGCATCTGGGGACAGCGAATCCGGGCTGCCAAGCAGCACGAGCATGGGCTCATAACCCTCGGATGCGAGCATGCGGCCCATCGCGATTCCATCGCCTCCGTTATTTCCGCCCCCGCACAGGATGCCTATTCGGCCGAAACGATCCTCGGGGAGGTAGTCGGATAAGGCCTGAACGGCGCCGAGGGCGGCGCGCTCCATCAAGACGAGTCCCGGAATGCCGACCTCTTCGATCGTGCGCCGGTCCATCTCTCGCATCTGTTCGGGCGTGACGAGTCGCATGGCGTTTACCGCTTGGTGGTAGATCTAGTTTTGCGCGTATCGTACGTCAGCGCCAGTCAGGTGCGTTTTCGACCCAGCGCCAGCGCATCGATCATCTCACGGACGGCTCGCTCGAACCCGACCAGTACGGCTCGGGAGACAATGCTATGGCCGATATTGAACTCCTCGAATTGCCAGATCGCCGCTACGTCGAGCACGTTTTTGTAGTCGAGTCCGTGGCCCGCCGCGACCGTCATGCCGATGTTGTCGGCGTGCTCGGCGGCTGCGCGCAGCTTGCTCAATTCTTCGGTGCGGTCGAACTCGCTGTCGACATTGGAGTTCGTGAACGCGGCAGCGGCCTCGCAGTAGTCGCCGGTGTGCAGCTCGACGATGCTCGCCCCGATCTCGCGGCTTGCCTCGACCTGCTCGAGGTCGGGATCAATGAACATGCTCAGGTGCGCGCCGGATTCGGCCAGTTCGTCGAGGTAACCGTCGAGTCGGCCGCGGTGTCCCACGACGTCCAGGCCGCCCTCGGTGGTCTGCTCTTCGCGCTTCTCGGGGACCAGGGTCACCATGTCCGGTTGAATCGCCAGTGCGATGTCGAGCATCTCTCGAGTCGCCGCCATCTCCAGGTTCAGGCGAGTTCCGACCGTCTCTCGCAACGTGCGTACGTCGCGGTCCTGGATGTGCCTGCGATCTTCTCGGAGGTGGACGGTGATCTGATCGGCCCCGGCGAGCTCGGCCAGAGACGCCGCCGTGACGGGTTCCGGGTACGCAGTGCCGCGCGCCTGGCGAATAGTTGCGACGTGGTCGACGTTGACGCCGAGTCGTGGTCGAGCGTGAGTCATGCTGTCCTCCGTCCAGTGGTTGACTACGGTGATTTACGCCCCGATTTCGTCGCGCAATACGCCTGCGAGGTCGTGGGCGTAGTTTTTGGTTGTCGTTTCGTCGGGGCCTTCGACCATCACGCGTGCCTTGGCCTCCGTGCCCGAATATCTGACCACGATTCGGCCGTTGTCACCCAATTCCTCCTCGACCTGTTGGAGCCTCTCTTGAAAGCCGCCGAGCTGCTCGAGGGGTGGCTTGTCGCGCACGTCGACGTTGACGAGAAGCTGGGGGAAGGGCGTCATGACTTCGGCGAGTTCGCTCAGCGGCTGCTGCTTGCGCTGCATGATCGCCAGGACCTGGAGCGCGGCGAGCATGCCGTCTCCCGTCGTCGTATGGTCGAGGAAGATCAGGTGGCCTGACTGCTCGCCGCCCAGGTTGAATCCGCCCTCACGCATCCGCTCGACGACGTAGCGGTCGCCGACCTGGGTGCGCTCGAGGGTGATGCCGTGGCGGCGCAACGCGATTTCGAGTCCGATATTGCTCATGACGGTAGTCACGAGGGTGTCTCTGTCGAGTAGCCCGCGTTCTTTGAGGTGGATCGCGCACAACGCCAGGATGCGGTCGCCATCGACGATCTGACCTTGTTCGTCGACCAGGATGACGCGGTCCGCATCACCGTCGAGCGTGATGCCGATGTCGGCGCGCGTTTCTCGGACGCGCTGTATGGTCGCGTCGGGGTTCACGCTACCGCACTTCTGGTTGATATTCTTTCCATCCGGGTTGTTCCCCAGGGCGAAGACCTCCGCGCCGAGCTCCCGAAGCGTATCGGGACCGACTTTGTATCCGGCACCGTTGGCACAATCGACGACCACGCGGAGGCCCTCGAGCGTCAGGTCTTTCGGGAACGTATTCTTCAAGAAGACGATGTAGCGGCCCGTGGCGTCATCGATGCGCGTCGCCTTGCCGACGTTGTCAGAGTCGGCCAGTGGCGGTCGCTCGCCGAGGGTGTACTCCTCGATCTGGGCTTCTTCTTCGTCCGGAAGCTTGAAGCCGTCGGCGCCGAAGATCTTGATGCCATTGTCCTGGAACGGGTTGTGGCTCGCCGAGATGACGATGCCCGCGTCGGCGCGCATCCCGGTCGTCAAAAACGAGATGGCCGGGGTCGGAAGCGGCCCGACGAGCTGGACATCGGCGCCCATACTCGTGATGCCGGCGGCGAGCCCGGACTCGAACATATAACCCGACAGGCGCGTGTCTTTGCCGATGAGAATACGCGTTCGGTGCGAGGTGGGGACGTGTCGCTCGGCGTTGACCTTGCGAAAGTGGTGCGCGATGGCCTGACCCAGACGTACGGCGACGTCCGGGGTCATCGGGTAGGTGTTGGCGACACCGCGGATGCCGTCCGTCCCAAAGAGTTGTCGATCAGTCATGAGAAAACCCCATTTAAATAGTCGCTGTGGGCGATAGCATGAATCGCCCGGGGGATGAAAGAAGAAGGGTGGATGTCGGGTGGCGCCTGGTGCTCAGCCATCGTCACGGATCACGGCTACCTTGAAGTGGGTCGGCTGTGTCTCGACGACTTCGACTGATTGGGGCGTATTCTGAATCCGGACCTCTTCGACGAACGTCCCGGGCTGCTTGTCGCTGAGGTCGACCGAGGCTAGCAGCGAGGATGGGTCGATCTTCTGGACGACTCCTTTGGGTCCACGCAGCGTCACGCTGACCGTTTGAGGCGTGACCTCGGCGCTCATCGGCGCGTTCATGTTGACCGGCTCGACCCGGATATCCGAGATGACGCGCTGGATCTCTTGCGTCTCGATCTCGAGGTTCAAGGTGATGGGCTGGTCCAGGTCGTAGCCCACCAGCGGGTCGTCCACGCGCAGGCGGACCTCCTTGCTAAAGGAACTCGTACGCCCCGTGACGTCGACTGACTCTGTCGTGACCGATTGGAGCGACGCGAGCGACGTCGCCGGGCCGGAAAGCGTGATGGTATTGGGCTCGACGTCCACGTTGCTCAACTCGTGGCCGTCGGCCGGGTCGCCGGTGATCTTCGGGCGAATGCGCACGCGCTTCTGGGTCTTCTTCGCCAGTCTGTACTTCATGAAGCTCGGCTCCACGCTGATGACGCGCAGGCCCGGGGGCAATTCGACTTGCTCGCGCGATATCGGGACGACACCTTCTGGCTCGTTCGCATTGAGATCGAGGTTGATCGCGTCGAGCTGCGAGTTATCGAAGCGATTCAGCTCGGACCACTTACCGCGGATCGCCACGCGAGCCCGGTCGACCGGCTCGCTCACGAGTACCATATTCTCGGGGACGTCCACGCGTACCGGCGCGTAGCGGGTCGCTTCGACCTCGCGATCGATACTGACCCAGACGTACATCGCCAGCGTCAAGAAGAGCGCGATGAGCTTGAGGTGTGAGTTGCGCACGAAGAGCCCGCGCACGAATTTCCAGGCCGAGTCGACCATCAGCTGCGCCCCTCCTTCGACTCGTCCGATTCATCGTCCTTGAACTTCTCGAAGAATCCCGTTCGCTCGAGGGTGAGCTCGTTGCTGGTAAAGACCCGCTGGAGCAGCTCGCGCATCTCGTTTGAGTCGAGGTCCCGGTACAGCTCGCCCTGAAATGCCACGGAGACGATGCCGTTCTCCTCGCTGACCATCACGACAGCCGCGTCGGTATCCTCTGACAGTCCGATCCCCGCGCGATGACGGGTGCCGAGCGTCTTCTCGACCTTCGGGTTGGTCGTCAGCGGTAGGAAGCAGCCAGCGGACGTGACCCGCCCGCGCTGGATGATGGCCGCGCCGTCGTGCAGCGGATTCTGGTGTTCGGGGACGAAGATGCTGAAGAGTAAATCCTTGGAGACGACCGCGTCGACCTTGATCCCTTCCTCGGTGTAGTGATCGAGGTCGGCCTCACGCTCGACGGCGATGAGTGCGCCGATCTTGCGCGATGAGAGCATGACGCTGGCCTTGATGACTTCCTCCAGGATCTGGGTCTCCTCGAAACTCTGTGAGCCGCGAAGCAGCGACGTGCGCCCGAACTGGGCGAGTGCACGGCGAATGTCATTCTGAAAGATAATCACCACGATGATGATGAAGTTCGCGATGAACTTGTCGATCAGCCAGTGCGTCGTAGCGAGGTTGAGGTATCGCTCCCGCGAGACGACAAAGAGCGTGATGACGAGCACAAGGCCGAACAACATCTGGACGGCGCGCGTCCCCTTGATGATCAAAAGGATGCGGTAGATGACGAAGTAAACGATCGCTGCATCCATGAGCAGCAAGAGTACGTCCAGCCATCCCTCGACAGCAAAAATGTCGAGCAGTTGCTCCATCCGACCACTACCGGGTGTAAAATGAGACGCCAGTCGGCGTCCGAAAACATGAACGGTCCACAGGTTTTATACTACGACTGTGAGCAAAGCGCCAATTTTCAGATGACCGTGGTCCATGCACGCCACGAACCGCCTCAGCGGTACGTCAGGCCCGCGAGGGCCTCGGTGACGCGCACGACATCGACGATCTCGGCGACGTCGTGGACGCGGACGATGTCGGCTCCGGCGTAGAGCCCGCAGGCGACGGTTGCAGCGGTGCCGAACACGCGTTGCTCGGCGGGTTTGTCCAGGACGGTCCCGATGAGGCTCTTGCGGCTCGTTCCGAGCAGTAACGGGCACCCGAAGTCCAGGAACGCGGCCATCTCGCGAATGATGCGATAGTTCTGGGCGACCGTCTTTCCGAAGCCGATGCCCGGATCGAGGATGATGCGCTCCCTCTGGATGCCGGCCTCGTCCGCGACGGCGAGCCGCTCCGCGAAATACGCGCGGATATCGTCGATGATATCGTCGTAGTCGATCTCGGACTGCATGGTCTGCGGGCTGGCATTGGTGTGCATCAAGACCAGCGCGGCACCGGTGTCGGCGACCGTGTGGGCCATCGCGTCGTCGAACCCCAGGCCGCTGATGTCATTGACGATGTGCGCGCCGGCGGCAACGGCCGCTTCTGCGACGGAAGCCTTGTATGTGTCGACCGAGATCAGTGCGTCGGTCTCGGCGGCGAGCCCTTCGATCACGCCGATGACTCGGCGCAATTCCTCATCGACCGGCACCGGATCGGCGCCGGGGCGTGTCGACTCGCCGCCGATATCGAGGATGTCGGCGCCGGCTTCAGCCAGCGCGATGCCATGGGAGATGGCTTCGGGGCGTTCGTAGAACTCACCCCCGTCACTGAATGAATCGGGCGTGACGTTGACCACGCCCATGATGGGAAATCGCTCGTCGAAGCGTAGTTCGGCATCGCCGAGCTGGATCGACTCGAGTGAGCGACGCTGCTTCGGGGATGCGAAATACGCCATGTGGAGTGTCTGTCGGCCGCCCGTGCGCGGCCGTCCGGGCTGGGGTTCGATCAGGAGTTCGTCGACGGCGAGAGGTCGCCGAAGCTACCCTTTTGCTTCTTTTCTTTGAGCTTCGAGCTGAAGCCTTTCTTCGGGGCGCGCTCTTCCTCACGCTCGGCCGCCTCTTCTTCCTCGCGCTCGCGCTTTTCGCGGATGCGGTCGAGATCGCGGTCCTCGAGCAGCAGGTCGATCTCGTCGGCGTTGAGTGCCTCGAACTCCAGCAGTGCCTGCGCCATGAGCTCGAGCAGGTCGTTGTGCTCTCGGAGGAGATCGACCGCGAGATCGTGTTGCTCGGTGACGATGCGCTTGACCTCGGCATCGATCTCCTTGGCGACCGACTCACTGTAGGGGCGATGGGTACGCATCCCGCCGTCTCCGAGGAACGGGTTGTTGTCGCCGTCGGAGTAGTTGAGCGGGCCGACGCGGTCACTCATGCCCCACTCACAGACCATTTTTCGGGCCATGTCAGTGGCGACCTGGATGTCGTTGCCGGCGCCGGTGGTAATCTCGTCGAAGACGATCTTTTCGGCGGCACGGCCCCCCATCATCACCGAGAGGCGGCTGAGCACGTAGTCCCTGCGCATCGTATGTCGGTCTTCCTCGGGCAGCTGTTGGGTGACGCCCAGTGCGCGGCCGCGGGGAATGATAGTGACTTTGTGGACGGGGTCGGTGCCCTCCTGGAGCAGGGCGACGAGTGCATGTCCGGCTTCGTGGTAGGCGGTGACGCGTTTTTCGGCGTCCGTGATGACGGCGCTCTTTCGCTCCGCGCCCATCATGACCTTGTCTTTGGCGTCTTCGAAGTCGACGAGCTCGACGCGGTCCTTGCCGCGGCGAGCGGCGAGGAGGGCGGCTTCGTTGACCAGGTTCTCGAGGTCGGCACCGGAGAATCCGGGCGTCCCACGGGCGATCTGGCTGAGCTCGACGTCCTTGGCGACGGGGGTGCGCCTGGTGTGAATCTGCAGGATTTGCTCGCGGCCCCGCACGTCCGGCGGCGGCACGACGATGCGTCGGTCGAAGCGTCCCGGGCGAAGCAGCGCCGGATCGAGCACGTCGGGGCGGTTCGTCGCGGCGATGAGGATGACGCCTTCGGTGGACTCGAAGCCGTCCATCTCTACGAGGAGTTGGTTGAGCGTCTGCTCGCGCTCGTCGTGGCCGCCGCCCATGCCAGCGCCACGCTGGCGGCCGACGGCATCGATCTCGTCGATGAAGATGATGCAGGGCGCATTCTTCTTGCCCTGCTCGAAGAGGTCGCGCACTCGGCTGGCGCCGACGCCCACGAACATCTCGACGAAGTCGGAGCCCGAGATCGAGTAGAACGGCACGCCGGCCTCACCGGCGACGCCCTTCGCGAGCAGGGTCTTACCGGTACCCGGCTTGCCCATCAGCAGCACGCCCTTGGGGATGCGGCCGCCCAGGCGCGTGAATTTCTTGGGGTTTTTGAGGAACTCGACGATCTCTTCGAGCTGCTCCTTCGCCTCTTCGATACCGGCAATATCGTTGAACGTGACCTTCTTATTGGACTCGTTGAGCAGGCGAGCCTTGGACTTTCCGAAGGTCATCGCCTTGCCACCGCCGCCCTGAAATTGCCGCATCACGAAGACCAGCAGCACCACGATCAATAACAGGGGGACTACCGTCAGTAATAGCTGGTGCCAGAGGCGGTTGTCGTCGGATTTGACGAACGTGAACGCGACTTCCTTGGCCATCAGGACGTCCTGGAGGTCTTCCCCCACGGGTCCGATTGTCTTGAAGGAACGGCGGCCGTCGTGTTGCTTGTCGGCGTATTGCTCGGAGAACTTGCCGTTGACCTCGAGATCCATGATCTCGACGGTGTCGACGTCGCCCTCGGCGGCCGCTTCGCGAAACTCACTGAATTTGATGACCGAGGCATCGGGTGAACTCTCGGTCAGCATGTCGAATATCACGATGGCCAGGACGATGAGCACGCCCCAGATGATCCATGCGCGAAGAGGTACTTTGTTGAGCACTGTGGTCCTCGGGTTCCGTATGAATCCTCACACAACCACAAATGACGTATGAACTCGCCGTGAGACCTAGCGGTAGGACGATCGTATCGAGAGGTCGCTGCGCTGTGAGAGGCTATACCACTCACCAGTCTTATCACGTCAAAAGGGGCCTTTCAATCAACTGTATCTGGTCATCCAGGGTGATCGCACAGCCACCCTGGGCTGCGCTGCCAAAACTTGTCGTGCGGTC
>JBNJFZ010000149.1:0-3443 GCA_051747295.1 Myxococcota bacterium
CCGACGTGGCCGATCGTGCCGGCCATCTGGTCGCGGAAGCGCGCGCCGATGGCCTGGGCGGCGTCTTCGACGACGTACAGGTCGTGGCGCTCGGCGATGTCCATGATGCGGTCCATTCGGGCGCATTGGCCGTACAGGTGAACCGGCAGAATCGCGCGGGTGGCGTCGGTGACCGCGTCCTCGATGAGGGTCGGGTCGATGTTGAAGGTGCGCGGGTCGATGTCGACGAATACCGGTGTTGCGCCCACGCGCAGGATCGCCTCGGCGGTCGCACAAAACGTAAACGGTGTCGTGATGACCTCGTCGCCCTCGCCGATCCCCAGCGCCATCAGGCTGGCGAGCAGGGCATCCGAGCCGCTGGATACGCCGATCGCGTGTCTGCAGCCCAGATACTCGGCGATTTCCTCCTCGAACGTGCGCACCCACGGGCCCTTGATAAACTGGCCGGAGTCGATCACGGCGCTGATCGCGGCGTCGATCTCGTCGCGGATCGGGGCGTGTAGCGCGTTCAGGTCGATGAAGGGGATGCTCATATGTCTGGCCGTGGTCCTGTCCCGGTAAGGTCTCGCGGCTCTTTGGCCGGCCGATCGCCCCCACCCTAACGGTTCAGCCCTACCTGCGTCATCACCGAACCGGTGGACATGCTCCCACCTCGACGAACTCGCGTTCAGCGAGCGCGCCAGCAAAGGTCTCGACGTCGACGGTGTCGCGCAGCCATTGGAGGTTTAGATCGGGCGGCACGAAGGACTCGAATGGGCCGGGTTGCAGTATCTGGCAGAGGCGTTTGCGGCGTTTGCGAATAGCCCCTTCGATGTCGCGACTCACGGAGCCCGCGTCGTGGAAGTCGCGCGGTGGGCCTCCCGATGCGCGTGTGAGCATCACGGAAAACGGCGTCAGTCGACCGGCGTCGAACCCACGCGCCTGCATCACGCCCGCGAATACCTCCGCCCACAGCGACCCGAAGAAATGCCAGACCAGCCACACGCCTGGCGCGCGTCGAACATAGCTCAGTTGTCCGGGCGACACGTCGATAAACTCTGCGAGGTCCTGGCAGTACGCGTACGTCAACCGAGGGCCGCTGGTGGCCGTGAAGAATACCTCATCGGCTCCTTCGCGCTGCTCGACGAACACCTTCTGGTCCCGGACGCGGGAGATCTGTCGTCGATGGCCGCCGAATGCAAATTTCATCTCCTCTTTGTCCAGATAGTAGGGACTGACGCGTCCCAGACTGCGCCGCGTGGTTTCTTCGACCACCTCTACGGATGTATCCGGGGCGATATTGCAGTGCATCGTCCCGAACTTGAAGGCGTCGCTCGCCGCCGAATCCGGGCTGAAGCGGCCGAGCGAGTCGCCGTACAGCCAGCCCTCGCACTCCAACTTTTCGAGGACGTGTTGGCAGTCAACGGTGCTGCATGTGCCGCGCGCTCGGGCGGGGATTCTGGCGTGGAGGGCCCGAGCCGAGATCCAGCGTTTCGGGTTCTGGAAGGCCAGCGATATCGCCTGCTGTGCTGCGACCGACGGTCGAAAGGCGATCTGCTCATCGAAGAGCCGTCCCTCCCGAGCGCACAGGACCATATGCTCGAAGCGGCGCAACTGGCCGGGATCTCTGTGGACCATCGTTACCTGAATGCGGCCGCTTCGCCGGTTGGCCCGGCCGATGCGTTGGCCAAATGCCGCGACGTCCGGCGGGGGCTCGATCAGGACGACGCGGTCGATATCACCGATGTCCACGCCGACCTCCAGAGTCATCGTGGCCACACAGATGCCCGACGGTGCGTCCAGAAAGCGCTTCTCGACGCGGAGGCGTTGCTCTCGGCTCAAGCTCCCGTGGTGGCCCAGCGCATCGAGGTCGGCGAGTCGGGCGCTCAACCACTCGACGTCGGCGCGGCGGTTGACGAAGACGAGTATCTTGGACCCGCGCTCTCTGGCGTATAGCTCGCGCAGCAAGCCCTCGGTGCCTCGCGCGTCCGACGCAGGGATATATTCGGTATCGATGGCTCGTCCGCCGCCTCGGGTCTCGACCACGGTCGCGTCGTCTCCGAGGTACGTCTGTGCGATCGCTTCCGTCCCCGGCACCGTCGCCGAGGTGGCGCACAACTGGACCTCCTCGGCGACCTGCCGCAATCGCTGAGACAGGCACTGGAGGTGGTCACCCCGAGCGCTGCCGTGCATCAGGTGCAGCTCGTCGAAGACTGCTGTCTTCAGCGTTCGCAGGAAGCGTGTACGCCTACAGAGCATCGAGTCGAGGGATTCAGGCGTGGTGACGAGCACGTGCGGCGGAGCGGACTTCGAAATAGTGGGATGATCACCGGTTTTGAGGTCAACCTCGAGCCCACTTCGTCGAACGGGCGCGGCGAGTCGACGTGTCAGGTCATTGCAGAGCGCCCGTGTCGGGGCGACGAATAGCAGTGTCGGTGTAGATGGGCCCGAGCGGCACTCCAGCGCTCGCTCGAGCGCCGGTGCCGCAACTGCCTCGGTCTTTCCGGTCGCCGTCGGGGCGCTCAGGAGCACCGGGCGGCCCCGATAGACGGGTTCGACCGCGTCGATCTGAGTCTGGGTGAGTCGTCCGAAGCGCGCGAAGAACGGGTGCCAGGTGCGGCGCAGGACGCGCTTGATGCGGGCCTCGTGGCTCGCGTGTCGCCGAGCGTCTGGCACGGCTGGGTGTCCAGGGCGAGTCATCACCACCCCCATTTGTTGTCGGTGTAGCGCCCGCGAAGCGCCTCGATCTGGGCTTCGATGCGGCCGTGCCGGGCCCGGTCCATCAAGTCGACGACGAATCGAGATGCATCCCGAGGGCTCTGCAAATAGCCGGTTTCGGCGAGGTCTCCGACGAGCCCGAGGATCTGTGTGCGCGTGGCGTCGCTCAGCCTCGTTGAAGGTTCCGCCTGCAAGTAGTCCGACACGACGTGGTCGGCGAGCGCGGGGAGCGCATCGGGCTGGAGCGGCTGAATCTCGCGGCACCAGCCCTTCGGGACGACCCGCTCCAGCGTGTCCCGGCATGCCCCGGCGGGTGTAAATGCCAGGGCGACATAGAGGTTCGAGCGGTGGGTATAGCAAGGCGGGAGTTCCTTGAGCAGCCCCAGCCCGCCGCCGTCGAGCTGCGACGCCTCGAATGGAAGGCCCTGTCCCGACTTCGCCGCCCACGCCAACGCCTGGAAGAATTCCAGCGCAAACTCGCGATTTCGGGCGTTGAGCAGCGTGTGGAATTCAGCCTCGTCGACAAAGACGGCCAGGCCGCCGTAGCCGGCGAGTCGCGCGAGGCGTGCGATGCCGCTGAGCAGGTAGCCGTAGATTCTGGCCCAGGGCCTGTAGTCCTTGAGGCTGAATAGTTGCCCCTGCGCACCTGTCGCTCGCCGCAGCCGCACACCGATCTCCCGGTTCGAGATAGTCGGGTCACCGGACAGCCACCGCACCAGAAGATCTCGGGCGTTCTGCCGACATGG
>JBNJFZ010000149.1:3543-13869 GCA_051747295.1 Myxococcota bacterium
TCGGGGCTCTCCGGCGTGGCCGCCTGCGAGATGTCATTATTTGTTTGTGTTGCCAGCATATGGTCCTCAGAAGTCTTCGAATTGCAGGATGTCTCTTCGCTCGTTGCTTCGTTCTTCGAGGCCTCGATGGCCATCCTCGATGAAGGCATCCGCCTGTGCCTTCGAGAGCTTGCGCTCCCCATCCACCCGTTGGTTTTGCAGCAGGTCTACGAGCGTCTTGGCGAATAAGCGGCGATGGTTGACGTCGAACTGCGACTGGACGCACGCGCTGGCGAGTACATCGACGTTCTTTTGCTGGAGTGGTCGGCCAACTGACCCTGGATAGACGTCGCAGAAGACGTCGATGATCCGGCTCCCCATCGCGCTCAGCAGTTTTTCTGGCTCGAGATCGAGGTGCTCTAAGTCGATCAAGACGGCCTGTGGGTTTCGCTCTCCCATCGGGACCGGCGCGCGCAACCGCTGTTGGAGAGCCGGGTAATCGGGCACGACGTTTAGCATGAACTCGGGCGGCACGGCGTACACGAAGAGGGTGCTCGGCAACTGGTGTCGGCCGCAGAGGTCGATGACTTGTCGGAGGTTATCGCCCATCGCCTGCGTGCGCTTTTCGCTGACCGACAGGTTTCGGTCGACCTCGTCGAAGAGCAGGGTCGTGCCTCCGAATCCCAGCGCCGGCACGATCTGGGTCAGGCTGCGAAGCATCAGAAATCCGTTCTTCCGGCTCATCGTCTCATAGACGCTGAAGTCTCGGACGTCGGATCGCGGAACCGGCTCGGCGCGTAGCCACGCTTCGAGGCGTTGCTCTCGTTCGAAGTCGTCGTCGAGCCAGGCCAGGCAGAACTCGACCGCGGCTCGGCGAAACGAGTTGCTCTCGCACGGCGCGCGGCCGACCACCCGGCGAAGCCAGACTCGGCATTGTCGTCTGGCTTCCTCGGGATCGACTCCGTGCGTATCTGATTGAAGCGCGTCTAGGCGGGAGTCCACCGCGTTTCGAAGCAACTCTGTGAACCCGTATCGAGTCTGCTCACCGGGTGCGGGCGGTCGGGTCGCGATGCGGCGTGCGACGTTCGCGTACACCTGGAGCGAATCGTCGTAAGGGCATTCAGTCGGCGATAGTTCGACCAACGCGACGGCGAATGCGTGGCGCCAGGCGAGCTCGCGTATGCAGTGCAGGAAATGGGTCTTTCCGCCACCGAAGTAGCCTTGAACCAGCTTGAAGCTGGCGCCGGAGCGCAGGTGCTTTTCGAAATACTCCTCCTCGAGCACCTTCAGATAGGATTCGTTCCCCACATTGACGCGGTCGATGCCGAAGTCCGGCGGTTGTCCGGATTCTCCCAGGCGCTGGAGTACGTGGGCGCCGATGGGGTCTCGCGATGTTGTCGTGTTCATCTCCGTCCTCGATGTGTGTGGTTAGACTTGGCTGAAGCGAATCGTAAGGAAATACTGACCCCGTGACGGCGTGGTCTGGACGTACAGGACGTCATCCTTGTCTTTGGTGCTGCCTCCGGTGGCCGCGCCGAGCTCCAGGCGGTATCCGTCGTGTTCTAGGAGTCGTTCTCGGCTCAAGGTCGACAGCTGTCGTGCCAGCAGGTGGCGGGGGTATTCGGCGAGCGAAGCCAGCCCCGTCTTGCGGAGGTTCGCATCGTCGCACTCGAGCAATGCGAGCGGGCCTGGCAGGTCGACAATGTCGATGCGGTCGCCGGGTTTGTGCCCGCTTCGCGCACAGCTCATCAGATAGGCGCGTCGGATACGTTGGAACAGCTCGGGCGGGGATGGGGTGCGGTCTTCCCATTCGTCGCGGACCCGTTGGATGGCCTCGAAGATGGCCGCTGAGTCCGCGGCGGCGCGATCTATCGGCTCGAGTCCCAGCTTGAGCTGCGCATCTCGCCCTGCCTCGAGCACGACCTGGATCGGCCCGAGGGCCACGGTCGGCGGGGTGTCGCCGAGTTTGCGGATTCCTACGCCCTGGTCGCTGGCGCGTTTTTGCAGGTCTTCGAGCAGCCGGCGGCGTTTCTCGTCACTCGACCGGGCGACGTCGTCGTTGGTCGCATCCAGCCAGCCGCTGAGCTCGGATTCGAGTTCCGCGGAGCCAGTTTTGCCGAGCAATTTCTGTACGGCTGCCCGGGCGTCGACGAATGTATCGACGCTCGCGGGGGCAATATCTTTCCGGCGGACTGATTCGAGCGCCTTTTTGGCGCGCTTCGAATAGCGCAGGACTCGCCTGGCATGTTTGAGCGCCGTCTCGAGGCGCTCCTTGTGTGTCTCTAGACGTTCGGCGGTTGTCATGTGTCCTCCGTTGCTTCCGGTGAGTTGTCTGTGCAGGGCGGCAGGTCGGTGCCACGAGGCCGCCGGCCCCTCATAATGGTTTTCGGCGCAAGGGGCGGATTCGTTGCGTAGAAAGTCTCGGTTGTGGGAGCTTTCGAGGCGTGGGTTTGGGGTTTGAAGCGTGTGTTTGGTTTTTGGTTCTTGTTTTATTGCAGGAGTTTACGGCTCCGGGGGTGACGCGGGGCGGATTGCGTGAGAAATTTACGGCGCCGGCAATTTCTCTGTTTGCAGAGCCGCGCTATCTGGAGGGGATTTCGGGGGTGGGGAGGTGTGAGAATGTGGAAGTGGCAAAAGTGGAGGCTCGAACGGCCTCTCGCGGCATTTCTAGCGAGGGACCCAGCGTAGAAATGGCGTCAGAGGCCGTTTTTGTTCTGCAAATTTGGTCGCGCGGGACGTGGTGAATTTTGCGGCTCGGGAATCTTTCGCCTTCGAGCGTATTAAAGACTTGCCCCGTCCACGGTGCATCGACTAATCAGCTTCGGAAGCGTACGCCGTTGCCGGCACGATACTCAGACACTCATGCACAAGATCCCCATGATTTCTCGAAGGCTTTCTGTTTTCCGCTGGGCGTTGCTCCTTTTTGTCGGGCTGTTCCTGACAGCGTGCTCCGGTGGGAACGCCGCAAATAATGATGGTGGAGAGCAGGATGTCGCCGTCGAGGCCGGCGTCGATGGCGGAGAAGATACATCGGTCGAGCCGATCGATCTGCGTGTCGCCACGTTTAACGCTTCGCTTTACCGCAACGAGTCGGGCCAACTCGCCCGTGATCTGGAAGGCGGGGGCGATTCGCAGGCGCGAGCAGTCGCCGAGGTGATTCAGCGCATTCGTCCGGATGTCTTGCTCATTAACGAATTCGACTGGGATCCCGACGGCACCAGCGCTCGGCTGTTTCACGATGAGTATCTCACACAAGGCCAGGGCGACGCGGAGATGATCGACTACGCGTACCGATTCGTGCCGGAGACAAATACCGGCGTCCATTCGGGTGAGGATCTCAATAATGACGGTACGGTCGCGTCGACACCAGGTAGTCAGTCCTACGGAAATGATGCCTACGGCTTCGGGACGTTCCCGGGGCAATACGGGTTCGTGATCTACTCGAAATATCCCATCGAGGAGGACGATATCCGGACCTTTCGCGAGTTTCTCTGGAAGGATATGCCGGGCAATCTGCTGCCAGAGAGCTTCTACTCGGACGACGCGATCGAGGTTTTCCGCCTTTCGTCCAAGAATCACGTGGATGTTCCAGTCCAGGTCGGAGAGAGGACCGTCCACGTACTGGCCAGCCACCCGACTCCACCCAGCTTTGATGGGGATGAAGACCGCAACGGACGACGCAATCACGACGAGATCCGATTCTGGTCAGACTACACGGCCGGCGGCACGCAGGCCGATTATATTCGAGATGACGAAGGGGGGATGGGAGGCCTGCAGGACGATAGTCGCTTTGTCATCGTCGGGGACTTAAACAGTGACCCCAACGATGGGGATAGCCGTCATCAGGCCATCAAAAACCTCTTAAACGCATCGCATATTTCAGATTCCGAACCAACGAGCGAAGGAGGGGTCGCGGCTTCAGAGTCTGACGGCCAGGTGAATACCTCGCACGTGACAGATCCGCGCTTCGACACCGCAGACTTCAGCGACGGTCGAGTGGGTAATTTGAGGGTCGATTACGTACTGCCGTCGTCGAATTTGAACCAGAAATCGTCCAGCGTGTTCTGGCCGGAGCCGGGGGAAGATTTTGCCGCGCTCGTAGAAGTGTCCGATCATCGGCTCGTCTGGATTGACGTCACGGTCGAGTGAGTGGCCCGATCGTGGTTCTATGGCATTTCTACGCTGCCTCCCGGCGTAGAGATGCCTTTATTCGCCGATTTTTCGACTCAGTTTTCATCGCCAAAAAGCGACGCACATGCGGTAGGCATGGATGCGTTTGCGTCGTGCCAACAGGCGACCGCGAGCGATTCACCATCGAGCTCCACAACCGCTGAGTGAAATTTGGCGTGCTGTGCATCAGAGCTGATGTCGTAGGCATGGCATGTCGTCTCGTAGTCTCCGATTGAGCAGGGGCGCTGTGTCTCGGTTATCTCAGCGCCTCCCGCGGACGCGACATCCTTCATGTCGGCAAGTGCCCGGGTGGATTTCTGTTCGGCGACGTCCGCTTCGCCCTGATACCAGGTCAACTCACCCGACTCGCACGAAATCTTCCTCTCAGAGGCCAAATCGCAGTCTTCTCCCAGTACAATCGCTTGTCCTGCGATCACTACGGACGCGCCCGAGGCAGCTGCTTCTTCGACCTTTGGCTCGCCCGGGATGCCTTCGTTTTTCAGTGAGGTGAAACCAGCCTCGCAGCGAGCAGGCTCGAACTCATCAGGTGCCTGGATGCACGCGGCGGCCATCTTAGCTGTCTTCCCCATCTCCCAGAGCGCATAGATGCCCTTTGCGAGCGGTTCTCCACCGTCTTCGTTGGCCACGCTGAAGGTCCTCGCCGGTACCGCTTTACCGTCGATGCTCAACTCGTATTCTTCACCGAACACGTCCGCGTCGAATTCCTCGCTCAATGCCTTGGACATCGGGGTCCAAGCTTGGTCGATTGTCGCGAGCGCGGCGCGGTCCGGTTGAATCAGGAAACGAGCGTCTTCGCAGGCTGCTTCGAGCCAACCTGATGTGAATTGCGTCATTTCGCAGCCGGCAAATGCGTCGCCGGGTGGGGCTTCGGACGACGATTCCTGGACCGACTCCTCGGTGGAAGTGGGCTGGTCATTGGTGGAGCCACTAGAAGTCTTGCATGCGGTCGCCATCGTGAGAATTACGGTTAAGAGCAGGGTTGTCGTCTTCATATGTAGTCCGGACAAAGGGGAGCACTCGGCTCGTTGGACGTTAGATGTCATAAAAAATTCGAGGTTTCGGCATGGGGGGCATCAAAGCATCGATGGTAGCTGCGATCGCGAGTAGATCGCGTTCTTTCCACGCCGGACCGTGGATCATGAGTCCTATCGGCAAGCCGACACGATCGGTTCCCGCGGGAATCGTCACGGCTGGATAGCCGGTGACGTTCGCCAGGAAGGTGTACCGCGAGACCGCTGAGTTGACTTTCGAGTTTACCTCGCCAGAGGTCAGTGCCTCCTGCGTGAGGGCAGGCGCTGTGCAGGCGCAGGTGGGGGTCACGAAGACATCGAATCGTTCCAGCAAGGAAGAGAATTCTTCGCGCACGAGCTTTCGGACGCGTTGAGCATGCAGATACTCGGGAGCCGTGACGCGTTCGCCGACGGCGAGTAGCAGCCGCGTATCGAGGTTTAGCTTGTGTCGGTGTTCCTCGAGCCAGTCTCGCTGCGTGGCCGCTGCTTCCGACGCCATGGTGACGTATCCGGCCTTCTGGGCGAGCGGTAACAACTCGGTGTGTTTTTCCTGCACGAGGGCTCCGGCATCGCCGATGCGCCCAAGTGCCTCAAAAAATTGATGCGCTACCGGGGTCGAGGCGTCTTCGGCCATGGCCGGACACCATGCGAGACGGATATCTTCCAGATTTGCGGGTTTGATTTTGTCGATACGCTCGACCGGAGGTTGCCCTTTGGTGTGCTCCTCATACTGGTGCTCGCCCGCGGTGGCATCATAGAAGTCGGCGAGGTCCTGCACACTCGCAGCCAGGGGTCCAAAGTGGTCGAGCGACCAGGCGAGGAGCGCGCCACCCCCTCGCGGGATGCGTCCAAAAGTCGGCTTGAGCCCGTAGATCCCGCACATTGCTGCCGGAATGCGGATGGAGCCGCCCGCGTCACTGCCCAACGCCACCGGACAGATACCAGCCGCGATGGCGGCTGCCGAACCGCTCGATGAACCCCCGGTCATGCGTCCCGTATCATACGGGTTTCGGGCGGTCTTCTGATTTGGATTGACCCCCGTACCACCAAGGCCGATCTCGTGGAGAGAGGTCTTGCCGAAGATGATCGCGCCGGCGGCTCGTAATCTCTGGATCAATACGCCGTCTGACTCTGCGAGGCGGGCACCCTGAAAGGTCGTACCGGCGGTCGTATGGTACCCCGCGACATCGATCGCGTCCTTGATTGCGATGGGTACGCCTTCGAGGACGCTTCGAGGTTCACCGGCCGCAAGTCTTGCGGCTGCATCCTCGGCTCGCGTCCGAATCTCCTTGCGCCGAAGTGCCAGGAACGCCCCGAGCGCCGGATTGTCTGCTCGGGTATCGTCGACGGCCTCCAGCGCCCGCTCGATCACGTCGGGGGGCGAATCCTCCCCCGACTCGTAGGTACGGGCGTAATCTCGGATGGTCTTTCGCTGGAAGTCACTCATCTGCGGATTCCTCTTCGTGCCGGGCCGGCTTCGCCGAGAGGATCGTCTCGGGGTTCATATACTCACGGAGGTCGAGCTCGAACAATTCATCGAGCCCGAGTTGTGAGAAGAGCCGCTTCTTGACTCCAATTCCGACCAACGGGGTCTCAGCCGCACGTACTACGGCCCGAAGAGCATGCCCGTTGAGAATGACTTCTCTGTCATCGCTTGCCATCAGAAACTCCGGGTTGAATTCGATGCTATGATAGCCATTCAGTCGGTCGTGGCCAGTCGAACTCAAAGGACTCCGCAGCAGTGGGAGTACGAGGGTGGTCTTTCTGTGTGTCTCGGCGAATGCGTGGCGTGGCGTAAAGAATGGGAGTGAAAACGCGGTCTGAGGGCGATTCTACAGAGGGACCCAGCGTAGAAATGGCGTCAGAGGGTGATTGGGACCTCTTTGCGATCGCAATCGCCGTTTGAGGGCGATTCTACAGAGGGACCCAGCGTAGAAATGGCGTCAGAGGTCGATTTTTAGGGGCGGAACTGACCGACCCACTTTACATTCCTCCTCGTCCTGAATTCTCTCGACGAGCCCTCGCTGGACGCGTTTTCAAAAACAGAGAGCGCCGCTGCACGATTTGAGCCGAGCGTGCCCTGATGCGTCGCTCTAAGGTTTTGAGAAGCCTCGCGTTTTCTCGGTTCACGGACCCCGGCCGGATTCGGGCAGGCCCAACTTTTTACGCAACGATCCGGGGGGATCGGTCGAAAACCATCATAGAGGCCGTCCACGAACCTTCCCCGACGGGGTGATGACGTGAGCAAGTCGAGAACGATGCAACATCCAGACGCCGTGTACCTCGTGAGGAACCGCTGTATCGAGGGGAAAGCATTCTTTCAGGCGTGCGACGAGGTCAACACGATTATCGAGCGCACTCTTGCCTGGGCGGCTCAGATACACGGCATTCTGGTGTACGGTTATATGTTCGAGCTCAACCAGTTCGAGATGGCCATCAGGGCTCCGAAGCTCAATCGCCAGCACTTCATGCGCGATTTTCAGAGCGTCATCGCCCGGGAGATCAAGGATGTGATTGGGCGCACGGAGAAGGGCTTTTTCGCGGCGCCTTATGATTCGGAGCCGATACTCGACGACGAATGCCTATCCGAGGAAATCGCTCGGTTTTTGTGCGCCCCTTGCGAGGCCGGGCTCGTCGACAACCCCGGCGATTGGCCGGGCGTCAGTTCGTGGTCGCTGCACGAAACCGGGCAGGGGCTGGTTCGTCAGCGGGAGGATCGTCGAACCTTTCACGATCTCAAGCAGAAGTATCCCGGCATGTCGGACTCCGAGGCCTCGGCGCGGGCTACGACGACCTACGTGCTCGAGCCCGCGGAGCTGCCACCTGGTAGCGGGTGCAGCGAGCAATCGGAGCTCTGCCGCCTCATCACCCAGCGGGCTGACCGTCTGAGAGGCGAATCCGAAGCCAGCCTCGGCACGGATGTCGTGCGCGATTGGCCCTCCAACGAGCACATGCCGCACAGCGTTCGCAGGCGCCCGAGACTGTGTGTAGCCGCCAGCACGCGTCGCAGTCGCCGTTTCGCCGAGCTCCGACGCGATGCGAATCTCTACTATGACTGGGCTCGAAAGCGGCTACGCCTCGGTATGGCCGATCCCCGCTTCCCATACGGGATGATACCTCTCCACGATACCCGTGCGGTAGGTGCCGGCCAGGCGGCTTCAGCGCGCGATCCAACTCGCCGAAAGCTCGACGCTATCTGGGGCGCGCCGCATACCCAGGGACCCGGCTAGATGGGGCTCACGCGAAAGGCCCCGACACCTCGCTCGAGTATGAGCGACGTGCCGGGGCCTGTTTCGAATGCGCGTCGACCGAAAGACTATTTCGAATTCGGCATGCCCGGTGTGGCGACGATGATATCCCGGAAGTCCGGGTTGATATTGGTCTCGTCTCCACCCGAGCAGGCTTTCCATCCGTCGGGGCTCGTCCCGTCGGCGACCGTACCGTCCTCGCGGATGATCCGTTCGGCCGAGAGCGCCTGCTGGTTCGGTTCCTCGCCCTTTCGACCACCCGCCATGGGTGCGCCGCCGTCGCCGGCCTGGTCGATCACGCGGGCGGAGGCGTCGCGAAGGTCGAGGTACATATTCGAGTACTTCAGATCCAGTCGCGGGAATCGAGGGTCGTTCGCGCGGTTGAGCACGAAGTCGGCCCCGCGGAACGCGTGCGTGCCCCGCTGTGGATCACGCTCCGAATAGACCTCGGTATTGTGATCCAGGACCAGGAAGTACTCGCCGGGTTCGATGACGGTGCCCGGCGTGAAACCGACGATGAAGTCGAAGCCGTCGTCATCGGCCTCTTCCGGCCCCACGCCGAGGTTGAGCGTCCACATCGACAGGTTAATCGGCTCGTCAGTCGTGTTGTACAGCTCTACGAACTGGTCGTTGGTGATCTCGTTGCGCTCGTCAAAGGCTCCGGTGTGGTCGGCCTTCTCGACGATGCCGTTCCATCCGTCCCAGTGGACTTCGCTGATCACCACGTCACCCGGCTCGACGTCGCTCGTGCATGCGAGATCTCTACCCTCGCGCTCTTTCATGAAGTAGCACATCGCCCCGGGAATTCCGCGGGAGTGCCCCCAGATCTCACGGAACGTCTCCATATACCGATCAGCGATGCGCTCACCGTGGAGCACCAGCAAGACTTCGTCGTTGGCGTTCGTCGCCGACGACGACCAGTTGAAGCTGCCGGTGATCACGCGCGCCTGTGGCGTGCCGTAGTCGAGGATCATCGTCTTGGTATGCAGACGCCCGCCGCCGGCCTGATAATCGCCCGGGAGTCGCGAGTTCTCGTTGGCATCCAATCGCATCGGGATGCCCTGGGAGAGCAGCCGGTAGCCTTCGTGGTACTGATCGTTGCCGTGCAGCTGACTTCGGTCGAGCGCGCCGACAACTTTGTTCGGCCAGTCCAGCGGTGACATGGTCTCCTTATAGTCGGCCGGGAGCTCGCCGGCCTCGACGAGCTCCTGGTTCGCACGCTGAAAGTCTCGATGCTTGTTGACCAGATCGGAGCCCAGCTCATCCTTGGTGAACGCGAAGATCTGGAAGACTACGTTCGCCTCGGCCTCTCGAACCTCCTCGTAGATCTTGCCCATCGCGTCCTCCTGTGGGGCGAAGAGTACTTCGACGCGCGTGTCCCCCACCTGATAACTATTGCCGTTCTCGATCTTCTGTTTTGCGACCGAAAAGCGGCCCGAGAACATCTGCTGGAACTCCGCCTCGAAGTCCTGCGCCACGGGAACCGAGTCGATGATGACCCAGTTGTTGTTGTTCCGGTCGAAGCCGGTGGGCGTGATGTTTCCGGTGCCCGCGAAGGTGAAGCGCCCGTCGATAATGAAGACCTTGTTGTGCATGATGCTGCCTTCATTGCCCACGACGATC
This sequence comes from Myxococcota bacterium, assembly GCA_051747295.1. Classification (GTDB taxonomy): domain Bacteria; phylum Myxococcota_A; class Bradymonadia; order Bradymonadales; family Bradymonadaceae; genus JBNJFZ01. The sequence continues at coordinate 13,595 of JBNJFZ010000149.1, forward strand.
GGTATCTCGTTGGCGATCGCGGCCTCGAAGCCGTCATCGCCGCCGACCATGTGGCCCGCATCACCGGCGATCTTGACGTCTACGCCGCGCCTGTGGGCGCGGACCATCGCGTCGATGACGTTCTGCTTCGAAAAGCCGTAGGCGCATGCGTGCACCGATGAGCGCGCCCGGTCGATCATCTCGACCAGGACCTCATCGGCCTTCTCGTCACGCTGCGTGCCCTCGCGAGCACCCGTGTAGTTGAAGTACGCGTTGACTCTGGGCTGCTCCTGAGA
>JBNJFZ010000150.1:0-13812 GCA_051747295.1 Myxococcota bacterium
GGTCGTCGACCACGATGATCTCGAGGCGGTCGCGCTGGAGTGGGCAAGCGAGATCAACGCGAAGAGCCCCACAGCCATGCGCATGCTGAAGTTTGGCTTTAATATGATCGACGATGGCATGGTCGGCCAACAACTCTTCGCCGGGGAGGCGACCCGCCTGGCCTATGGGACTGACGAGGCGCAGGAGGGGCGTGACGCGTTCCTCGAGAAGCGCGACCAGGACTACTCGAAGTTTCCCTGGCATTATTGAGCCGCGTCCATGCCGCCTACTTTGGAGCGACCCAAACTGCAGGTAGCGCGTTTTTAGTTGGTCGGTTAGGTTTGTGGCCGGTCCTCAACATCATCCCTCGCAGAGGGCCTTCGGGGGCGGCCTTAGCGCCACGCGTTCGACTCAATCTGTTTCGGCATGGCGGACGATATGAGTGAGAGTGACGTACCAGAGATGTCTGTCGGTTTAGAATCGAGCTCTACACTGCTCGATCCAACGGCGTCGGACTCTGTATTTGCCATCTCGAAGGCCATCTTCGCGCTCTCGGAGTCGCTCCTCAGCGCCTCGGTCGAGGCGATCCCGGCCGCTGTGCTCGATGGTCTCGAGCGCCTGCGTCTCCGGATGAATGCCGACAGGGTCTGGATCGCTGAATACGACGGTGACGGCTCCCCACGGCCAAAATATGAGTCGATGGGTTCAGGGCTAGAGAGCCTCTCCAGCGTCGCGGATTCGATTCACGCCGACGATTTCAGGACGCTGCGCGAAAACTTGCGTGCTGGCCGTCCCCAGTATTTTGGCCCCGGCGAAGAGATCAACGCCGACACCGATGCCGGCCGTGAGCTCGCGCGAGACACGAATGCCGACGCTCTCGCTCTCATCCCGCTGGTTCACGAAGACGAGCTTCGAGCGCTCTTTGGCGTGCAGATCGTCGATGCGCAGGATTCGCTCGCCCCGGAAGTCTGCACGCTGCTCGAGGGCGCTGCGGGTGTCTTCCTGCAGGCGATCGTGCTTCGCGAGGTCAAGTCGGCGCTCGACGAGAGTCAACGTCGCTATCGACACCTCGTCGACACGATCGGCCAGGTCATCTTCGAGGTGGATGAAGATGGGCGCTGGACCTTCTTGAGCAAATTTTGGTCGGACATCTCGGGGAGCGCTCCGGAAGAGAAGCTCGGCCAGCCGATGCTCGACTCCTTCGATGATTATGATGGCACAGTTCTGGAGGACTGCCTGCAGGGCGACTTCACGGCCGAATCGATCGCCGAGTGCGACGTCCGTCTGGTCGAGCGAGTCGATGATCCTCAGTGGGTACGCCTCACCATGCGTCCCATTTGGGGAGCCGGCGGCGAATTCGAGGGCCTCCGGGGGTCGCTTCGAGACGCCAGCCAGTCTCGCCAGTCCGTCGCCGATCTCCAGCAAGTCGATCGCCTGGTGAATTTCGGCACGCTCGCAGCGGGCATTGGCCACGAGCTCAATAATCCGCTGGCATTCGTGCTGGGCAACATGGACTTCACCGCCGGCACGCTCAAGAGCCTCCAAAGAGAGCTCGAGGCGGCGAGCCGTCGGCATCCAGATGATCGCGGTCTGTCTAGCTGCCTCGAGCTTGTCGACGAGCTAGGCGATGCGACTCGCGACATGAAGGAGGGGGCTGGGCGACTGCGCGACATCGTCGCCGATCTGCGTGTGTTCACGCGCGTCGACGCGGACGGCGAGAATTGTGCCATCGACCTTCGTGAGCCGCTCGAGTCCGCAATCTCAATCGGCTTCTCCGAGATTCGGCATCGCGCGACGTTGATCCGAGAGTTCAGCGGGCGGCTTCCTGCCGTGAATGTTCACCGCGGACGTATCAGTCAGGTGTTCCTGAACCTGCTCGTCAATGCCGCACAGGCGTTCGGGGACAATACCGATCAGGACAATCGAATCTGGGTCCGGCTCCGGAATGTCGACGGCTACGTCATCGCTGAGGTCGAGGACAACGGCCCGGGGATTACCGACGAGCAGAAATCTCGGATCTTCGAGGCATTTTATACCACCAAACCTGCAACCGAGGGCACGGGGCTCGGCCTCTCCATCTGCGAGAGTCTGGTAGAGGAGGAAGGCGGCGAGATCGAGGTGGAGAGCCAGCCGGGGGAGGGGGCGTTGTTCCGAGTGCGCCTTCCGGCTGTCGAGGGCGAGGAGCCTCAGACCAGGGACCTGTCGCCGTCGCCCGCAGCCGGATTGCCGCGGCTCAGGGTCCTGGTCGTCGATGACGAGCCGGCCGTCTCTCGGACCATTCAGCGCATGCTCGGTCCCAAGCATGAATTGACGACCGTGAGCGACGCGCGCATTGCGGTTGAGGCACTCAGGAGCGGTGAAGCATTCGACGTCATCCTCTGCGATATCATCATGCCTCGCATGAACGGAGAGGAGTTCCTGGGCGTACTCTCCGAGGACTTCGAGGACCTCGTCGAACGGATTATCTTCATGACCGGCGGCGCGTCGATGGATATCGTGACCCGGATGCGCGAGAGCTCGCCGCAGCCTATCCTCGACAAGCCGTTCACGCGTCGCGAGCTCCGAGATGCGTGCTTCGCGCTTATTCGGGAGCGGGCGCGAGCGGACCTCGAGTGAGGCGCGCTGCCCGATAGCGAAAAGCCCCGACGATTGGTATCGCCGGGGCTTTTTCGATGGGACAACGCGCTTACTCGTGGGTGATCTTCGTGCCGAGCACGTCGAGGAAGTCCGCGAGCCACGCCTGATGTGCCGGCCATGCCGGTGACGTGACGAGCTGCCCGTCGACCACCGACTCTGTCACGGCCACGTCGACGAATTCGCCGCCGGCTACACGAACTTCGGGGCCACACGCCGGATAACCCGTGAGCTTCTTGCCTTCCACGACGCCCGCAGCCGTGAGTACCTGAACGCCGTGGCAGACGGCCGCGATGGGCTTGTCGTGCTGATCGAAGTGACGCGTGATCTCGAGCACGCGCTCGTTGAGCCGGATGTACTCCGGTGCGCGACCGCCGGCGATGACCAGCGCGTCGTAGTCGGCGGGATCGACCTCGTCGAACGTCGCGTTGAGCTCGAAGTTGTGACCGCGCTTCTCGCTGTACGTATCGTCGCCCTCGAAGTCGTGGATGGCGGTGCGTATCGTGTCACCCTTGCCCTTGTCGGGGGCGACGGCGTGCACGGTGTGACCCACCATCTGCAGTGCCTGCCAGGGCACCATGGTCTCGTAGTCTTCTGCGTAGTCTCCAACGAGCATCAGGATCTTCTTACCCATCTCGATCTCCTGCCGTGTGAAAGGTTGTGTTTGTGTCCCGGCCAACAGTTGGCCGACTGTCTGTGTCGCGTGTCCGTGAAGCTATGAACGGCACGGCCAGTGGCAAGTATCGAGCGACGAGCCGAGAAAAAACTTGGCGCCCCCGCACCGATGTTCAATACTCGACTCGAACTGATTCACACACATGCTCGCCGCTGCATTGGTGCGATTGGGTTAGGTCCAAGGACGGACTGGCCGATGCGCGGTGGAAGGTCCACGGAGGGACATCATGCAAGCAGTGATCTGTCGGTTTCGCGACGAAGACGAATTTCTATCACATCGCACGCTCGCCGAGCGGATGGGGGCTGAGAACGGCTTTCTGTTGCTGGGGAGCTATGAGCTCGACCCGGGTCAGACGGTCGATCTCAAATTATTGATACGCGCCGCGCGAGAGCGAACGACCATCGCGGCGAAGGTGCTCCAGCGCGAGCCCGTTGCCTCCGACGATGATGGTCGGATGTGGCGTTATCTGGTCGAGGTCGAGGCCCAGGATACGGTCTGGCTCGAGATGCTCGACGAGAAGCTCCGGATGCGCATGCGGGTGACCCCCAACGCGGCTTAGTACGTCCGGGGTCAGGTCTGCTCGTCCTCGGTGTGCAGCTCGATTTCGACGGGCTCGACGCCCCAGATGTCGCGTGCATACTCGCGGATGGTGCGGTCACTCGAGAACGTCCCGGTATGCGCGATATTGTGCAGGGCGCGTCGCGACCAATCATCCTGGTCGCGGTAGACCTCGGCGGCCTCGCGCTGAGCGCGCACGTAGTCCTCGAAGTCTGCACACAGCATGTAGGTATCGCGCTGGGCGAGCTCCTCGACCACAGGCATGAAGCGGTCGGGTTCGTCCGGGGAGAAGAACCCGGAGGCGATCATCTCGATCGCCTGGCTCAGCAGGGGCGAGTCGGCGATATATTCTCGCGGATTGTAGCCCTCGGACTTGAGCTGCTGGACTTCGTCGGCGGTCATGCCGAAGCGAAAGAAGTTCTCCTCACCCACCTGCTCGCGTATCTCGATATTGGCGCCGTCCAGCGTACCCACAGTCAGCGCGCCGTTCATCGCGAACTTCATATTACCGGTGCCGGACGCTTCCTTGCCCGCCATCGAGATCTGCTCGGAGATGTCGGCCGCCGGGATGATCTTCTCGGCGAGCGAGACGTTGTAATTCTCCAGGAAGACGACCTTGATGCGGTCGCGCACGCAGGGATCGTGGTTGACGATATCGGCCACATCATTGATGAGCTTGATGTGGAGCTTGGCCATCACATAACCGGGTGCGGCCTTGCCTCCGAAGATGAACGTACGGGGTACGATATCCGTATCTGGATCGTCCTTGACCTGAGCGTACAACGCGATGATGTGCAGGCAGTTGAGGAGCTGGCGCTTGTACTGGTGTAGCCGCTTGACCTGAACGTCGAAGATCGAGTCCGGATCGAGCTGGACGTTGTTGTGCTCCTCGACGTGCTCGATGAGTCGCTGCTTGTTCTGGCGCTTGATGTCGCGAAGCTCGGCGAGGAAGTCGCTGTCGTCGGCGAACTCCATGAGCTGCTCGAGCTGAGACAGGTCGGAGACCCAGTCGTCGCCGATTCGCGACGTGATGGCCTCCGAGAGCCTTCGGTTGCACATATGCAGCCAGCGCCGCGGCGTGACACCGTTCGTCTTGTTGTTGAACTTCTCCGGCCACATATCGGCAAAGTTGGGGAGGAGCTGCTCCTGAATCAGCTTGGAGTGCAGCGCCGCGACGCCGTTGACGCTGTGGGAGCCGACGACCGCGAGGTTCGCCATCCGAATCATCGGGTCGTCGCCGTCCTCGATGATGGACATCTTCGCCTTGATCTCGTCGTCGTGCGGCGCGTGGACGTGGACGCGCTTCATAAAGCGACGATTGATCTCGTAGATGATCTTGAGGTGACGCGGGAGCAGGCGCTCGAACATCGAGACCGGCCACTTCTCGAGCGCCTCGGCGAGCAAGGTGTGGTTGGTGTAGCCAAAGGTCTGCGTGGTCTGCTCCCATGCTTTCTCCCACGGTACACCTTCGCGATCGACCAGCACGCGCATCAGCTCCGCCACAGCGATGGCGGGGTGAGTGTCGTTGAGCTGAATCGCGGCCGCGTCCGAGAACGTGTCGAAGCTGTCGTGGGTCTTCTTGTAGCGCCGAATGATGTCGTGGATGGAGCAGCACACGAAGAAGTACTGTTGCTTGAGCCGAAGTTCTCGGCCTTCCCGAGACTCGTCGTTGGGATACAGCACTTTCGAGATGCTCTCGCTGATCGCCTTTTCTTCGACCGCTCGCCGGTAGTCGCCGTCATTGAAGACCGCGAAATCCAGCTCTTTCGAGGCACGTGCGGCCCAAAGTCGTAGGGTGTTGACCGTGTCGTTTCCATAGCCGGCGATGGGCGTGTCGTAGGGCACGCCGAGCACCTTGCGGGTGTCGGTCCAGTGAACCTGGAGGTCTCCGTGCGCATCGACGGTTTCCTCGACGTGGCCGTAGAAGTTGACCTCGACGGTGTATTCGTGGCGGGGGAACTCCCACGGGTTGCCGTGCTTGAGCCAGGCGTCCGGATGCTCGACCTGCCAGCCATCGCGTATTTCCTGCTCGAAGATGCCGAATTCGTATCGGATGCCGTAGCCGTATCCCGGCAGCCCCAATGTGGCCATCGAGTCCAGGAAGCACGCGGCGAGCCGACCCAGACCGCCGTTTCCGAGGCCCGGATCATTTTCCTGGGCGAGCACTTCGTCGAGGTCGATGTCGAACTCGGCGAGCAACTCGGCGGCGGTGTCGAAGATCCCGAGGTTCGAGAGGTTTTTCCCGAGAAAGCGCCCCGGCAAATACTCCGCGGACAGGTAGTAGACGCGTTTGACGTCCTGCTCGTAATAGGTGCGAAGCGTACGCATCCAGCGCTGGACCAGGCGGTCGCGGGCCACCAGAGCGCACGCCCGATAGACGTCGAGGAAGTTCGCCGAGGGAATGTCCTTGGCGATCGTATAGTAGAGGTGGTCGAGCATGGCCCGCTGCAGCGCCTTGGGGTTCATGGCGGTGCGGTCATCCTGGATGCGCACGGGCTTGCTGGGGTCGTCGGCGAGTTCGGAACTCATGGTGTGCTCGCGCAGAGCGCTCGCGAGTGATTGAGTGATTTCGCTCGCGGGGGCGCTCGCTAGTGATTCAGTGATTTGCGTGTTCTGCTAACCCACAGGATTATCAGCGCACTGACCCTGCTGTCTAGCCACGCCAACTCAACCAGCCCCGGAATCACTCAATCACTCAATCACTCAATCACTCAATCACTGCCGAACTGTAGGTTCGGGTACGGATTGTACTCGGGCGTCTCGACCTTGATAAAGGCGTGCTTGGTCTCGGCGTCGCCGGCCTGACCGGCGAACCAGATCACGGCCCAGCGACGCTGCAGATCGTACATCTCGTTGCACTGGCGCACGTCGTGGTGGCCGTGATCTTCTTCCTCGGCGTGTCCGGTCCTTCAGTTGTTCGCATCAGGGCGCGACTTCGAGGTCGAGTCCGCCGGGATAGGCGTAGGAGACATCGAGTTTGTAGCCGTACGCGCTCAGCCCGATCGGGTTCGAGGCGGTGACCTTGTGCGGGCCGGGATCGACCGGCACGCGGAGCACGCGCCAGTTGGTATTTCCGATCTGGGTCGGCGTGCCACCGACGCTCGCGCCATCGAGGGTGATGGTGGTGCCCTGCTCGAAGACGAAGTTCAGGTAATCGAACGCGTAGTCGGTCGGGGTCAGGACGAAGTAGTCGCTGCGGAACTGGGTCGACGGGACATTGAGCAAGAATGCGGGGTCGCCGACGCGGCGCTCACTCGAGCACTTTCCGGCTGCCGAACCAGATGTCGGACAGAAAAGTGTCGAGGAGATGCTCTGGCAGTTGCCGTCGTTCGAGCAGGTCGCCACGCAGGTGCCGGCGTTCGATCCGCTCGTCTCACATTCCCAGCTGCCTCCGTAGAGGAAGTCGTTCGTGGTGCAGTCGAAGTCCGAGCTGCAGGACGTAATGGCGACCGGTTCGGTGAGCGTCGTCGTAATTGCACATCCCGCCTCGTCCCCGTTCTGTGGATCGCACCCGCCGCTGGGCCCGGGATAGCCCGATCCAACCATGAACTGGGCCAGGGCGATGGGCTGGCTGCCGGTCAACACGAAGTCTTCGGTCGTGCTGAACTCGAGGACTTCGCCGCGATTGATCGTCTCGCCGTCGGCCCCCGAGACCGCTGGCTGAGTCGAGATCGTGGTGCCGTCCTGGGCGGCCGTGACGCGATAGACGTCCGGTTCGGTCCCTCGGGCGTAAAACTTGCTGACCACGTATTCGGTGCCCCAGGTATTCGTCGGGTAGATCTGCTGCTCCATGTGGTCCGCGAAGGGAGCATTGTGCGGCACGTACGATGCTTCATTGCCCACGAAGACGGCGACATTCTGGTCTGCGGAAACCGTCATGCCAGTGGGGTCGCGCGGGTCGACGTCGTCGCCCTCCACTGCGAGCTGGAGTACGTCGCCCTTGCTCAGCGAGAATGTCTCCGTGCTGCCTGCGGGAATCGCGCTGACACCGGTTCCGGCCTGAATCGCCACCGGGGTATTGACCGTGACACTTGTATCACCGTCCTCTGAGGCCACTACAGTGACGTAGGCTTTGAATGTATCCGGCGACCTCGAGGGACCGGTACCGCGCGGCATCGATGGCCATCCGAGGATCAGGTATTCGCTGCCAAGGGCGTTAGACGGCAGCAGCAGTGATGCGTCGTTCGAGAAGACGTTCGCGGCGTTGCTCTTCGGGTTGAATTGATGGACCGTGATCGGACCGCTCGCCGAGATGCGAAAGCTATCTCCGCCCAGAATCGTATTTCGAACATCCTGTCGCGGCAGCTCGATGGTCGTGAGTGCATCGGCTTGCACCGTCTCGCTCGCGACCTGATTATTCGAGCCGTCGAAGACCTCGACGTCCACAGCATTGCCCGTGGTATTCGAGACAGTGATGGCGAATTGAGCCGCGTTGGCGTTCGAGCCCTCGCAGACGCCGTCACTTCCGCAGGTTCCGCTCGACCTACAATCGCTGTCCGTGGTGCAGGGAATCTCGTAGTTGTCCAGGTCGACCGCCCAGAAGTCACAGCCGATATAGCCCTTGCCGCCACACTCGTTGTCCGGCGGCTCGAGGCAGGCGCCGTCGAGGCAGCCGTTCTCGCAGGTTTCCTGAACGGTGGAGCCGTCGCCAGCCGAGTTGCACTGCTTGAGGTCCTGTCCGTCACAGAAGATCGCATCGGGCAGGCACTGGCCGGCGATGCACTCGCCGTCGAAGCAGTTCGGGGTCTCCGTGGGGCACATGCGCTCTTCGTAGCTCACGCCGTCGCTCGCGCAGACCCGCTGCGAGTTGGGTGAGCGGCACCCGTAGACGTCTCCCGGCTCGCATTGCTCGCCGACGACGCAGATGCCGTCGTTGCAGACCTCTCCGCTGGGGCAGTCCTGGGGAGCGCTCCAGGCTTCGCCGTCAGTGTCGCACGTCTCGTAGGTGTTCGTACTGGCGCAGCGCGAGTCGAACGGAATGCACTCGCCGTCGATATCGGGACCGGTGTCCTCTTCGGTGTCCTGGGCCTGCGTATCGTCGGTCGTGTCTTCAGGATCGGTCGAGTCCTCGACGTCCATCGGGGGCGTCGTATCGCCAGCATCCGAGCCGCCTCGAATACACTCCCCATCGACGATAATGCCGTCCGGGCAGTCGATTCCGTTATTCGAGCCACCGGTGTTGTCGTCGCAACTGGAGCAGCCAGTCGCCCCTGCTACAAGAGCAAAGAGGGCGAGAAATAGAATACGTGTGACGCTAGACTTCATGAGTTTTTCCAATAAACAGGCGGGTTCCCGCGCGAATCACTGTCGTGTTTGATACTGACAGGATAACAGGGCACGGGATTCGATCAACTTTGCAGAGCATTTTTACGCGAGCGCGGCGTGCTACTGTCCCGTGCCGAGGTTGAGGCCACCGGGATAGGCGTAAGAGATGAAGCATGCGTAGCCGTATGAATACAGCCCGAAGGGCACATCAGAGCTCACGCGATGGGCCCCGGGCTCGACCGGAACCCAGGTGACGACCCAGTTGGTCCCGTCGATGGGATTGCGCATCCCGCTGATGGGCGCACCGTCCACCGAGACCGTCGCGTCGCTCGGCGCGACCACGCTGACGTAGTCGTCGCGGTAGCCCTCGGGCGTGACCACGACGTATTCGGAGCGAAATTGGTGGGTCGGCACGGTCATGGTGAACGCGGGGTCTCCGATGGGGAAGTCGAAGCTGTTGCCCTCGACCTCACAGTCGGCGCGCGTGTCGACCAGACAGCCATACTCCACGCCGCTGGCCGGGTCGCAGCCCTGCAGCGGGCCGGGGTAGAGTGCGCCGACCATATACTGGGCGACCGAGACGGGCCTGGTCGCGGTCAGCGAAAAGCTCGACTTCGAGGCGAACTCCACGACATCGCCGGCGTTCAGCGTCGCGCCGTCGACCTCGGCGATCGGCGGGGTTGTCGTCAACTCCGTCCCGTCTTCGGCCGCCAGCACCCGGAAAATGTCGTCTTCCCGGCCGCGAGGCGCGAATTTCGGGGCGATATACTCGGTGCCCCAGGTCTTTTGCGGCATCAGCTGTTGCTCGAGGTGGTCGCACGCAGGCGTGTCGGTCGGCACGAAGGCGCACTCGTGGCCCGAAAAGACCGCCACTGGTTTGCTGCTCAAAACCTTCAGCCCCGTGAGGTCGTACTCGCGGCTCGAATCCGCGACCGTCGCCAACTGCAGCACCATGCCCTGGGTGAGCGTGAAGTTCTGGGACGTGTCCGCGGGAATACTGGCGATGTCGGGGCCTGCCTGAATCTCGACGGGGGTCTCGACGGTGACGTAGGTCTGGCCGATGTCGGTCGCGACGATGGTGACATACGCCTTATTCGTGCTCGGGAAGCTCGCCAGCGAGGGTTGCTCGAGCGTTGGCCAGCCCATCACGCGGTACTCCCTGCCCAGCGCGTTGATCGGTAGCAGGAGGGACGCGTCACTCGAGAATACACCCGCGTCGTTCTCGGGGTTGAATTGGTGGACCGTGATTGGCCCGTCCGCGCGCACCCGAAATGACTGGGAGTGGCGAGCCGTGTCGAGTGAATCGCGTTGACGGAGCTGAATCCGACGCAGACCGTGCGGGTCGAGGACCTCGGTGGCTTCGACGACGTTATTGGGGCCGATGACCTGGACCTCGACCTGATCGTCGGAGACATTCGTGACGGTGATCGCGAATTGCTGGCGATTTGCATCCTCGTCGACGCAGATCTCGCTCTGACAGGTCCCGATAGAGCAGTCCAGGCTGGTGCTGCAGCGTTTGGTGTAGTTGTCGAGGTCGACCGCCCAGAAGTCGCAACCGATGTAGCTCTTCTCCGTGCAGCGCTCGTCAGGCGGTTCGGTACAGGCGGCGTCCTGGCATGCGTACTCGCACGTCTCGATGACCGTGGCGCTGTCGCCGGTGGTGTCGCAGCGAGAGAGTGCATCGCCATCACAGAAGATGGCATCGGCCCGGCAGGTGCCCTCGATGCACTCGCCGTCGAAGCAATTCGGGGCCTCGGAGGGGCAGCGACGCTCCCGGAAGGTGACGCCGTCGTCGGCACAGACCTGCTGCGAGGTCTGCGAGCGGCAGCCGGATACTTCGCCGGGATCGCAGGGCTCGCCCTCGACGCACCTCGCGTCGTCGCAGATGAGTCCTTCGCCGCAGTCCTGACGGTTCCATGCGCTTCCGTTGGGGCCACACGCCTCGATGGCCGTCGCGGTCGCGCAACGTGAATCGCCGGGCGTGCAATTGGCCGAAATGTCGCCATCTGTCGTGTCCTCCGAGTCCGCTGAGTCCTCCGCGTCAGATGCGTCGCTTTCGGCATCAGTGGGCAGAAAACACGCTCCGTCGGGGCGCTGGCCGTCCGGGCACGTCTCATCGTGCGTGGAGTTCCTATCGCAGGCGCTGGCGAGACCGATCACGCAGAGTAGCGCGCAAGCGATAAACCTCTGTATGACATCGGTCGGTCGGGTTGACATGGCGTCCGGAGAAAGAGTGTGAGGGGACGCCTTGAAGTGTAGCAACACCGGTCGCCGATTCAACTGTAGCGCGGCTGGTTGGTGCCGCGAGTTTGACCAGACCGGCGGCGGCGAATAGCCTCGACGCGATGTTGAATGATCCGCTCGAAAAAGTCGGCCGCTGGATAACGCGTCACCCCTGGTGGGTCGTCGCGAGCATCGTCGTCGTGGCGGCGGCCGTCGGCGCGTTCATCCCGCAACTCGAGGCGGACTTTAGCCCTTCTCAGCTCTTCGCGACGTTCGAAGACCAGGCACGGATTCAGGAAGACTTCGAGTCCACGTTTGGCTCCACCGACAAGGTCGTACAGTTGTTGGTCGTCGGGGAGGACGTGACAGAGCGTCCGACGCTGCAGTTCATCCACGACGCGTCTCGCGGCCTGGGGGAGTTGGAGAGCGTCGATCGCGTCGAGAGCATCACCGCGACCCCGATCCCGCGGGTTGAATCCGCGAGTAACGAAGGCTCGCTCGAAGTCGACCTCGGTCTCGACGCGCTGCTCCAGCGCATGGCGTCTGGCGAGCTGAAGGTCGGCGAGATTATCTCCGGTCAGGAGGTCACCGCCGAGGAGGCAGGTACGCTCAGAGAGGCGCTCGATGACGCCCCGCTACTCGAGCGTCGCCTGATCAGCGAGCAGCGAGACGTCGCGGCCGTCGTATTATTTCTGGATTCCGGCGTCGACTCGAACGCAGAGATCGCCGACGCCGTCGGGGCGATCGATGCCTGGCTGGCGGAGCACCCGGCGCCCGAATCGGTGCAGGTGCGCCTGGCAGGCGTGCCCTACTTGCGCCACGTGGTCGTCCAGAAAATGAGGGCCGACCAGACCTACATGCTGCCCGCGGCCGTGGTCATCGCGCTGCTCGTCCTGTTGGCTGCGTTTCGCTGGTTTCCTGCGGTCTACCTGCCACTGGCGGGCGTCGTCGCCTCGGTGGTCATCCTCGTCGGCGGGATGGCGATCGTCGGCGAGCCCTTCAATATCCTCAACAATATCGTGCCGATGCTGGTGATCATCATCGGCATCGCCGACGCGATTCACCTCATCAATCGCTACGGCGAGGAACTGCGGGTACACGATAACCGGGAACAGGCGAGCTATGCGGCGTTTCGCGCGATAGTCGCCGCTTGTTTCCTGACGTCGTTTACGACTGCCGCCGGGTTCTTCTCGCTGCTGGTCTCCAAGACTGACATCCTCGGCCGATTCGGGCTGACCGCGGGGTTCGGCGTCCTGATCGTCTATGCCGTCACGCTGAGCCTGATTCCCGCGATGCTCACGAAGGTCTCGAGGCCGACGAAGTTGGTCGAGCAGACCCACGACGGCCGGCTCGAGGAGATGCTGGCGGCGATGACCCGCGTCCTCATCGCGCGGCCATGGGTCGCCGCGGCCGGTGGCACTCTTCTCTTCACGGTGTTCGCCGTCGGTGCGACTCAGATCGAGGTCGATAACAAGTTATTGGATCAGCTCAGCTCGGAGGACGAGGTCTTCCAGACCACCAAGCTCATCGAGCAGAAGATGCAGGGGATTCGCGCCCTGGAGGTCGATATCTCGTCCGACTCGGACGGGCGGATGGCGGACCCGTCCGTGCTCGAGGCGATCGAGGCTGTCGAGGCATGGGCGGCGAAGCAGCCCGGCATCACGGGGACGGCCAGCCCGGCCGACTACCTGCACGAGGCCTGGTACCTCGCCACGGGCAATCCGCGCGCGCGAGAGGCGGATTTTCCCGAGCGCGAGACCATCGAGGAGTTGGCGCGGCTCTACGAGCGCTCGCCGCGCAATCCCCTGGAGTCATACTGGGCGGACGAGCGATCACGAGCCCGCTTGACGATTCGCATGGAGGATGTGGGGGCGCAGGCGACGATCCGGTTCGCCGAGAAGCTCGATGAAGAGCTCGCCGACGAGCTCGGCGGGCTGGAGGGCGTCGATTATCGGCTCACCGGCGAAGCCTACGTCAACTCACTCGGGCTCGACCTCGTGATCCGCGACCTGCTCTCCAGCCTCGCGGTCGCGTTCCTGATCATCTTCGGCTTTATGTCGCTGGTCCTTCGCAGCGTGCGCCTGGGCGCGCTCAGCATCCCGCCGAGCTTACTCCCGCTGGCGATCGCCATGGGCTTCATGGCCTGGACGGGGATTCCGCTCAATGCGGCCACCGTGATCATCTTCTCGATTACCATCGGGCTCGTCGTCGACGGCACGATCCACTTATTGGCGCGCTTTCGTGAGGAGGTGGAGCGGCAGGACTCGGTCGACGACGCATTGATCGCGTCGATGCGTGGCACCGGAAAGGCGATTATCCTCACCTACGTCGCGCTCGTTCTGGGCTTCGGCATCATGCTCACCAGCTCGTTCGTGCCCGTCCAGCGATTCGGACTACTCGTGAGCCTCGCGATCGTCGCCTGTCTGATCGCGACGCTGTTGTTCTTGCCGCCGTTGCTGAAGATCGGTTGGCCGGA
>JBNJFZ010000151.1:0-13795 GCA_051747295.1 Myxococcota bacterium
GCTCAGAAGAGGACAGGTGGCATGTCTTCATGGTGTAGTCGTAGGCGGTGGCGAGCGCAACCAGATCCGACACGATCGACGTACTGTTCAAATCCACCCCTCCAAGTTGACACGCCTTCAGGTGCGTGCTAATCCAGTCCGCCCGCTGGCGGCGTAGCCAAGTGGTAAGGCAAGGGCCTGCAAAGCCCCGATCACCGGTTCGAATCCGGTCGCCGCCTCTTTTCCTCTCTAAATTCGTTGACCCACTACGGGATGCGTTCTATCCTGCGACCGCCCGCGCGAGCAGGGTCGTGCAACGGGACGTACGCCGATCTGAGCTGCGCGATTTGCCGGGATGAGTGGTTCATCGTAGACTGCGAAAGCAGGTCGAAACTGAATTGCGCGAGTTGCGCCCGCGGTCTCGATACGCCGCGCCTTTCGTGGTTGCAGTCGGGCTTTGTCGTGCGCGATAAATGTCGACCGGATGTCGCGCTCCGTTATGTATGTTTGGAGGAGTTTTATGGAGCCAACCCGGAAAGTCATGGTCCTCGACGACAACCTCTTGGATGTCATGGAGGTCGAGGAGCACCTTGAAGCGGGTGGTTATGTGGTCGTGACGCTCTCGTCACCGAATGGGGTCCTCTCGAAGATCGACTACGAGGAGCCCGAGATCCTGCTCATGGATCTCCAGATGCCTCGCCTCGATATCGATGAACTGCTGGACACGCTGCGTGGTGCTCGGGAATACGAAGACCTCGTGATCGTGCTCTTCAGTGACATGGACGCAGAGAAGCTCCAGAATTTCTGTATCGAGAACGATATCAATGGGTATTTTTGCAAGTCCATGGACGTCAGTCAGATCGCGGGGTTTCTCGACAACTTCTACGAGCTCTGAGAATCAACCTGCGCTTCGCCGAGTCAGACAGACCCCGGGTGCCACCCCGGGGTTTTGCACGAGCAGCGGTATTCCTTACGTCAGAGAAGTGTAGCGATGAGCGAAAAGACCGAAAAAGAGGCAGTCATCTGGATTCTGATCGATCACTCGAGCCGTGAGGCGGCCTTCGAGGACGTCGGAGAGTATTTGAGCGAACAGGGCGTACAGATCCAGGTCGTCACCATTACCGAGGTGCTCGGCTCGGTGGCCCGCGATGCGCTGACCGGCGGAGCCGAACGGCTGCTGCGCGGTCTCCGAGTGGCGTTCCAGGGGCACAGCTCGGACGAGGACCTGCTCGGCGCCGTCCGTCGGGCTCGTCCAGATGTCCTCGCGGTCACCAACGGCCGCTACCTGCGAGCGCTGGGGCTCCTGGAGAACCTGACCGGCATCAAGACCCTGCAGGTCGGTATCCTGGCGAATTACAATCTGTCGACTGACTGGATGAACAGCGGTGTCGGTGCCTACGTGGTGCCGCATGCCGATTTTCGAGACCGGCTGGTCGCCAATGGCGCGCGCGCCGAGCGCGTGCTCGTCGCCGGGCCTCCCATCCGGCCGGGGTTCACAAAGGAAGTCGACCGCGAAGAGGTTCGAGCCGAGTTTGGATTCGACGACAGCAAGACAGTCCTCGTGCGGGCGGATAGCTTTCCGACGAAGAACCTCGAGAAGCTGGTATTTCAGTGCTCGCTGGTCGAGGGCGAGGTGCGCTTTATCTTCCATCACAACGGCGATCAGACCACGGCCTCGACGCTTCGTGCTGCTGCAGAGAAGTACGGCCTGCCCGCCGCGATGTTCGGTCAGGTCGATGAACTCGAGCGGTTCGTGGTTGCCGCCGATGCGATCCTGGCGCCAGTGCAGGACCCGTTCGTAAGTGAGCTCGTGGTCGCCTCGCGACCCTTGATGCTCGTGGGCGCCGACGAGCATTTTGCCAGCCAATCCGAATTCCTGGTCGAGCAGGGGGCTGCTCGCCATATCGCTGACGTCTTGCGGCTCGGGAGTGAAATGGAGCGCGCGCTCAGCGATGAAGAACTCGCGGAGATGGCCGGCGCGGCGTCCCAGTTGGGCTCTCGCGAGGCCAATCGTGCCGTGGCCGATGCGTTGGGTGCTGCGGTCGAACACGCCGACGAATGGAGGACCTCCCCGGCGACGGCTCCGCCCGACGACGGAGAGCCTGTCGGTGGGCCGGAAGACGGCGGCGAAGAGGCGCCCGGAGCCGCGGGGCCCTTCGAGACGATCGGTCGCGGATCACGCGGCGGGGGCACCTCGAGCGAAACTGCCGAGGATGCGCCCGAGACCTCTGAGGAGCGTGCACAGACGCGTTCGTACGCGGGGATCTCCAAGTCGGAGGCCAAGGACCAACTCGCCGAGTTGATTCTCATCGAGCGCGACATCGAACGAGAGCTCTCCGAGATCTCACGTCAGCAGGAACGCTGGCGAAAGCGCCTCGACCTCGCGCGCGAGTGGAACGAGGACGACCTCGCCCTCGAGGCCGAAGAGGTGTTGCGCGAGTATCTCGAGGAAGCTAAACCGCTCGAGCGTGACCTCGCCGACGTGCGTCGTCAGAAGCAGAAGCTCAAGGCAGCCGCACACGGCGGCGAAGAACCGGGTTCTCGTCGAGCACCTGCAGGCCTGATCGGGGCCGAGGGTGACGAGGACGGACGCGATCGCAGCGAGGTCGAGCAGCGCTTCAGGAGACTGGAGCTCGATCGCGACCTCGACGACCTCAAGGACCGAATCAAGCGCGAGTTGGGTGAGTAAAAAATCCTCAGGCATATCCCGCTTCGTCATCTACTTTCTGGCCGCGAACGTTATCGGCGGCTTTTTCCTGTGGTTGGCAGCGCGCGAGCTCCCATTCGAGGAGGTCCTCCCGTATTTCAGGGACGCCGACCTCGGCCATCTGGGACTCTGGTGCGGCGCCTTCGTCCTCGTCTACATCGTGTGTCACGGGGCGCGGGTGTTCCGGTGGTATTACCTCGTCGAGCCGCTCGGTGAGGTCAATCCCGCCACGGTTCACCGGGTGTGTGCGGTTGGATTTACCGCCATTTTGCTGCTTCCGTTGCGCCTCGGGGAGTTGGTTCGCCCGTATCTGCTGTCGCTGCGCACCAAACTGCCGATGAGCGGCATCCTGGGCACGGCGGTGGTGGAGCGCGTCATCGACGGCCTGCTGATGACCGGGCTGCTCTTTCTGACGCTCTTTTTCTACGACGGCGATCGCGCGACCACCTTTGCCCGTACGACGGGGATCATCGCTGCCGGGATCTTCATACCTGCATTGGTCGTATGCCTGCTCGCGCTGTGGCGACGCGACTGGACGCTGAGCGTGTTGCGCGCGGTCGGCAACCCCATTTCCGAGAGCCTCACGGAGAAGGCAACCGCGCTACTCGAGGACTTCATCGAGGGCTTTCGGGCGCTGGTCGAGGCCCGTCACATGGGCCGGTTTTTGTGGATGACGGTGCTCTACTGGGGCACCAATATCATCTCGCTGTGGGTCCTCGCGAAATACGGCTTCGAGCTGGACATCGGACTCTGGGAGATGGCGACCGTGCTGCCGATCCTGGTCATGGGCATCATGATTCCGGCCGGCCCCGCGCTGGCGGGCAACTTCGAATACTTCATGATCAAGGGCATGGGTCTGTTCCTGGCGACCAGCGCCACGGGCGTGGGGATGCGCGTGGCGGTGTTCGCCGCGACCGTTCACGTGCTCCAGTTCATCGTCATCGCCATCCCCGGTTTCCTGATTATGTGGGCCGATCCCGAAGCTCGCCATCTCATCCAACTGTCCCGACAAGCCGAAGACGCGGTTCCGGAAGAGGGCACATCGTGAACTGGGCGCGAACCTTGAGTCTGGACGCGTTAAATTGCCGGAATAGCTTGTCGAATTGACATCTTTGGGGCTAGGCCGATAATTGCCCGACGTGCGTGCAGGTGTGCATTCGCCACCCGTACGTCGAAGTCGAAGCAGTTGCGCCCGGAGTCCGAGAGTCTGGTCGCAGGGAGATATCATGGAGCGGCTCAACGAAAGACAGCAAAAAGTACTGTTTTGCGTCATCGATGAGTTCATCGTCAGCGGTGAGCCGGTGTCCAGCGCAGCGGTCGTCAAGCGCGGCGTGGTCGACGTGAGTTCGGCCACGGTGCGAAACGTCATGGCTCGCCTCGAGGAGCTGGGACTGCTGGTCCAGCCGCATACGTCAGCGGGACGCATCCCGACACCTGCGGGGACGCGTCGATACGTCAATTATTTGTTTCGACGCAATCAGGCGCTGGAGTCGCCGTTCGACGACGAGATCCAGCGGGAGCTGGATGTTCGCGGCGGCGACATCGATCATATGGTGCGCCGCGCGGGCGAGCTGGTCAGCCACCTCTCCAACCTCACGAGCATCGTCTCGGTCTCGAGCGTCGGTCGGGTGACGCTGCGTGAGATCAAGCTGTCGCTGTTGTCCGAAAAGAAGGTCCTGGCGATCCTGATCGCCGAAGACGGTAGGGTGTTCAACCGGGTGGTCCGACTCGAAGAGGGTTTCGAGTCGGACCAGTTGACGCGAACGCAAAATTATCTGTCGGAGTTGGTGGCGGGGCGCACGCTCGAAGAGGTGCGCCGCCGTGTGGAGGCCGAGCAGCATCAGGCCCGCTCGCTGTACCGCAAGTATGTGCGCCACGCCCTGGAGATCGGCCGCCAGGCGCTCCAGGTGCGCGACGAGCGCGAGGTGCATGTCGAGGGGCAGTTCCACATGCTCGACTTCGAGGAATTGTCGGCCGATATGGAACGGCTGCGCGAGTTGCTCTACATGCTCGAGGAAAAAGACCGTGTCCGCGACCTCCTCGAGCGCATCTACGATGCGCCGGACGTCAGCGCGCTGATCGGTCCGGAGCTCGGCTGGGAAGTCGGTGATAACCTGAGCCTGATCTTCTGCGGTTATTCACGCGGCTCGCACCGTATGGGAGTAATCGGCGTGCTCGGCCCGATGCGAATGGACTACGCGCGGCTCATCCCGCTGGTCGATCGCACCGCACAATTGCTCTCGAAGGGGCTCGAAGACGAGATATGACGTGCGAAAACATGAGTTGCGCACGTTGGACCGCGCGGTCGATTCCCATCGCACAGTTGCAATTCCGCGTGATCTAGTACAACACGTTTCTACGGTTTATGTTGGCTGTGCGAGTGTATGGTGCACCTGGAGCGCAGCGAGCCGGTCGGTAACGAGTCTCGCGGCGACCGGCTGCGCACAAGAATGACCTGATGAGAAGTAGGAGAACGCGTTGAGTGAGCAAGAGCAAGAGGTCGAATCCGTCGAAGAGCCGTCGGATGCCGTCCAGGACCAGGACGCGTCCAGTGCCGGAGAGCCCGACGAGATCGTGGAGCCCGAGTCTTCGGACCAAGATCCCGAGTCTTCCGCCGAAGCGCCCACCGAAGACCAGGACTCCGACGAACTCGATGAACTATTTCTGAGCCCCGACGAGGGTTCCGAGGGCGTCATCGAAGTCGATGTGGTGGGAGATGCCGAGTCCGAACCCGTTGGTGGCGAAGATGGCGATCTGGCCGAAGCGAGTGGCTCCGTCGAGCTCGAAGAGGCCAAGAAGGCGCACGCCGAAGAGCGCGATCGCCTCGAGAAGCGAATCGAAGAGCTCGAAGAGCAGGTCGAGACGGCTCGGCAGGAAAGCGAGCAGACCCGTGAGCGTTTGATGCGGGCGGCCGCCGACCTCGAGAACTTCCGAAAGCGCTCCAAACGAGAGCGAGAAGAGCTGCGCAAATACGGCATCGACAAGCTCTCACTCGAGCTGATTCCCGCCGTCGACAACCTCGAGCGAGCCCTCGCCCATGCAGAGGCGTCCGAAGAGGAGAGCAATATCCTCGACGGGGTCAAGATGGTCTACAAGCAGATTATCGCTGCCCTCGAGAAGCACGGTGTGACCGGCTTCGACGCCACCGGGGAGCAATTCAACCCCGAACACCACGAGGCGATACAACAGGTCGAGTCGTCCGAACACGAGACCGGTGAGGTCGTCGATCAGTTTCAGAAAGGCTACTTCATTCACGACCGCCTGTTGCGCCCCGCGTTGGTCTCGGTTGCCAAGCGGGTCGAAGCTGAGGATAATGAGGAACATTCGAGCGATACCGAAAATGCGGATGAAGCACCGCAAGACGCGCCCGACGTTGCCGACTCAGACGAGGAGTCTGAGGCGACGCAGGAGTAGGCGCGCTTTTCGCTATGCTCGACCGGGGGCGGTCGTAAGCCCCGGCCGTTCACGCTTTTTACTGGCTCATAGGAAAGAGGGACGATGGGCAGGACCATAGGAATCGACCTCGGGACGACGAATAGTTGTGTATGCGTGCTGGATAACGACGATCGCGTCGTGATCCCGAACGCGGAGGGCGCGCGGACGACACCGTCCGTCGTGGCTTTCTCAGAAGACGGCGAGCGACTCGTCGGACAACTCGCGAAGCGTCAGGCGCAGACCAATGCCGAGAATACAATCTTTGCGGTAAAGCGCCTCATCGGGAAGAAATACGACTCCGAGGACGTGCAGAAGGCCATCCGAAACGTGCCATTCGAGGTCGTGGAGGCCGACAATGGGGACGCATGGGTCGCCGCACGCGACAAGGAGTACTCACCCGCCGAGATTTCATCGTTTATCCTGCGCGAGATGAAGCGTGTCGCAGAGGACTTCCTGGGCGAAGAAGTCACCGATGCGGTCATCACGGTGCCTGCGTACTTCAACGATGCGCAGCGACAGGCCACCAAAGACGCCGGCCGAATCGCCGGGCTCAACGTCCAGCGCATCGTCAACGAGCCCACCGCGGCCGCATTGGCCTACGGAGTGGGCCAGGGGGACTCCCCCGAAGACCAGACCGTCGCCGTCTACGATCTCGGCGGCGGCACGTTCGACGTGTCGATCCTCGAGCTCAATCAGGGTGTTTTTAGCGTATCGTCGACCTCCGGCGATACATTCCTCGGCGGCGAAGACTTCGACCAGCGCATCATGGACTGGTTGGCCGACGGCTTCGAAGAGGAGCATGGAGTCGACCTGCGCGAGCAAAATATGGCGCTGCAACGCCTCAAAGAGGAGGCCGAGCGGGCCAAGTGCGAGCTCTCGACCAAAGAAGAGACCGATATCAGCCTGCCGTTCATCTACGCCGACGATGATGGCCCCAAGCACCTCGAGAAGGTGCTCACGCGCAGCCAACTCGAAGAACTGTGCGAGGACCTCGTCGACCGCTCGATCGGGCCGTGCAAAAAGGCGTTGGACGACGCAGGGCTCACCAAGAAGGACGTCGATACGGTGTTGCTGGTCGGCGGTATGACCCGCATGCCGTTGGTTCGTCGGAAGGTCTCGGACTTCTTCGGCAAGCAACCCGATGCGTCGGTCAACCCCGACGAGGTCGTCGCGCTCGGCGCGGCAGTTCAGGCGAGTATCGCCCGCGGCGAGCTCACCGATGTGTTATTGCTCGATGTCACGCCGCTCACGCTCGGTATCGAGACGGCCGGCGGCGTCTTTACACCGCTCATCGAGCGAAATACCACCATTCCGTGCTCGCACACCGAGGTCTTCAGCACCGCGCGTGACAATCAGAGTATGGTGCGCGTCCACGTCCTGCAGGGCGAGCGAAAAATGGCCAAGGATAACAAGAGCCTGGCCAAGTTCGAGCTCGTTGGAATTCCACCCGCCCCCCGCGGCGTTCCCAAGATCGAGGTGACCTTCCAGATCGACGAAAACGGTCTGGTGAACGTTCGCGCCAAGGATATGGGCTCCGGAGAGGAGCAGAGCGTGAACATCGTGGCCGACGGCGGCCTCTCCGACGATCAAATCGAGAAGATGATCGATGAAGCCGAGTCCTACGAGGAACAGGATGCGGCCAAGCAAGAGATCGCCGAGATGCGCAATCAAGCGCAGGGGTTGCTCTATTCGACCGAGCGGAGCTTCTCGGAGTTTGGAGAAGACCTGCCCGAGGACGAGCGCGAAGAGATCGCGAACGACCTCCAGACGATCAAAGAGCTGGTCGAGGACGCCGATAAAGAGGAGCTCGAGGCGATTATCGCCAACCTCGAGGCCTCGGCCTATCGCCTCGCCGATGTGATGTACGGTCCGACCGAAGATGACGAAGTCAGCGGCTGAGTCATCTCGAGGTGGCTCTTTAACTGCATTTGTTTTTTTTCGCTTCCCGGGGTTATACGAAACCTCGGGAAGTCTCATTTGAGCACGACCTTCCCGGCGTTTGAAAGACCCGAAAATCTCTATGGCGCAGCTCGCGCCACGTCTCCCTTTGGACCCCAAGCACTATGTCTCCAGATCCGTACGACGTACTCGGTGTCACCAAAGATGCCGATCTCAAGGAGATCAAGGCCGCGTATCGCAAGCTCGCGGTCAAACATCATCCCGACAAGAATCCCGATGATCCGGATTCCCACGCCAAGTTCCAGGAGGTGAGCAATGCCTACGAGATCTTGAGCGATCCCGAGAAGCGCCGCCGCTTCGACCAATTCGGCTCGGCCGGTGGACAGGGCTCGCCGTTCGGCGGTGGACAGGGCTTCGAGGGGTTTGGCGACGTCTTCGACATCTTCAATTCGGTCTTCGGTGGCCAGCGGGGTGGTCGAGGTGGGGGACAGCGTCGCGGCCGACGGGGCGCCGACTTCAAGATGGATATCTCGGTGAGCTTCAACGAGGCCGCCGAGGGCGTCACTCGCGAGGTCGAAATCCCGTCGTTCGAGGAGTGTGACACGTGTGACGGCTCCGGTGCCAAGCCGGGGACCAGCAAGCAGACCTGTTCGAATTGCAACGGGCGGGGCGCGGTGCGTGTCTCGCAGGGCTTCTTCTCGATGATGCGAAGCTGTCCGCGTTGCGGTGGTGACGGTGAGGTGATCCCCGAGCCCTGCGAGGACTGCGGGGGGAAGGGCATGAATCAGGTCAACGAGACGCTCGAAGTCGAGGTGCCCGCGGGCGTGTCGACCGGCCAGAAGCTGCGGTGGGCCGGCAAGGGCGCGCCGGGGGAAGACGGAGGGCCTCCTGGCGACCTTTACATCGTCATTCACCTCGAGGAACACCCGCTCTTCGAGCGCGACGGAAAGCACGTGCTCTGCCGGATCCCGATTACATTCACCCAGGCGGCGCTCGGCGGCAAGGTCGAGGTTCCCACGCTGGATGGGAAGGTCAGCATGACGATCCCCTCGGGCACCCAGTCGGGTAAAATCCTGCGCTTGAACGGCAAAGGGTTCCCCCAGCTCAACGGACGAAGCCGGGGCGACCAGCTCGTCGAGGTCGCTGTCGAGACCCCGGTCAACCTGACGGATCGCCAGCGCGAGCTCCTCGAGGAGTTCGCCGAGGAGGGTGGAGAGGATGTCCACCCCGAAAAGCGCGGCTTCTTCGAGCGCATGAAGGATCTCTTTGGCTGAGTCGCCTACTACACGGTCGCGGATTGGCTGGGCTGTGATGGTCCTGTTGCTGGTGTCGTTTGTCTTCAGCGCGGCGCCGCAACCGAGCTCGGCACAACCGGTCGAGACGGTCGCATCGCCGATCATCGGCGTCGCAGTCCCCCTTTCCGGTGATTACGCACCGCTCGGAGAGCAGGTTCTCGAGGCTGTGAAGCTCGCCGCGGCCGAGACCAACGTGCGAGTCGAGGCAGTCGACACAAAGGGCGAGCCGGTGGGCGCCATGAAGGCGGCGAGGGCACTCGCCGACAATGACGATGTCGTCGCCATCATCGGGCCGCTCGGACAGCGCGAGTCACAGGCGGCCGCTGGAGCCGCCGAGCGCGCCGATATCCCGATGTTTTCGCTATCGAGCTCCGAGGCGGTCAATCGTGCCGGCGCCTGGATTTTTCGCGTACGCAATTCGCCAGCCGAGACCGCGGCAGCGTTTGCGCAGGTGGCCCACAAGCGCCTCGGGCTCGAGACGGTCGGCATCCTCTTCCCCGAAAATGAGTACGGCGCGTCTTCGTCGGTGGCGTTCGCGCGTGCGTTCGAGCGCGCCGGAGGTCGTGTCCAGGCCGTGGGCTCCTATCCCGAGGACGTCACGGACTTCCGAAAACCGCTCGGCCTGCTCGTCGGCACCCGCGTGCAACTCGGCGAGCGCGCCAGGTATGGCGGCAATCGCACCGATAGTGACGGGTATGCGAGAGTCCGCTCGAGGCCCAACATTGACTTCGACGCGTTGTTCATTCCGGACTACCACGGGCGCGTCGCCAGATTGCTGCCGTTTTTGCCGGTCGCCAATATTCAGACGGGGGAGGGGGGCGACGGAGATGCGGTTCAGTTGCTCGGGATGCCTGGCTGGCAGGGAGAGTCGATGCGTATGACCGGAGCACATGCTGCGGGGGCGATTTATCCGGACGTGTTTGTGGGGCCCGCTGAAGGCGGCAAGGCGGGGGCGTTCTCGCGCATGTTCGAGGAGAAGACCGGACGCCGGCCCGTGAATCTGGACGCCGAGGCATTCGACGTGGCATGGATGGTAGCGACTCTTGGAAAGCAAGTGTGGCGGTCGACTCGCGGGTTGAGCCCGGAGAAGCGGAGCGCCGCTCGCCGCCACCAACTCCGAAAGCAGGTGATGCGTCGGCAACCTACTGCCGGTGCGGCTGGAGCGCTCCAATTTGGACCATCGGGTCGTCCGCAGCGCGCGCTGGAGCTCTTCGAGTTCGACGTCGACGGAGAAGTCACCCCCTGGAATTGAGGCGCGCCCAGCAGGACGCTGATTTTACTGCAGAAGTGGATAGGTCGTGGAGTTTCGTTGCGAACACTGCTCTCACGTAGGAGAGCCCGAGAAGGTCGAGCCCTCGCCGAGTGGCTTGCTGCTCGTCTGCGCGAATTGTGGGCAGGAGAACAGCCTGGATGTCGGCGGCGACCCGACCACCGAGCATGATCGCGATGGCGAGCGTACGCCGGAGTCCGCGGGTCGAGAGGCCCAGGATGCAGACGCGTCGCTCGAGGATGCACCGACGGCGACGGCCGACGACCTCGCGCGCGTCACGGGCGTAAACCTGGAGAATCTGCGGGTCGATGACGCCACCAGAGCGCGGGGCTTTGGCAGCAACGAGGATGTGCGATCGTATCTGCGCAAGGACGCGCTCGAGGCCATGATTCCCGAGCCGGGGCCCGGCCCCAGGTGTCCCAAGTGTGCGAAGAAGCTCGACCCGGACGTTGAGAACTGTGCGCGTTGTGGGCTGAATCAACGCGAGGCCATGTCCTATGATGAAGGCGAGGCCCCGTGGGAACAGCCACCCCCGGGGAAGGAAGCTGAATACGACCAGGCACGGCTGTTGTGGGGCGCGCTCGAGGACGACTGGAGCGAGGAACGACTCGAAAACTTCGTCGACTTCATCACGGAAGCCGAGCTCCTCGACATTGGCATTCGTCGCCTGCGATTTCACCTCATCGACCACCCTGATGACGAGCTGGCACGCGAGTACCTCGAGGACCTCGCCGAGAGCCTCCAGTCGCGCTTGATCATCGCGCAGGTTCAGGCGCAGGCCAGCGCGGACGAATTCCAGGACGAGGTCAGCCGCTTCAAGACGCGCATGGTGACGGTTGCCCTGTTGTTCTGGGGTGGGATTTTTCTTTTGTTTTTGGCTTTTTTCTGGGATAACTGCTCGCAAGCATTGTGACCAAGCCCCACTGTTCTGCACGCCTGCTCCCATCAAACGATGTATCGTGAATTCGAGCTCATAGAGCGCATAGCGACACTCTTCGACCAGCCTGAAGGCGTAACCTTTGGTATCGGAGATGACTGTGCCGTGCTCGATCCTGGGCGCTTCGACCTCATAACCACTGATACGCTGGTCGAGGGGACGCACTTTCGTCGTGAGTGGAGCTCGGCACACGATATCGGCTGGAAGGCGCTCGCCGTCTCACTCAGCGATGTTGCAGCTATGGGGGGAGGCCCGGGCGCCTTTCTATTGAACCTGACGCTCAGTGAGGACGTCGACGAGGCATGGATCGACGAGTTACTCGCCGGCATTAAGGCCGCCTGTGGCGAGCTGATTCCCGAGGGGTTTCACGTGTCCGTCGGAGGCGGTGATGTCACATCGACGACGGGGCCGACCGTCATTACGACAACCCTCCTGGGCGAGGCGTCGCCGGCTGGTCCGGTCCTTCGAAATGGCGCGGTGCCGGGCGATAGACTGATTTTGCTGGGTCCAACCGGGGCTTCTGCTGCCGGGCTCGCCATACTCCGGGGTGACTTCGACGTGGACCCGGAGAGCTTTCCCGGCCTCCTCACCGCACATCGACGTCCCAATCCGCGCATACGCGAAGGAGCACTGCTCGGCCTGTACGGCATCCCGTCGTCGCTGATCGACATAAGCGATGGTCTGGCGCGGGATCTCGGGCACATCTTGGACTCCAGCTCGGTAGGCGCCACGATCGAAACCCACAGCCTGCCGCGTCATCCCGAGCTCATCACGCTCGGCGAGGCAGTCGATATCGATTTGCTGGAGCTGATGTTGACCGGAGGCGACGATTACGAGTTGTTGATCTCGGTGCCACCGGCGCGGATGCCCAAGCTGTGGGAGGTCGCGCGCCGCGAGGAATGGGACGTCTACGATATTGGTGAAGTTCGCGCGCCCGAGGAGGGCATGCGGATACTCGGGCCCGATGGCAAGCAAATGGACTTCGACTCCCTCGGATTCGAGCATTTCGAGTAGGCCATGGAAGAAAGCGAGGCAGAAAACGAGGCGGTGGTCGCCCACCGTGAGGTCGTCGAACGACTCTGGACTGCCCCCTTACTCGATGCAGCAGGTGATCTGCTTCCGTTCCCATCAGAGGCGACCGTCCTGATCGCCGCAGCACGCTGCGGCCGCGTCCCTCTCTACTTCGACGAACACCTCTCCGAAGACAGCCGCATTATCGCGGTCGAGAACAACCGGGACTTCCTGGATGAAGCGCGAAGCCGAGCCGAGGAGGCCGGTGTCGACCGCATCTTCTTCGTAGGGCAGCGGCCCACGGATCTGTCGTACGCCGATGGGGTCTTCAAGGGAGTCGTCTGTCTCAATGGGCTCGTGACGTCCAGGCAGGTCGAAGAAGCGACCGCCGAGCTCGCGCGAGTCGCCTCGGATGGTGGGAGGCTCACCGTCGCGGCGCCCCTCGTGTCGAGCTTCGACGTGTTCTACGACATGCTCGAAGAAGCGCTGCGCCAGCACGACTTGAACCATGTTCGCGACCGCGTCGGCGAGCTTCGCGACTCGCTCATGACGTCGGCCAGGCTGCTTCGCAGCGCGAAGGATAACGGACTCGTCGATATCGAGATCAGTGAATTCGAGTGGGAAGTGGGGTTTGATAGTGGTCTGGACTTTTTGCAGTCACCGCTTCTCCGCGAAACATTTTTCCCGCACTGGATCGGCATCATACGCTCGTCCGAGCGCGATACGGTCCTGCGCTACATCGCTGACGCGATCGATACTTACTGGCACGAGCGTGAATTCAGTGCGACGGTGCGAGCCTCGGTGCTGACGGCATCGATCGGCTGATCTGGTTGTGTCGGCGCGGGGCAAATAAATGTGTTGACGCATGCTTTGAGCTGTTGCATACTCCGGCGCCCCGGCGAAGTTTCGGGGTCCATATTCCGGCGTAGCTCAGTTGGTAGAGCAGGCGGCTGTTAACCGCCTTGTCGTTGGTTCGAGTCCAACCGCCGGAGCTAAAAAAAGCGCCCACGTCGCCTCTCGCGACGTGGGCGCTTTTTTGCGTGTGGAGCGACAGTATCAGGAGGATTCGTCGTCGGTGCTATCTTCCGAGCGCACACATTGGCTTAGCTTCCAGGGAAAGACTTTTTACGGAAGCCGATCGCGCACGGAAGTCGATCGCGTCTTAGGCGCTCTCAGGATGGCTGCTGGTCGCGAGCGAGCGCCTCGACGCCCAGCAGGACCAGGGCGATCCAGAGGGTCTGAGCGAGGAAGAGGTGAATCAT
>JBNJFZ010000152.1:0-8394 GCA_051747295.1 Myxococcota bacterium
GGTTCCTGAACCACGTCCGACGACTCCCGCAGGCTTTTGGCGCCTTCCTGCAGCCTCCGACGACTCCCGCAGGCTTTTGGCGCCTTCCTGGAGCCTCGGACACGTTCCACGTATTTTTGGCGCCTTCCTGCAACCTCCGACGCCTTCCACGGATTTTTGACGTGTCGCTGCAGTCTCTGACGGCCTCCAGGCATTTCTGAAGCCTTCCTGCAGGCTTCAACGGCTTCTACGCGCGAACAAGACGCCCAAGGCCGTGGATTCTCGTTCTGCACACAAAGAAAGCGTTCGATGCTCGCCCCCTCGCCTGCTACGCCCGCACAAGCGCTTGGAGGCTGCAGAATGTTCTTCTGGTGCCATTTAAAGCGTTTGTGGTCGCAGGCCAGCCTTCTGCGGCCTCAGAAGGCGTTGGAGATTTGACGGAGGCCTTCTACGCGCTCAGAACGGCGCAGCCGCGGATTCGCACGGGGGCAGGGTTTTGGGTTTGCGGTGCCATGGCCCCCAGTCGGCCCAGAGGGCCGACAGCCCCCTTAATTGAACCGCGGTGCCATGGCCCCCAGTCGGCCCAGCGGGCCGACAGCCCCTTTAGTTGAACCGCGGTGCCATGGCCCCCAGTCGGCCCAGAGGGCCGACAGCCCCCACGACTAACGTCGCGGGGGCACGATCTGGAATCTCCAACCGTGATCCAGGTCCGGGGACGTGGAAACCCGGCGAGATAGGAAACACCGGATCGCCTCCCCGCGGCGCGCAGCCGTGTGGAAGCCGCCGTGAGGCGGCAGGGGCCAGGCGTGAGGTTCCTGAACCACGCTAGTCGGGTGGATTTACGCGCGCCTTTGTACCAGTATCATGCCGCGAAACGGCCGCAGGCGCGGCTAGAACTGGTGAGACGGGCGTACGAGTTGGCGCGACGCATTCCGACATGGTTGTTTTTGATGGGGGCTGTCTGGCTGACGCTCGTCGGCGCATCCGATGCGCACGCCCAGGTCGAAGACCCCGACGAGCGGCCGTCCATCGTCATCTCGCCGCACACGCGGGTCTTCGAGGAGTCGCTCGATGGGCGTGAAGCGGTCGAAGCCAGCCGCGCGCTGTACCGCGGTTCGACCTCGTACGCAGCCTCGCATGATGACGTCCTCGAGCACGTCAGCCGTGAGGACCTCGAGGTCCTCGCCGGCGAGGTCGACGATGCCGAGCTCCACCTCAACTACGCAAAATTGGCAGCCAAGTCGGGGATGAAGGCCTACAAGGCGCTCGAGACGGACCAGGCCGTCGAGAACCTGAAGACGGCGCGGGAGGAGTTCGACTACCTCTATCTGGATCTGCTCGAACCGCAGCGCGCCGCGCAGGTATCGCTGTATCTGGCGCTGAGCTACCTCGAGCAGGAGCGGCAGACGCTGGAGTTGGTCCGCCAGTTCCAGCGCATGATATTGCTCGACCCACGCCAGCAGATTCGCGCGGGTCTCTACCCGGAGGCTGTCGTGGAGGCCTTCGAGAGCGCCCGCGACTTCCTGATCGAAGATTTGAAGACCGAGGGACCGGACCGCGCAGACGCAACGCGACTCACCGAGTTCGCCGAGGCTGATTATGCGGCGTTCGTCTACGCGTTTCCCGCCCAGGGAGGGCGCCACGAAGTCATGATGTGGCTGTATTCGGCCGAAGAAGAGCGGTTCTTGAAGCCCGAGAGCATCGAGATCGAGCGAGCCGATCCGGCGTCTCTGGAAGAGGCGAGCAATCGGCTGATGAGCCGATATTTGCCGTGTTGTCTGCAGGCCCCCGAGGAAGAGCGCGGCATCCAGAGCGCGAGCGGAAAGAGCCCGTTTTCGCTGCAGGTCGAGTTTGCGTACGCATCCTTCCTGCGATTCCCACCGCCGGTTTATCCGGAGCGCGAGGGCTTCCCGCCGGACCGCCGCTCGATGTTCGGCAACGCCGGCATCGGCATCCACGGGACCTATCTCCTGACCCGCGAGTTCGGGGTGACGATGGGATTTCAGATCCTCAATTCGATCACCGACTACAACGGCCGCCTGCGAGAGGACTTCACCACGCTACGCGCCTTCGGCGGCGGCGATCTCGGCGTCGAGTTCGGCAACTTCAACTTCGGGGCGAGCTTCTCGCTGGAGATCGCGCGGCTGGACGACTTTACGGCGTGGGAGGACGAGAGTTGCGTGGTGCGAACCGACTGTGGGCCATCGGCGTACGCGACGTTCGACGACTTTGACTTCATGATGGGCGTCAACGCTCGCCCACGGCTCATCTGGCGGTTCTTCCAGACCTACCACGCGGTTGCGAGCGTGGACGTGACCTATTATTTCGTGCCGCTGTCGGGTAATGACCTGAACTTCCCCGTGACCACGCAACTCGGTGTTTTGTATCGATTCTAGTTGGATGCGCGCAGCGCGCTCCGGACGTATAGTGAAGGACATTGCAGAGATATGAGTACTTGGACGGTGCACAAATTCGGCGGATCGAGCCTCGCGAGCGCGGAGCTCTACCGGCGTGTCGGTCAAATCCTGGTCGACCGTGAGGATGAGCAAAAGGGCGTCGTCGTCTCGGCGATGGGCGGGGTGACGGACCGGCTCTTGAGCCTGGTCGCGCAGGCCAAGGACCGCGACAGCGGGTATCGGCACGAGATCCAGGAGCTGCGCGAGCACGTCTTTGGCATCATCGAAGAGTTGTTGCCGGCCAACCGGGCCGAGGCGCTCGAGTCGCGGCTCAAGGATGATTTTCACGATATCGAAGACATCCTGCGCGCCCTGTGGTTGCTCGGCACGTCGCCGGGCACGGCGTCGGACCTGATCTCGGGATACGGAGAGCTCTGGTCGGCGCAACTGCTCGCTGCGCACCTGGCGGCGCAGGGCGAGTCAGTCGACTGGCTGGACGCTCGCGAGGTTCTGACCGTGCAATCCGGGGAATTAGGGCCGGTGGTCGACCGCGAAGCGTCCCGAGAGGCGCTGGCCGAGTGGCTGAGCTCGCGGGACACCGAGTACGTCATCATCACCGGCTTCATCGCGAGCACGCCCGAGGGCATACCGACCACGCTCGGGCGAAACGGCAGCGACTTCTCGGCGTCGATCTTCGGCGCGATGCTCGAAGCCGACTCCATCCATATCTGGACGGACGTCGACGGCGTGATGAGCGCGAATCCGCGGCAGGTCCCGGACGCGGTGCTGCTCGAGAAGCTCAGCTACCAGGAAGCGATGGAGATGGCGTATTTTGGCGCCAAGGTCATCCATCCCAGCACGATGGCGCCGGCGGTCGAGCTCGAGATTCCGCTCTATATCCGAAACACCTTCAACCCCGACTTTCCGGGCACCCGTATCCACCTGTCGGGCGCCTCGGAGCATATGGTCAAGGGGTTCGCGACGGTCGAGGACATCGCGTTGGTCAACGTCGAGGGGTCCGGCATGATCGGCGTGCCCGGCATCGCCAGCCGACTCTTCGACTCGCTGCGCGAGGCGGGCATCTCGGTGGTCATGATCTCGCAGGCCAGCTCGGAGCACTCGATTTGCTTCGCGGTGCCGCAGGCGCAGGCGCGCCAGGTCAAGGACGCGGTCGAGCGCGGATTCTTCGCCGAGCTCCACCAGGGGCGCATCCAGACGGTAGACATCAACGAGGACAACTGCATCCTGGCGGTCGTCGGCGACGGTATGGCCGGCATTCCGGGCGTCGCGTCCGAGTTCTTCGGGGCGCTGGGCAAGGCGAACGTCAACATCCGCGCGATCGCGCAGGGCTCGTCGGAGCGCAATATCTCCGCGGTCATCGACCAGGGCGAAGCGACGCGTGCGCTGCGCGCGGTCCACGCCGGATTCTACCTGTCCAAACAGACGCTCTCGGTCGGCATCATCGGCCCGGGCAACGTCGGAGGCACGCTCCTGAGCCAACTGGGCGTGCAGCTCGAGCGATTGCGCGAAGACCGCATGATCGACATTCGCGTGCGAGCGCTGACGACCAGCGACCGCATGGTCCTGGAGGAGTCGGCCATCGACCCGGCCGAGTGGGAGTTGGAGCTGGCGGAGAACGGCGTTGAAGCGGACCTCGACGCACTCGTCGACCACGTGCAGACCGACTATCACCCGCACGCGGTGATCATCGACTGCACCGCATCCCACGCCGTCGCAGACCACTACGCAGATTGGTTGGAGCGCGGCATCCACGTCGTCACGCCCAATAAGAAGGGCAACACGCAGTCGATGGAGTACTACCGCCGGCTCAAGCAAGCGGTTCGCTCCAAGCGGCGCCACTACCTGTACGAGACGACGGTCGGCGCCGGCTTGCCCATCATTCAGACACTGCGCGACCTGCTCGAGACCGGCGACGACATCATCGAGGTCGAGGGCATCCTGTCGGGCACGCTATCCTACCTGTTCAACTCGTTCGACGGTGAGCGACCGTTCTCGGAGATCCTGGTCGAGGCCAAGGAGAAGGGGTTTACCGAGCCGGATCCTCGCGAGGACCTGTCGGGCATGGACGTGGCGAGAAAGGTGGTCATCTTGGCTCGTGAAATGGGGCTCGACCTCGAGCTCGACGACGTGGAAGTCGAGGGTCTGGTGCCCGACGAACTCAGCGAGGGCAGCATCGAGGACTTCTTGAGCGCCCTGCCCGACTACGATGACGAGATGACCGCGCTGCTCGAGGACGCGCGAGAGACCGGTGAGGTGCTTAGATTTGTCGGGCGTGTCGATGCGAAGGGAACGGCCAGCGTGAAGCTTCGGCGGTACCCGGAAACACACGCGTTTGCTAGGATTCACCTCACCGACAACATCGTGCAGTTTCGGACGCGGCGCTACGACGAAAACCCGTTGGTCGTGCAGGGTCCGGGCGCCGGCCCGGCGGTGACGGCAGGCGGCATTTTCGCGGATCTATTGCGACTGGCAACTTACGTGGGAGCGACGACATGAGCGACGCAGAATTCGCCACAGCGTTTGCCCCGGCTACGGTCGGAAACGTGGCCGTGGGCTTTGACATCCTGGGGTTTGCGACCGACTCGATCGGCGACCGCGTCACGGTCCGACGCATCGACGAGCCGACGGTGCGGATCGACCGCATCGAGGGCG
This sequence comes from Myxococcota bacterium, assembly GCA_051747295.1. Taxonomy (GTDB): domain Bacteria; phylum Myxococcota_A; class Bradymonadia; order Bradymonadales; family Bradymonadaceae; genus JBNJFZ01. The sequence goes on from JBNJFZ010000152.1 coordinate 5,049, forward strand.
TCGTCACCGAGTTGCCACGCAAGGCCGACGAGAATACCGCGACAGTGGGGCTGGTGCAGCTCATCGCCGACCGGGATCTCGACTACGGATTCGAAGTCGACATCGAGAAGGGAATCCCGCTTGGATCCGGCATGGGAGGCTCGGCGGCATCGGCGGTCGGAGCCATCGTGGCGGCCAACGGGCTGCTCGACGAGCAAATGGGGCTCGAGCGCATGCTGTGCTATGCACTGCTCGGCGAATCGGTCGCCAGCGGCGACGTGCACGGAGATAACGTCACACCGTGTCTTTACGGCGGATTGACGCTCACCCGCGCGCTCGACCCGATCGACGTGGTGCGTATTCCGGTTCCGGACTCGATTTTCTGCGTCCTGGTGAATCCGAAGCTGCGCATCGACACGCACGAAGCTCGCGAAGTCATCCCGACCAAGCTGCCCCTCAAGGATTACGTGCACCAGTCCGCCAACCTCGCCGGTTTCCTGGCTGGGTGTTACCGTAACGACACGGAGATGATCCAGCGCTCGCTGTCGGATATGCTTATCGAGCCGCACCGCGCCCCGTTGATTCGCGGGTTCGGGCGGGTCCGAGTGGCGGCGCTCGATGAGGGCGCGCTCGGCTGTTCGATCTCGGGCTCCGGGCCCAGCGTCTTTGCGTGGTGCAACGGGCGCGAGCAGGCCAACGCCGCGCGAGACGCAATGGTCGAGGCCTTCGCCAACGAAGATATCGAAGCGCGCGCCTGGGTATCCTCCATCGATGTGCCTGGCGCACGCTTGATCGAACGAGAGACTTGAGAACAACGATCGCTCACTACGCACGGTAGACAAGTTCGCATGCGATTTATCAGTACAAGAGATTCAACGACGAGCGCCTCGCTTTCGGAGGCGTTGCTGGCCGGACTCGCCCCCGGCGGTGGCCTGTTTGTGCCCGAGGCGTTGCCACGCCTGGGGTCCGAGCGGTTCTCGAACCTGAGCCATATCAAGTATATCGCGCAGCGTCTGCTCGCGCCCTTCTTCGAGGGAGACCGCCTGGAAGAGGCGCTGCCCGAGATCTGTGACGAGACATTTGCGTTCAATATCCCGCTGCGTGAGTTGGAGCGGAAGACCTCCGTGCTGGAGCTCTTCCACGGACCGACTGCGGCGTTCAAGGACGTGGGGGCTCGATTTCTGGCCAGCTGCATCTCCCGCCTGAACGAGGGTGCGGAGGAACCGGTTACGATCCTCGTGGCGACCTCGGGCGATACGGGCGGAGCCGTCGCGGCAGCGTTTTACGGCAAGCCAAACGTCGAAGTCATCGTGCTGTATCCGAAGGGCCGCGTCTCGCCTCGCCAGGAACAGCAGTTGACCTGCTGGGACGACAACGTCTGGACGTACGCGGTCGAGGGAGACTTCGACGACTGCCAGCGCATGGTGAAAGCGGCGTTCGCCGACGAGTGGTGGCAGGAAAATGTGCGCCTGTCATCGGCCAACAGCATCAACATCGGGCGATTGCTCCCGCAGATGACCTATTATGCGGCGGCGAGTGCCTGGTACTGGCAGCGACACCGGGTCGAACCGGGGTTTATCGTGCCGTCGGGCAACCTGGGGAACGTCCTCGCGTGTTTGTACACGCGCGAGGTCGGACTGCCGATCGCCGATGTCGTACTGGCGACGAACGCCAACCGCTCGGTCGTCGACTTCCTCGAATCCGGCGATTGGCGAGCATTCGAGACCGTTCAAACGCTGGCGAATGCGATGGATGTGGGTGACCCGTCGAATATGGAGCGGCTGCGGCACATGTGGCCCGACGTCGACACGGTGCGCCAGAAGATCCGAGCTTTCGCGGTCGATGATGAAGCCATTGTCGAGGAGATTCGGCGGGGCCCGGATCGCTGGAGCCAGGTCTGGGATCCGCACACAGCATGTGCCGCCCATGTGCGCGAGCAGCTCGATTCCGGGGACTGGATCATCGTAGCGACCGCACATCCGGCCAAGTTCAACGACGTCGTCGAGCCGATCCTCCAGCGCGAGGTCAGCATCCCCGCCGGACTCGCCGAGCTTCTCGAGCGGCCCAACCGGGTAGAGACCCTGGCACCCGAGTTGGAGGCACTCCAGAATGCCTACGTCGGGCAACAACGCGAAGAAGAATAAATACAGGCGGTATGGGGCGAGACCTTGACGGTTTTCGCGGCCCGGTGCTAACTATCCGCCGTTCTCTTTTTACTCCGCACGCAGCCACCGAACCGCGCGTTTGACGGGCGGTCAACTTTTCAGGACATCAGCCTTATGGACCCAACGACAGCCATCGTACTCATCGGCGCCGGTATCGTCGTCGCCTTCGCCGCCTGGTTTATCTGGTCGGCCAGCCGTCAGAAAGAAGCCTACGAGGCGGCCAAGAAAGAACTCGAAGAAGAAAAAGAAGCACTCAAGTCCAAGAGCACGTCCGACACGGGTGGCTCGGGCTCGGATGACTCTATCGGCGAGATCAAAGAAGACCTCGCCGAAGCCAAGGACGAGATCAAGTCGCTCAAGCAGAAGAACTACGACCTCAAAGAGCGAGTCGACGAGTTCAAGGCCGATGAGGAGGCGAGAAAGGAAGCCGAGCAGAGCGCGGCTCCGACCCAGGATACGCTGTTCGACCTGCGCCAGGAGCTGGCAGAGGCGAAGCAGGAGATCGAGAGTCTCCGCGCGGGCGGTGCCACCAAGTCTGCACCGAGTAAGCCCGTCGAAGCGAAGAAGCCGGTCGAAGATCCCCCGAGAGCCGGCGAGCCCGACGAGGATGTCGGCGACGAAGAACTCGAGGAGATGCGCGAAGAGATCGAGAAGCTCAGATCGGCCAAGGCGTCGGACGTCGAGTCGGTCCGAAAGGAGATGGAGAAGCTCGAGAGCGATCTCCGCGAAAAGCTCAAGAAGACCGCGCGAGACCGTGACCGTCAGCGCCGACGGGCCGACAACAACGACAAGGCGTACAAGATCACGCAGCGCCAACTGGACGCCGTGCAGGAGAAGGTCAGCCTGCTCGAGTCGCGACTCAAGAAAGCGAATTTTGCCGCGTCGACCACCGCGGCGAGCGAAGAGGGTGCTGGCGAGCAAGCGGAAGCGACCTCCGACGAGGTTGCCGAGGCGCAGCGACTCGCCGAGTTGTCTGAAGCTGAGTCCGAGGAACCGAAGGCCGCCGAGGAGGTCGCGGAAGACGTTGCTGAAGGCGCCGAAGATGTTGCTGAAGACGTTGCTGAAGGCGCCGAAGACGTTGCTGAAGACGTCCAGGAAGCCGCCGACGAGGTACAGAAGGATGTCGCGGAAGCAGCAGGAAGCGTTGGGGACGACGTCTCCGAGGCTGCCGACGAGGTTCAAGAGGACGTCGAGGAAGCCGC
>JBNJFZ010000152.1:8494-13732 GCA_051747295.1 Myxococcota bacterium
GACGAGGAAGAGGACGAGGAAGAAGCTGAGGAGGCCGAAGCGGCTGAAGACGCTGATGATGAGGCCGACGAAGCTGATGACGCCGAAGCGGCCGAGGAAGAGAAAAAGAAAGAGAAAAAATCGCTCGCCGAATCCTCGACGGTCGACGACGCCTGGGCTGACATCAGCGTGGGCGACGACTGAGCAAGTTCTACGATATCCAAGGCTTATAGCGGCCCGCCGGTACTCCGGCGGGCCGCTATTTTTTTGACGGGACCGGCTCACACCGTAGTGTAGACCGTGAGCAGCTCTATGGATGGAGCTGTGTCAACAGAATCAACCTCACGGAGGAGACATGGCTGTCGCCATCGAGATCAACGACCGACGCCGACGTCGCAGTGACGACGCGGATACCGCGCTGCGCTACCAACTCGAGCAGGTCGTTCAAGACTTTGATTTGACCAGCTGCATACTGTCGGACACCGAAGGACGCGTGGTGGCCGAAGCGCACGACTTCCACGACGAACCCGAAGATCCCGCCGCCGTCGACCCGATGACGCAGGATACGATCATCGACGGCTCGAGCACGCCCATCGATGTGACCGACGACATCGACTGCCTGGAGTTCCGCTCGGAGGGCACGCGATTCTTCATCACCGCACAGGGTCAGGACGACTCGATGCGCGAAGTCGCGCTGTATCGGGTGGTGCTGGGCGCGAAGCGAATCTACAAAGAGTGCATGAACTGATGCAGGCACGTGCGGCGGCCTGCAAAGGCCGCCGTTGGGCTATCAAGCCCGCACGTCGAGAACACACGCACCAACAAAGAAAGCCGGCAGTCGATGTGACTGCCGGCTTTCCTATTTGTCGGTGTGAAGCTGCGTGAGGAATCAATCCTCGCCGTCTTCCTCGCGCTGCTTCTGGATTTCTTCGTAGAGTTCTTCCCTGTAAATAGGAATCTCCCGCGGCGCGACGATCCCGATACGGACCTGGTTGCGCCTGATTTCCTTGACAACTATCTCGATGTCGTCGCCGATGCGGATCGACTCCCCGACCTTCCTGGTGAGGGTGAGCATGCGCTCTTCTCCTTGTTCATGCTGGTGTCATCCGTGACAAAACCTGAGTCGGCTCGGACTCTCAATGGGTACTCGCCGAAGCTCGCCATCCCTGGCTCGCTGATGAATACAACCATCAACATTCTAGCTCTCGCCCTAAGCCCGCACAAATACAGTGCAATCTCAGGCGAGCCGACCGCTCGACGCGAATATGTCGCGCCGGGTTTGGGCCATCCATGGCCCGTCCACAACTCCACTATAACCCGCCAAGAGAGACCCGCAAAAAATTTGTGTGATGATGTAGGATAAGGTCGTACAAGGTGGTAGAGGGGCAGGGCTTGGGGGAGTAGGAGATGTGGGAGATTCGGGGGATGTGGGTCATTGATCAGGAGACGGTGCTCGGTGGGGTTTGTGACAGGCCGGGCGTGTGCCATGATTCGGGCGTGAGAATTTGAAACTGCATTGGCGCGAAACCATCCATACGACGCAAGCGACTCAACACGGAGCGAACGATGTCCGACCGAGAATTCTGGCTGCTACAAGGCGTGAGAACCCCATTTACCAAGGTCGACGGGGCGTTGTCCGACGAGGGAGCGATTGAAATCAGCATCCCGGTCGTTCAGGAGATGATCGAGGACATCGACGATTGCCCGGATATGTTGGTCTGGGGCACGGTCGCGCCAAACCTGGCGTACAGCAATATCGCGCGAGAGGTGTGGGTGGACTCGGGATTGGACCCGAACGTGCCCGCGCTTTCGACGGTGATGGCGTGTAGCACGAGCATGGCCGCGGTCTTCGACGCGGCGGGCGTGCTGGGACACGGCGGTCGCGACGTCGCCATGTGCGGCGGTGTCGAGTCGATGAGCCGCGTGCAGATCGGGCTGAGTCAGTCGCTGTCCGACTGGCTACGGCGAGCGACAGGTATTTCGAGCCCGACGGACGCGCTCGACGCGCTCAAGGACCTGTCGATCGGTGATATCGGCCTGCATATCCCGAGCATCAAGAATCGCGCGACCGGGAAGAGTATGGGCGAGCACTGTGAGGAGATGGCCAAGGAGTGGGATATTCCGCGCGACTGGCAGGACGAGATCGCACTGAATAGCCACAACAATTCGTCCGCGGCGCAGGACGCCGGATTCTTCGACGACCTCATCGTGCCGTACGCCGGCGCGAGCAAGGATGCATTCCCCCGCTCGAATACGTCGATGGAGAAGCTGGGCAAGCTTCGCCCCGCGTTCGACCGCGAAAACGGGACGCTCACGGCCGGCAACTCCTCGCCGCTGACCGACGGTGCGGCGGGCGTCTGGTTGAGTACCGAGGACGGCCTGGACCGCTTCGACGACGATCGCCCGCGGGTTAAGATGCTCGACTGGGAGGTCGCCGCGGTCGATATCTTCACCGAGGGCCTGCTGATGGCGCCGGCCTACGCGATCCCGCGGATCCTCGCCCGCAACGACCTGGGCTACGACGACATCGAACTGTGGGAGATCCACGAGGCCTTCGCCGCGCAGGTCGCCTGCCATATCAAGGCGCTCGAGGACGAGGGCTTCCTGAAGGACCGCGTCGGGGTCGACCGCGACTTTGGCGACTTTCCGACCGATCGCATCAACCCCAACGGTGGAAGCGTGGCGCTGGGGCACCCGTTCGGCGCGACCGGCGCACGGATCTTGAGTCAGGCTGTGAAGGAGCTGGCGGAGATGGAGCCCGGGACCCGGGCCATCGTGTCGATCTGCGCAGATGGTGGGCTTGGAACCGTCGCGCTTCTCGAAGCATAAATAAAAATGGTGCGCCCAGATGGGCGCACCACGTTCCTGTCATGCGGCCATCTTGGCCGCATGCGAACCGCGCGTGTCCTAGAGGACCCCGCGCTTCTCCTGGTCGCGCTCGATCGACTCGAACAGCGCCTGGAAGTTGCCCTCGCCGAAGGACTTGTGGTTCTTGCGCTGGATGAGCTCGAAGAAGATCGGGCCGATGATATTCTTCGTGAAGATCTGCAGCAGGTAACCGTCTTCGTCGCCGTCGACCAGCACGTCGTGGTGCTCGATGCGATCGTGGTCTTCCACGACGTTCGGCACGCGGTCGAAGACTTCCTCGTAGTATCCCGAGTCGATATCGAGCGTATCGATCGGACCGCCTTCCATCGCGTCGAGCGAGTCGAGCAGGTCGTTGGTCAGCAGCGCGAGGTGCTGGATGCCCGGGCCACCATACTCGTTGAGGTACTCTTCGATCTGCGACTTCTCGTCCGAGCTCTCGTTGATCGGCAGCGAGAACGTGCCGCACGGCGAGGCCAGCGCGTAGCTGGTCAGGCCGGTCTTTTTGCCCTTGATGTCGAAGAAGCGGATCTCGCGGAAGCCGAAGACGTCCTTGTAGAAGTTCGCCCACTCCTGCTTGGTGCCCTGGTAGACGTTGTTCGTCAGGTGGTCGATGCGCAGGAAGCCCTTGGACTCGACGTCGGTCGGGTTTTCATGCTCGTCGAAACGGGTCTCGATAAACGTCTCGCCCTCGCCCCACTGGTCGACAAAATAGACGAGGCTGTCGCCGATGCCCCAGATAGCGGGGAGGTCGAGGTCTGTTGCGACGTCGTCGCCGACCGGCTTCGCGCCGCGGGAGACCGCGGTGTCGAAGGCGGCCTGCGCGTCCTCGACGCGGAAGCCCATCGAGCAGATCGACGGTCCGTGCTCGTCGCGGAAGTCCGCCGCGAATCCTTCGTCCTCGCGGTTGACGAAGAAATGGATATCGTTCTGGCTGTAGTAGTCGATCGCCTTGTCGGTGTGCTGCTTGAGCAGCGAGAAGCCCAGCGCGGTGAAAATCTCGTCGAGATTTCCGGGGTTTGGGGAGCTAAATTCGACGAAGTCGATGCCGTGTAGGCCAAGTGGGTTCGTTTCGGAAACCATGTCCATCTCCTTTTTGTGGGGCGAGGATGCCGTGTATCTGTATCGACTTGACATTGTGGTGGCATTTCCATCGAATGAAAGCATAAATTATCGGCAATCTTAATCTAATTTTTCGATATAGTTTATGAAAATCGACCTCGATGCGCTCGAAACCCTGCAGGCAATCGCCGAGGAGGGGAGCTTTTCTGCGGCCGCCCGCCGCCTGCACGTCACGCAGTCGTCGGTGAGCTATGCGATTCGACGACTCGAGGAGCGACTCGACGTCGAGGTCTTCGACCGCTCCGGCCACCGTGCCCGGCTCACCGAGGCCGGCCGCATGATCCTCGAGGAGGGACGCGACGTGCTCGCCGGCGCCAGGCGACTGGAGGCGCTCGCCGCCCACGTCTCGACCGGATGGGAGCCGACGCTCGAGGTCATTATCGACGGGATTTTGCCGATGAACCCGGTGATGGCAGCGTTGCGAACGATGGCGGATACGGAGGTGCCCACCAGCATCGAGGTGAAGATGGAGTTTCTGGGCGGCGTGGCACATCGCTTCGAGGCCGACCGCGCGGACCTGATGCTGGTCAAGGACTTCGAGTTGGGGTCGCACCTGACTGCTCACGCGCTCTCGGCCGTCACGGTCGCACTGGTCGCCGCGCCAGGGCACCCGCTGGCCAGCGCGAAGGAAACCCTGACGCTGGGTGATCTACGCGACCACATCGAGCTGACCATCCAGGACTCCAGCGCGGACGCCGGACGCGACGAGCGGATGTTCGGTGGCCCCCGGATGTTCTACCTGAGCGACTTTCACACCAAGCGCCATGCCATCTTGGAGGGGCTTGGCTTTGGCTGGATGCCCATGCACCTGGTTCGAGACGACCTTGGCGCCGGCGAGCTGGTCGAGCTCGATTACGCCGAGGGATCCCGCTACGACTTCAAACCCCAGCTCGTCCACCGCGCCGAGCAGCCGCTGGGCAAGGCGGGGCAGTTGTTTTTGGAGCGGCTACGGGAGGAGTTCGACGCTGGGTAGGAGACGTGGGCTGTGGGGGAGTAGGAGATGTGGGAGATGTAGGGGAGTAGGTCATTGCATCGTCGTGGTTCTGGCAAAGCCTACCCTCTCTCCCACATCTCCTACATCTCCCAATCCCCCTGCTAAACGTCCAACTCTTCGGAGTCCACCATATTGGCGTTGCCCATGATGAAGTCGAAGCGCACGGAGGCGTCGCGGCCCATCAGGTCGCCGATGACCTCGTCGGTCTCGTCGATAAATTCCTCGGGGACCTCGACCTTGAGCAGGCGACGCTGGTCGGGGTCGAGCGTCGTCGACCG
>JBNJFZ010000153.1:0-13436 GCA_051747295.1 Myxococcota bacterium
TCAGGCGCCGCGCCGACCGCGTCGCGCCGAATGAGATAGCGCCCGAAACGAATTGCAGATACTCGAGTTAAGGAGTCAGCCGTGCCAACAAGTCAGTCAGCCAAGAAGCGCATGCGCCAGAGCGCGAAGCGTCACGAGCACAACAAGAAGTACCGTACGCGTCTTCGCACCTTCGTCAACAAGTTCCAGACCGCCATCGAAAACGGCGATTTGGACGAAGCCGAAGCGCTCCTTCCGGACGTCGAGTCGGCCTACGACCGCGCCGCCTCCAAGAACGTGATCCCCAAGGACCGCGCCGCACGTAAGGTTGGCCGCCTCAAGAGCAGGCTGCACCAGGCACGCCAGTCCTGAAGTAGCGTCGCACGAACGCCATAGAGCTCGCGGATGATCCCGCGGGCTCTCTGTGTTTCTGGACCTCTCTTACGGACTTCGACGGTACTCGTCGTCGAACGTCGGATAGTTTCGATAGGGCGCTCCCACCTCGACGGTGAAATCCCAGGCGCCAGCGACGTCCTCTGCGACCGTCCGGGTGGGTTCGTCATCGGAGACGACCACGACGGTGCCATCGGTGAGTTCACCGCGGACGGCATCGCCGGCGTTTGCACCAATTTCGTCGAAGGTCACGGTGCCTCGAAGCTCGAACGATTCCCCGAGATCCGGGCAGGATGCATTGACCGCCAGTGCCGCACGCGCTTGCGGAAGCGGATCGTTGGGCCCGGCGAGCGTGAGCGCCTCTCCCTCGACCTTGCTGATATCGTCGGGGGCGCGGTAGACCTCGATATGAACGAGGTCCGCGTCTGCCTGGACATCCGGTCGCGTCTGAATGAAGACGCCGACCGAGTCGATCCGATCACGGGCCGCATAGAAGGTCGGCATGATCGGATCGACCTTTTCGAAGCACTCCTGGTACTCGAGCGGCGTTCCAAAGGTGAACTCGCCTTCACCCTGCGGTCCGCAGCTCGTCGTCAGCGAGACGCAGCACATCGCCAGAGCGACGCCGAGTACGTGTCTGGAAGTCCGTGGTTTCATGAAAGCGGGTTTCTCGGAGTTCTGGAGCGAGGTGAATTATCCCTCGTATCCTAATTGTGCGCCCGAAGAACGCGGCATGCAAATAGGAATTCGCCCCGGGCGTGAATATGCGTGGCCGCGAGGGTGTTGTCGCGAGTACGCCATCGGCTGTGCCTCGTTGGCTGGAGACAGCTTACGTTGACAGCAGGTTGGTTGGCCTTAAATTGACGACGCATTTGATGAAGCCCGCCCGGCGGGCATGCGGAGGGCGTAGTTGGCGAGACCTCGTCCGCAGCGAAGTTCCCAGCGGAGAATTTTACATGAACAATCTCAACCAACGAGGCCCCGACCAGAAGAAGCCCGGCCCTGATACCGAGGGCGGAGACGGCCCCGGTTTCTTCACAAGTCGCGGCATCTGGCTCGTCATCTTGGTGCTCATGGGCGGCTTCATCCTCTGGAATGTCTTCTCGGAGCCCCCCGGGAAGCAGATCAGCTACAGCGAGTTTGTCGAGAAGGTCGAGGCCGGCCAGATAGATTCGGTGACGTTTCGCGACCAGCAACAAAAGATCTACGCGAAGCCCACCGGCAAGGCGCTCGAGAAGGCCAAAGAGAAGAACAGCCCGGACTTCACGGTGTGGAAGGTCGTCAAGGTCAAGGACGACGAAGCACTCGTGCCGATGTTGCGCGAAAACAACGTCGAGATCAACGCGCTCGAAGATCAGGGCTGCGATGGATCGACGTTGTGGCTCTTTATCTTACCGATGATTCTTCTCTTCTTCTTATGGAGCTTCCTTCTCAGACGCATGAGCGGGGGCGTCGGTGGTCCGAACTCGGCTGCGATGGACTTCGGGAAGAGCCGCGCCAAGGAATACAAAGAGGAAGGCACCGGCGTCACCTTCGAGGACGTCGCTGGATGCGACGAGGCCAAAGAGGAGCTCGCCGAGATCGTGGAGTTTCTGCAGGAGCCCACGAAATTCACTCGCCTCGGCGGCAAGGTCCCCAAGGGCGTGCTGCTGGTCGGCCCTCCCGGCACGGGTAAGACATTGCTGGCCCGCGCTGTCGCCGGCGAGGCCAGCGTGCCGTTCTACAACCTGAGTGGCTCGGACTTCGTCGAGATGTTCGTCGGCGTGGGCGCCGCTCGTGTCCGCGACCTCTTCGAGCAGGCGCAGGAGAACGCACCGTGTATCATCTTCGTCGACGAGCTCGACGCCATCGGCAAGCAACGCGGTGGCGGCGGCTACCAGGGCAATGACGAGCGGGAGCAGACGCTCAATGCGCTGCTGGTCGAGATGGACGGCTTCGACTCGCGCAGTGGTGTCATCCTCCTCGCGGCGACAAACCGCCCCGAGATTCTCGACCCGGCGCTATTGCGCCCGGGCCGATTCGACCGTCAGGTGGCCGTCGACCGGCCCGACGTGCGTGGCCGTAAGGCTATCCTCGAGGTCCACAGCCGTAGCATCGTCACGGCCGACGACATCGATCTGCAGGTCATCGCGGCACAGACGCCTGGCATGGTCGGTGCCGACCTCGCCAATGTCGTCAATGAGGCAGCTTTGCTCGCGGCCCGGAAGGAAAAAGACGCCGTCGAGATGGAGGACTATCAAGAGGCGATCGAGCGGGTGATGGCCGGCCTCGAGAAGAAGAGCCGGCGACTCAACGACAAGGAAAAGGACATCGTGGCGTTCCACGAGTCCGGCCACGCGATCGTGGCGGGCGCGCTGCCTGAATCCGACCCCGTCCACAAGGTCAGCATCGTCTCGCGCGGACTGGGGGCGCTGGGCTACACGCTCCAGGTGCCGCTCGAAGACCGCTACCTGATGACGCGCAACGAGCTGCGCGAGAAAATCTGTATGTTGCTTGGCGGACGTGCGGCCGAAGCCATCATCTTCGGCGATATCTCGACCGGGGCGTCGAACGACCTCCAGCGCGTCACCGATATCGCGCGCCGGATGGTGCGCGACTACGGCATGAGCGACTCGCTCGGTAATATCAACTACGGCAGCGGCGGTCAGGAACAGAATCCGTTCCAGCAACAGCAATACTCCGAGCAGACCGCCATCACGATAGACGACGAGGTTCACACCCTCATCGAAGAGATGTTCGAGCGCACGGTGGCCATCCTCGAGAAAAACGAAGATCTGCTCAACGAGATGGCCGAGTATCTCAAGAAGAACGAGGTGCTCGAAGGCGAAGAGCTCGAGGAGATGCTCTCGCGCGCCAAACCGCTCGAATCTCGCCGCGCGGAGGACGGGACGTTGTCTCCAGCGGTCTCCGGTGGAGAGAGCTCGACCATCGATATCGGCCCGTCGGACGACGATGAAGATTCGACCGCATCCGATACCTCTGATACAACCGAGGACGAGGACGCGTCCGCCGAGGATGGTGATGACGCGTAATTTTGAGCAACTCCTGGCCGTCGGTGACAGGCTGACGACCGGATAAGGTCTTCGGACGAGAAGTTCATGACGGTCGATGTCATCGTAGTGGTCGTGCTGGTCATCATGGCCGCTCTCGGCTGGCGAAGCGGCGCGCTTTCGCAGGTGATTCGCATCGCGGCGGCCGTGCTCGCCGTCCTGGGCGCCGTCTGGGCGGCGGGACCTCTCCGTGACGTGATCTTCGGGCCCGGAGCCGAGTTGACCACCGCCCGCGAGCTGGGCTCCATCATCCTCGCCGGTGTCCTCATTTATGCGGTGATCGCCATTACCGGCTGGCTCATCACGAAAGCCGTGCACGCGGCCAGTGAAAATCTCTCCAAATTGGACAGGGCAGGGGGCGCAGCGATGGGAACGCTCAAGGCGCTCGTGCTTATCTATTTCATCCTGTCCATCGTCGTGCTCCTGAAAGTACCGATGGAGAAATTGGACCCGTCCAACGCGATGCACCTGCGAGGCGGGGTACTGACGACATTTATCGAGCAGCACAATGTCCTGGCCCCGTGGAGCGTTCCGAACCTCGACCGCCTCCACGATGCGTTGAAGGTGCGCTACTACGCAGATGAACTCGACCGGGAGCGCGTGCTCCATGTCCACCCGAACGCAGTCGAGCTACTTCGCAAGGACCGTGTGGCCGAGCTGGCTCGAGACCGCGCGCTGATGCAAGCGGTGCTGGACGACGGCTACGCCTACACCCTTTCGGATCCGCGTGTCCGAGCGCTCCTGGACGATGATGAATTTGTGTCGCGCCTCATCGAGGTAGACTGGGCATCGCTCGTCTCGGAGGTGCAGAGCCCGGTCCATGCTTCTTGATGGCCGAGATCTCGGTCTGGATGGCCCGAAAGTCTCGCTATCGTATTGACTTGTGTTCAGGTTCCACGTAGACAGCGCCCGTTAGCCGCGCCGTGCGAAAGCGCGTCGCGTCACGGACTTAGCCAGACTCGGTATAGGAGGTTGCCCGATGGGGTTATCGAACTAATTCAGAGAGTATTCGGTTCCGATGGTGTTTCGGGTAATCAATACGTCAACGCAGCGTCCGGCCCGCGACAGGCCGACTCGGGAAGCATCGTCTTCTCGGGCCGAAGCAAGGTCGAGGCTAAGCGCGCGCTGCTGCGCTACTGGTCGCAAAACCGGGGCGATATCGATTTGACCTTCGATGAGTTGCAGCAGCGATGCCGACTCCTCGAAGACGGAAAGACCATCGTTTTCGACAAACGAGCGTAGAAAAGAAAGCGAGAAAGCAGGAGAGCCCGCCGGCGGATTATCCCGGCGGGCTCTCCTGCTTTCTTGTATCGGGTTGTCGTCGCTCAGTTGATCTTGCTCTCGACGAGCTTGATGTACTGCTTTGCGCGCGAGTTGCCGGGGTCGCGGTCGAGTACCGCCTGCCAGGCGTCGCGAGCGCGCGTGAATTGGCCGAGCTTGTAGTAGGTCATGCCCAGTCGGAGTCGGTAACTCATATTGCCGCCGCTCGCGCGGACGGCGCGCTCGTAGTACTTCGCGGCCTGAGAGTAGGCGGCATCGTCGAAGTAGAGAGCTCCGAGGGATGAGAGCGCCCTGGAGTTCGAGGACGACTTATCCAGCACCTTGCGATACAGCCGCTTGGCCTCGGCGTTGTCACCTTTGGAGTTGGCGGTATCTGCCTGACTCAGCAGTGAAGAGACCGAGTCTCCCGAGGGGGCTTTCGAGCCGCCCGTGTTCTTCGGCGGAGCTTTGGGTGGTGCAGACTCGGTGGGGCGCTCGGCTCGGGGTGCGGCCGGCTCTTCGGGTTTGGCGCCCGGAGTCACTGTCGCTTCTTCTTCCCCCGCGTCCGCCTGGGTATCTGCATCTGCACCCGCGTCGGCCTCGCCGTCTTTTGACGCTCGCCACTTGTTGTCGAGGTTGTCCGCGAAGGTCTGGATCTCCTCGTCATCGGAGAACTGTGCCGCAGCGCCGGCGAGGTTGCGAGCCAGGTAGAGTTCCTTGTCCTGGACGGATTCGGCGCGGCTCCTGGCCTGCTCGACGAACGTCTGGCGCGCATCTGCGTACTGGTCGCTGTCGGAGCCGTGACGCTTGAGCTGCTCGAGGAATTTGATCGCGCTATTGCTGCGCGGGGAGAGAATGCGATCCCCGCTGATGGCATTGTCGAAGTTGGATTTGAGCCGGTCGAGGTCGACCTCGTCGGTGTCTTCGTCGGCCGCAGCCTCGTCGTCGACAGCAGCGGTGGTCTCTGTGCCGTCCGCTGACGTATCGGCGGGCTCTTCGCTCGTTTCGACAAAGAGGAAGAACGCGAAGACGCCGAGCACCAGGGCTGCGAGCACGCCAATGGTCGCGTAGCGGATGACGTTCTCGGATTTTTCCTGGACGGCTTCGACCTGTTGGGTCTCCCAGGTTTCTTCGGTCGATTTGCCGAACCAATCGTCCGACATGTCCTCGGCGCCGTCGTCTTCGACCTCGACAGATCCAATCCCGGCGGCCGCCATTTTTCCGACGGTACCACCCGCTTCGTCGGTGGTTTCGTCTTCCTCCGACTCGACGGTCTCTTTCGCGGCGTCTTCATCGGACTCCGCTTCGTCTCGATCGTCTTCGTCAGCCTCTTGGGATGTTTCCTCGTCGGTCGCTTCGCTCGGCTCGGAGTCGAATTCTTCGTTCAGAGAGTCCCAGCCGGCGTCGCCGCCCATCATCAGGGTTTCTTTGCGGGGTTTGTCGACGTCATCGTCGTCGGCGGTCTCGGGTTCGTCTTCGGGTTCGTCTTCGGATTCGTCTTCGGATTCGTCTTCGGATTCGTCTTCGGAGGTATCGGCGTCGTCCTCGGCCTCTTCTTCCTCGTCGGGGGACTCTTCGTCGTCTTCTTCGGCATCGCTGACCTGACCGCCCATGAGCATGGTCTGACGCGCTGGTTCGTCGACTTCAGATTCCTCGCTATCGCTGCTCTCGGCAGCTTCTTCGTCCTCGGCAGCTTCTTCGTCCTCTTCTCCGTCCATCGCCGAGCGCAACTCGGGATCTTCGATGATGATCGAGGGGCTCGGGCCAGATGCGGGAGGCGGCTTGTGGGTGTGCTCCTCGGGTTCTTCTTCCACATCAGACGACTCGTCATGGTCGTCCCCCGACTCATCAGCCGCGTCGGACGTCTCTTCTTCCTCGTCCGTCGTGGTCACCGACGGCAGACCCATCATCGTCTTCTTCGCGTCGTCGGGCGACTCGGTCTCTTCGTCGTCGCCGGGCTTCTCGACGGCTGTCTCTTCTTGCTCGTCGGCCGACTCATCGACGGAACCGGGGACGGGTCCATCGAAGACCGGGGCTTTGCGCGGGCTGATTTCGGGGGCGAGTACGTCGGGCGCGGTGTCCAATAGCGAGGCGAGGGCGCCGATCGCGGCCGAAGGGTTCTGGAAGCGGCGCTCGGGCGCCTTGATCCACATCATGTCGAGCACGTCGTCGAGCTCGGGATGCAGGTCGGCGCCACTCTTGGCGATGGCCAGCTTGAGTGGCTTTTCGTGGAGGTGGCGCTTGAGTGTATCTTCGGACTTCTTCGAGGTGAACGGCGCCTTGCCCACGACCATCTCGTAGAGCAGCATGCCCGAGACGTAGACGATGCTCCTGAGGTCGACGTCGTCACCATCACGCACGGTCTCGGGAGCCATGTAGCCGGCATAGCCGAAGAACCCGTCGGGGTGCTCGTCGGCGTAGGCGAGCGGTGAACTTCGGTGGCTGAGTACACCATGGGCCCACTCTCCGAGCTGCACGCGCCCTTGCTCGACGTCAGAGACGAAGATGCTCCCGGGGTGCAGGCAACTGTGGAGGATGCCCTTGTCGACGAGGTAGCCCGCGGCTCGTGCCACATTCGCGGCGATCCGTACCGAGGTCTGCCAGTCGAGCGACTTCCGTTCATCGAGCAGCGTGCGAAGGCTGGGTCCGCCGGGGTATTCCTCGATGGTAAAGGGCGGGTCTCCATCGAGCTTATACGAGTGGAGCGCAAGAACCTCGGATGGGAGCGGTTCCGGATGCGCCGCGAGGGCACTCTCCAGCTCCTCAGCCCGGCTCAGGTCAGGATCGAAGGCCTGATTGAACGCCGTGACCCGCACCTGGGATCCGCCCTCTTCGAGCTTGCCCCGATAGCGCTCACCGAGGCCATCAGAGAGTTCGAGTTCCTCCAGGGTCACCATGTCATCGAGCGACAAACCCGTGAGCTTACCTGGGGATAACTCCCGGGCATCGACGAGCCGGGCCCCATCGTTGGGACAAAAGGTCTCGCCCTGCGTGAATCTCGACTGACAGTCTGGACAGACTTTCACCTATCGTTCTCCAACTACTTTCGCTGACGTGTATCAGACTCGCTGGGCACTGACGGCGTCGCGAGTCGAATCGACGTAGGGGCGGAGCGCGACGGTTTCGCGCACCGACCTCGGTCATTGTCGTCATAGTAAACAAAATTGGGCTGCGAAACATCCGGACCGCGCAATTAATTGGCCGTTCCTGCAACCGGTCGCGAGTGGCGCCTCGCCAGAATCACGAGCACGACGCGTAGCATAACCGACGGGCGCTCGGATGTTAACACGCGCGTGCATTCACACAGGGCGGCCGCGACGTTCGAGCGCGAATGCAGCTCTGCCGAAGACAATAGACACGGCTCACGCTTGCTTTTCCGCCCGAAATTTGTTGAAAGTGTGCGCTCCACGCGAATCGAAGTTGGATTTTCTCTGTCGGGATGACGCAAATGGCTGAGACATACGAGCCGGAACTAGGTCTGGTTGCGAAATTGAGCCCCGAGCTCACCGGAAAGCAGCGACGCCACTTGCGCGGCCTCGCCCACGACCTGCACGCGGTCGTTCAGGTCGGGCAGCGCGGGATGAGCGACAACCTCATCGAGAACTTCGAGGCTCAGATCCTGGCCCACGAGCTCATCAAGGTGAAAGTCCACGACTCGGGCGCGATGGAGGATGTGGCGATGGCGTTCCACGAACACACCGGCGCGCAACTCGTCCAGGAAATCGGAAATATACTCGTCTTCTACAAGCCGCACCCCGAGGAGCCACAGATCCAGCTGCCCTGACGTCAGCGACGTCCGGGTTGCCTTGTGAGCCGGGGTGAACGACGCCTCTTATATGATACTCCAAATCAACGCCGAGCATCCGCAGCCGCGCCGACTCGACCAGGTCGTCGAGACCCTGGAAGAGGGTGGCCTGATCGCCTATCCGACCGACACTGTCTACGGCATTGGATGCGACATCTTCAACAAAGCGGCGGTCGAGCGCCTGCACCGCCTCGTCTCCGAGATCAAGGAAGCGCCGAACCACTCGCCGCTATCCTTCATCTGTCGAGATCTGAGCAATATCGCCGAATACGCGCACGTCAGCGACTACGCCTACCGCACCCTCAAGCGCATGCTTCCGGGGCCTTATACCTTCGTGCTCGAGGCGACCAAGCTGGTGCCGAAGGTCATGCTGAATAAACGAAAGACGGTCGGGATTCGCGTACCCGACCACACGGTGCCGACGTCCATCGTCGATCGCCTGCGCAACCCGATTGCTACGACCAGCGCGACCCACCCCGATGGCGACCTGATCCCGGACCCGTGGACCATCGAAGAGCTCTACGGCCACTCGGTCGACCTGGTCATCGATGGCGGCTACGTCTTCCCGGAACCCTCCACCGTGATCGACTTCTCGGGCGACCATCCACAACTCATTCGCAAGGGCAAGGGCGAGGTCGGCGACCTCGAGTATGTCGAGTTGATTTGAGTTGGTAGTTGGTAGTTGGTGGCGACCAGCAAATTCCGGAGCGCGACGTTTCCACGTCGCCGGCGGGATTTCGAGCCCGCCGAACGTGTCGTGACTTCGAAGAACCTGGGCGCTGTCGATTTCGGTCGTCGTTGTCGAATTCGATCACCGAGAGCGCAATTGAGAGCGAGACACGGTCTCGCGCGGGCAATGACAATCCTGGGTGGGTCGACGTGCAGTGAGTCGAACCCCCCGGTCTTCGGCCCTGCGGGCCGGGGCTACCAACTACCAACCACCAACCCCTACCGATTCGGCGTGCTCGCTGCCCCGTACCACGATTTCCCTGCAAATGTGTGAACGAGCGTCGCTTGTCCGGTCCCGGAGTCGATCTCGATCAGCTGTCCGGCGCCTGTCAGCCCGTACATCCGTCCCCATGCGGCGGTCAGCCCGTAAATTTCGTTGAAGCTCGTCTGGCCGACCTCGCGTCCGCTCGCGTCTGTCGTGTCGATGAGGATGAGCACGTCGCCCTGAAGGGCGTGGTTGGAGCTCATGAACAGCGTGTCGTCCTTGTTGATGACGCAGTCGCCGCTGGAGTTGTAGCCGCTGCCCATACTGCCGATCAGCGTCGAGTCGCCCGTCGCGAGATCCACCGTGTAGACATTATTGCTCGCCGTCATATAGGCGGTGCCTCGCGTGTCGATGGCCAGACCATTGGGCGTGGTCGTGGCTGGCGTGCCGAGGCTGCCGACCAGGTTCCAGTCGTCGCTCGCGTCGTCGAAGGTGTAGAGCGATGAACTCGTGATGCCGTACAGCGTGCCGTTGGGGTGCGTGTCGATGTCGAACAGGCCCGGCACGGACGTCACCGGGCTCGCGGTCTTCTGGAACGGGTCGACGATGTAGAGGTCGGACGATGTATGGGCGTAGAATCCGCACGTGAGGCCGTCGTTGACCTCGCCGCTGCAGTTGTTGTCCAGATCGTCGCAGATTTCGGGACGACCCGGGTTGACGGCCGGATTCGCGTCGTCGCAGTCATCGCCGCCACATCTCTGGGCGAGGTAGCCGTCACCGTCGTCGTCCGGGCAGTCGCCCGTATCGTTATCGGTTCCAGAGTCGTCGCTCGCATCCTCGTCTTCGGCTGTGTCGGTTTCGCCGGCGTCGGCGGTGTCCGGTCCGGCATCTCCTTCGCTCGCGTCTTCGCTGGCGCCGTCAGACGCGGCATCGGAGCCGCTGTCGTCGCCACCGCGAACCTCCGGCTCGCAGACGTTGTCGATCGGGTTGTAGACCTCACCGAGTCCACAGTCGCGCTCCCCGCTGCCGCCCGAATCGTCGGAACACGCTGAGAGCGACAAGCACGCGACGAAAACCAGTAGAAACCCAACAGCCCGATATTGCATGATAAATCCTGATCATTCCGGGCGACGCAGTCCGCATCGCACCCACACCAAACCCGACTGCTTTTACCATAACGGACACCGCATAAAAAATCGGCGAAATCGACCTCTTGCCCCGCCAGGCGGGGTCGACCGGACGGCTGGAATGCACGGCCAGGTTTGACTTGGGGATCCGCGTTCGAGTAGCTTAACGAGCGGTAGATCCCACACTATTTTTCGAGCGCGAGCGACTCCGACGTCGCACGTCTGCCAGTTGCTCAGCAGCGAGGGCCATCATGAAGCACATGAATCGACTACTTATCTTGTTATTGGCGGCCTCTGTATCCCTGACCGCGTGCGACCCCGACGACGAGAATAACGGCGGGGACGACACCGGGATGGCCGACGCTGAAGCAGACACGTCGACTGACACCGACGACGATGCCGGCGATACCGTCGAGCAGATGGGCTATCGCATCCCCGACCTGTCGGGCCCGGTCGACGTCTCGTTCGACGAGCAGGGCGTTCTGCACGTCGACTGCCAGACCAATGACGACTGTTACGCCGTGCAGGGTTACTTCCATGCGGCGCATCGATTCTCACAGATGGACCTCAAGCGGCGCCTCGCGACCGGACGTCTCTCCGCGATGTTGACCATCGAGCAGGAGGCCATCACCAACATCGACGTCACGAATCGCCATCTCTTGACGACGCGAGACGGCGAGCCGCTCGAGCAAGCCATCTACGACAATATGGATGAGACCACGCGTAGCGCGATCGACGCCTACTCGCGCGGCGTCAACGCCTGGCTCGGCGACGTTCGCGCCGGCCGAAACGGTGCGCGCCTCAGCCCCGAATACGAACATGCGCTGGTCAAAGGGGACCCCGAGGCATTCCCGGACTGGCAGCCGACCGACTCCGTTGCGGCGGGGCTGACGCTTCTGCAGTCGCTGACCGATTTCTCCTCCCCCGAGCTTCGCGCGGGCCGCCTCATGGCGAACGTCGACCCGGACGTCGCTCAGGACTACGTCACCGGGCGCTCGATCTCTGGTACGTCGACGGTGACCGCCTCCGGCGAGACCTATCCGTCGGATGCGACCACGGCGCTGCAGCCGCCCAGCCCGCAGCTCGACTATCGGAAGATTCACGAGCGCCTGAAGCGCTCCAAGGGCTCGCTTCGCAAGGCCCACGAGAAGATGCAGCAGATCCGCGACTTCCAGATGAGCGCGCTCGACTCGCTCGGGTCGAATAACTGGGTAATGGGACCCGACCAGACCGCCACCGGCGAGCCGATCCTCGCCAATGATCCACACCTGCCGCTGACGAATCCCGCGCTGTGGTACCTCGTCGAGCTCGACTCGAAGACCAACGGTGAGGGCGACCTGCACGTCTCGGGTGCGTCCTTCTCGGGGGTCCCGAGTATTCTGCTGGGCCACAACGAGAGCATCGCCTGGGGCGGAACCGTCGTGTTCTACGACCTGGGTGACGTCTACACCGAGACCCTCAGCGCCGACGGCGAGGGCGTGATGTTCAATGGCCAGAAGGTGCCGTTCGAGAAGAAGACCTTCACCGTCACGACCGCCTCCGGCGATCAAGAGCGCGAGGTCCTCTACGTGCCTCACCACGGCCCCGTCTTGTCCATCGACCGAGAAGAGGGGACCGCCGTTTCCTTCCGGTGGATGGTCCACGACGCCAGGACGGATCTGATGATGTTCGAGAAGCTCGGTCGCGCCTCCAGTATCGAAGAAGCGCGCACCGCCATCGAACTCTCGCAGACCACCAACCAGAACTGGGTCGTCATCGACACGGATGGCAATATCGGTTGGTTCCCGTATGCAACCGTGCCCTCGCGGAGCTGGGACAATATGTTCGAGACGCCCTATTGGCTGCCGCTTCCCGGCGACGGTACCGCGGAGTGGGACGCGGACCCGATTCCGCTGGCCGAGCTCCCGCAGATGCAGAACCCGACTGCCGGATTTATCGCCACGGCGAACCAGGACATGAGCGGTGCGCTCGTAGACGGAGACCCCACCAACGACGGATACACGCCGCTACAGACCATCTTCATGGCGCCTGGCGTACGGCATACGCGGATCATCGATCTCATCGAACAAGACTCCGGGAGTCATACCGTCGAGACCAATCAGGCCATTCAGGGCGACTCGCACATCTGGCTCGGCGCGGAGCTCGCCCCGGAGATGCTCAATATTCTCGACCAGAACGCCGAGAGCCTGAGCGCTGGCGCAGAGAACGTCCGCGCCGCGATCGAAAACTGGAACTACACCTGCCCGACCGGCCTGCAGGGCATCGACCCCGAGTCCGACCCGGTCAACGACGCCGACGAGGTGAGCGAAGCCATCGGCTGCTCGGCGTTCCACGTGCTGTTCTACAAGACTCTCGCCAATACGTTCGACGACGAACTCTCGGAGGGTGAATTCTCGACGAGCAGCCAGATCCGAACCGCGCCGCTGTACTGGCTGATCAAGGACCCGACAAAGCTGCGCAATCAGAGCGCCTACTGGGACGACGTCAGTACCGACGGTGAGACCGAGACGCAGGCCGATGTCATCGTCGGTTCGGCGGAGGACTCCGCGGACATCCTCGAGGAGAAGTTCAGCAGCAATCCCGACGACTGGCTGTGGGGACGCATCCACACCGCGAAGCTCGATGCGTTGCTCTTCGACCAGTTTATCCCCGACTTCAACCACGACCCGGTTGCTGCGCCGGGCGGGCTACTCGCCGTCAACGTCGCGAACCCCAGTCCGGGCGATGCGGGTGCAGGCGATTATGGATTCGGCTCAGGCCCGTCCATGCGCCACGTCGCCACCGTCAAGGACGGTCAAATCGAGAGCTACTGGACGCTGCCCGGCGGTCAGCGAGTCTTCAGAGATTCGTCCTACTACGACAACCTGCTGGAGCCGTGGACGACTAAT
>JBNJFZ010000154.1:0-13400 GCA_051747295.1 Myxococcota bacterium
TCTCGGTCTCGAAACGTTAGCCCCCGACTGCCCTTGGGGTGCGGCGACGACCGCAAAGCAGAAGCCGTGCGTCGACGCTAAGCGACCGCTCCCCCGTGGGGGAGCTCCGCGCGAAGCGCGGTGAGGGGCGTGCGGTTCCTGAACTTCGCTCGGAGTGGCGCGCAGGCTCCCACTCGGCGAGTCTGTACCTTCCAGATGCTATCCGAACAACACGTCTTTCATGCTGTAGGAGCCGGCCGGCTGTCCGTGAATCCAGCTCGCCGCTCGCAGCGCGCCGCGCGCAAAAATGCCGCGGTCCGTCGCGCGATGCGTCAGCTCGATGCGCTCGCCTTCACCGCAGAAATAGACGGTGTGTTCGCCGACGATATCGCCGCCTCGGAGGACCTGAAAGCCGATATCGCTCGACTCACGAGTGCCGGTGTGACCCTCTCGAGACCAGACGCCATGTTCGTCCATGTCCAGGTCGCGGCCGCGTGCGGCGGCTTCTCCGAGGAACAAGGCGGTGCCGCTCGGGGCGTCGACTTTCTTGTTGTGGTGGGCTTCGAAGACCTCGATATCCCAGCCTTCACCGGTGGCGGAGCTGGCGAGTTGGACCAGTTGCTCGATGGCGTTCACGCCGACCGAGAAGTTCGCCGCGAGTAGGACCGGCACCGATTCCGCTGCGTGCTCGAGCTTCTTCAGGAGCTGCTCCGAGAGGCCTGTGGAGCCCGATACGAAGGGCTTGCCGGCTGCAATTGCGGCTTCGAGACCGGCTTCAAAGCCGGCTGGCGTCGAGAAGTCGATAAGGACATCGGCGGATTCTGCCACCGACGCGTAGGCTTCGGCGAGCTCGATCGATTGCGGTCCGACCGCACGACCGGCGCTCTCGGGGCTGGAGATGGCGGCTACGACTCGAAAAGCGTCCGAGCGAAAGGCGTTCTCGAGTACTTCGTCGCCCATTCGCCCGGTCGCGCCGATAAGTCCGATGTTGACCATTGTGTCCATTACGCCGTCTCCAGGTCGTAGTCTTCCAGCACCGACTGCAGCTTGTCGGTTAGGAGTTCGCCGGCCTCGTACAGCGGCCCGCGCGTCTCTGCGGCACACAGACCGAGCGTGGCGGCGAGCACCTTGGTCGGCACCGGATTGGGGGCCGAGAATAGGGCGCGCGCGAGCGGCTGAATCTTGAAGTGTGCCTGTCGCGCATCTTCCCAGTCACCGGCGAGGGCCGACGCGCACATGCGGGACATCACGGTGGGGTCGACGTTGGAGACCACCGAGATGCAGCCGTCGCCGCCGAGCCCAAGCAGCGGGAACGTGGTGAAGTCGTCGCCCGAGAGTACCTGCAACTTGCCGTCTGCGGCTGCGATGACCTCGGTGTCGAACTTCATGTCACCAGTCGCTTCCTTGATGGCGATGATATTCTCGTGCTGGGCGAGCCGGTTGATCGTGTCTGGAGCGAGCGACGTGATGGTGCGGCCGGGGACGTTGTAGAGCACCACGGGCAACCCGCCCTCGTCGGCGACGGCCGTGAAGTGGCGGTAGAGGCCCTCCTGGTCGGGCTTATTGTAGTAGGGCACGACCACCAGGGCTGCATCGACGCCTTCGATCTCGGCTGCTCGCCTGGTGAATTTGACTGATTTTCGCGTGTCGTTGGAGCCGGTACCCGCAATGACCGGGACTCGCCCGGCGCTGACACGTGCGGTGGTGCGAATCACGTTCAGGCACTCGTCCTCGTTCATCGTCGCCGACTCGCCGGTCGTGCCGCAGGGCACGAGCCCGTCGATGCCACCGTCGATCTGGCGTTTGACGAAGGTCTCGAGGGCTTCGAGGTCGACGGCGCCGTCGAGAAACGGCGTGATGATGGCGGTCATCGCGCCGCGCAGTGTCACGGGGAATTCACTCATGAGTACGGTCTCCTCGGAACGGAAATGACTCCCAGATGGGCCCGCGAAGACATATTCGATGTGGGCGGCCGCTTGCAAGCGCGGAGAGCGAGGCCGGGCAGGGCGCGCACGGTCAACCTGCGTCGACCAGCCACTGCTCCCAGGGTTCTTCGTCGAGATCGTCGGAGTAACGGAGCTCCTCGACGAATTCAGACTCGCGCAGCACGGTGTTTCTGCCTCGCTTACCGTGGTGCATCATCGGATGACACAGGTAGAGTTCTTCACGCGCGCGAGTCGTCATCACGTAGAAGAGGCGGCGCTCCTCTTCGAGGTCTTCCTGCGTGTCGGCGCGGCTGCTCGGGAAGCTCCCGTGTGCCAGCCAGAGGCAGAAGACGGCGGTCCACTCGAGTCCCTTCGATTGATGGATGGACGAGAGCGTGACGTACTCGTCGGGAACCTCGCCGCCCACCAGAATCTCCTGGCCGGAGATGCCGGAGAGCAAAGAGATCTCGCCGAGAAAACGGTCGATGTCGCCGTATTGGTCGGCGTAATTCGCGAGTTGTTCGAGGTCGCTCAGCCGGTTGTCGACCTTCTCGAAGGTGCGCTCGGCGTAGTCGGCATAGCCGTTTCTCAGGACCATCTCGATGAGCTCGGACGGCGGGCTGTTGAGCCGATTGTCCCGCAGGCGTCCGAGCAAAGTTGAAGCATTACTCCAGCTTTTTTGGGCGCGCTTGGGCAGTGAATTCGCCAGCTGCCGGTCCGTGACCGCCTGTAGCGGGTCTGGCTGGCTGTTGACGTAGTTCCAGATGGATTGCGAGCGCTTGGTGCCGATGCCACGCCACTGCTGTGAGAGGCGAAGAAAGCTCAGTTCGTCGCGGGGGTTAAACAAGAACTTCAAGTATGAGATCACGTCCTTGATGTGGGCCTGCTCGAAGAATCGGAGCCCGGAGCGCACCACGTACGGGATACCGCGCCTGGTCATCTCGACCTGGAGCTCCATCGAATGGTGGTGCGAGCGGTAGAGCACGGCCATCTGGTCGAGCGACAGTCCCTCATCGGCGAGCTCGAGGATGCGCTGACACGTGAACTCGGCCTGCTGCTGGACGTCGCGGAGCTTCACGAGCGCCGGCTTGAACCCCTTGGAGGGTCGGTCGGCGACCAGCGTCTTGTGGAATTGGTGCTCGTTGAACCGAATCGAGGCGTTCGCGAGCGCGAGTATCTCGGGCGTAGAGCGATAATTCGTCTCGAGCTTGAACTGCTTGCAGTCCGGGTAGCGGTCGGGAAACTCGAGGATGTTGCGGTAGTCGGCCCCGCGAAACGCGTAGATGCTCTGGGAGTCGTCGCCCACGACCATCAAGTTGCCGTGTTCGGTCGCGAGCAGGTCGATGATCTCGCCCTGCAGGTGGTTGGTGTCCTGGTATTCGTCGACGAGGACATGCTCGAACTTCAGCGCGTAATGCTGACGGATGTCGTCGTGTTCCTCGAGCAGACGCCTCCAGTTGAGCAACAGGTCGTCGAAGTCCATCAACGACATCTCGAGCTTTCGGGACTGGTATAGCTGCAGGACCTTGCGAATCGGCTCGACCAGGTGCTCGAAGTAGGGATAATCCTCGGCGAGCACGTCCTCGAGGTTGTTCTGGGTGTTGATGCAGAAGCTGTAGATGCGCTGGAGGACGCGGCCCTTCGGGAAGCGCTCTTCGGTGTGGCCGACGTCTGCGTCGGCGATACACGCCTTCATCAGCGTGCTCGAGTCTTCCGAGTCCAGAATCGTAAAATCCTCGCGATACCCCAGGTGTGACGCCTCACGCCTGAGGATCCGGTTGGCGATGCTGTGGAACGTCCCGCTCCACAGGTCGCGCATCTCCACGTCGATCAGACCCGTGACCCGGTCGGTCATCGATCGGGCGGCCTTATTCGTGAAGGTCAGCAGCAAGATTTTACTCGGCGAGACACCCTTGGCGACGAGGTGGGCGACTCGGTACGTGAGCGTATGGGTCTTCCCGGACCCGGCGCCAGCGATGACCAGCATCGGCCCCGATCCGGCGGTCACGACATCGCGCTGTTGGTCGTTGAGCTCCTCCTCGTACGCGAGGTTTGACTCTCCGGAAGGTGTCTCTTTTTTGAGCGTGTAGCGTTTCACTCGTGTCCCTGTCCTCGGCGAATCTGCGGTGGGTGCCGGAGTTTAGCGCTGCTCGTCGCTTCTCGCCAGCGGCGAGTTTCGAGAGGGCACCGGGCCTCCGAGGCCGGCTGTGTCGGAATAGAGAATCGAAGGGCGCGAGGAAAAATTATATCTTATGTAAAGCCTTGTATTTGTTGGTTTTTAAGGGTTTAGGGTGGGCTGCCGGTGAACTTTTCTACGCAACGATTCCGGGGGTTCGGTCGAAAACCATTATGAGGGGGTGATGACTTCCTCGTGGCAATACTCAATCGAAGATGGAGCGATAGACATGGGAATTTCGATCAAGACACCCTTGGGCAACATCAATATCGGTAAGTCCTCGAAGAATGACAGGCCGGGGACGCACAAAGTAGATGGCCAAAAGGTCTACAACGGGATGGACTCGCAGTACCAAGACGCGGAGGGCTCGCTCCAGGAGCTCAAAGAACTCAAGGAGAAGATTCAGAACCACCCGAATATGTCGGATTCGGAGAAGCGCGGCGCGCTCGCGAATATCGAACGGGGAATCAGCGCGGCAAAGGAGGCGCTGGATTTCAGCACGGAGGGAGCAAAATACGACACGACATCCGGGAGCGTCGACGGCGACGGCGACATGGCAGCGGCTCGTGCTGCCCTGATGGACGCGCATATGGCGATCAACGCGGCGCGAGATGACCTTCGAGCGGCAGGGCCGAGCAGCGCGGGCACCGCCATGAAGATGGAGCCGCCCGTATGCGAGGCCAGATCTGTGGACACGACGTCGGCGAGTGGCACATCGTCGGCGAGTGGCACATCCAACACCGGCGGAACCGCAGCTGCCGGGCACAGCCACGGCTCGGCTCAGACATCGTCCTCCGGATCATCGACCGGGCTCGGCGCGATGGAGATCGGCGGAAAGAGCGTCGACCAGATGATGGAGATGATGAACAACGACCCCCAGGCACTCATGGACCACCTCGGAGGGCTCGAGACGGAGGACCGCCAGATGGCGATGCAGATGATTCAGCAGCGCCTCCAGGAGATAAACCAGATGTTCTCCATGCTCTCGAATATGCAGAAGGCCGCGCACGACACCGCGAAGGCATCGATCAACAACATGCGGGTGTGACGGCGCAACTCGACGGGAAACCACGCTCCTGAAGACTAGAGAAGGACGATACGATGGTAGAGAAAGACAACAAGGATGGCTCGGGCGAGCTGCAGGAAGGGCTCATCAGAGCGCTCAGAGGAGAGGCGGAGTTCAAGGAAGTGCTCGAGCTCGACGATCTCTTCATGGAGGGCGTAGAGCAGAAGGCGTACTCGCTCTACGCCGCAGGCCGCTACTACACCGCGGAGACGCTACTACAGGGGCTCGCGTCGTTGGATTCGACGCGTGTCTATCCCCAGATGCTCCTGGGAGACATCGCGCTGCGGACCGACCGAGTGGAGAAGGCCAAGGCGCACCTCGCCGCGGCCGCGGAGTTGGACGGCTCGAATCCGGTCGCACTTCTCAAGCTCGGAGAGGCCTTGATTCGAGACGGAATGGTCGATGAGGCGCAGGAGGTCCTCGAGATGACCGTCGAACTCGCGGACGGAGACGACGCCCACGTCAAGCGGGCCAAGGCGCTGCTGACCCAGTATGCGGGCCACGCACATGATGCCAACTCGCAGACGACATAATGGACGGAGAGCTGTCCAGAGCCCATCGACTCGCCGTCGGGGACGGGATTCTCGAAGCGCTGGAGGAGCGCGCTGAAAAGGCGCTCCAGGCAGGGCGGTACGCCCAGGCGGAGCGCTCTGTTCGGCGCCTTCTGGAGTTCGACGCCGGCCGGTGTGCTGCGCGCAGGCTGCTCGGGCGAGTTCGGCTCGAGCAGGGCCGGTTCCACGACGCATTCGAGATTTTTCGAGGCCTGTGTGAACAGGACGCCGGGGATGCCTGGTCGGCCTGCTACGCCGGAGAAGCGCTATTTTATGCCGGGGAGCACCGCGCCGCGCGGCGGTGGTTGACGTTCGCCGTCGACGTGGCGGGAGCTGCGGCTCCGAGGCCTCACCGCCGGGCTCGCATACTGCTCCAGAAGACTCGCAGGCGCCTTCGCGTGCGATAGATGTTTTGGTGGCGCGGAATTTTTACCGAAGATAGCGCATCCAACGTATAGGAAGGCACAGGGTAGGCCGGCCGGAAGGTTAGTGATCACTCACAGTTGACACCATTTGTCGGTTTCACTACCCGTATACTGTCCGCGGTCTAAAATTGACGCTGAACGCCACGCCGTCGCGCTATTGCGGTAGGGCTCTCGCGACTTTTCTCCGACACTTGTGAGCGATGATGTTTGCATCGACTGAACACCCCGAATCCACGCCTCGACTCCCACTGTACGGTCGCATACTCGGCCTCGCGTCCATGGCGCTCTTGCTCCTGGTCGCAGCTTGTGGACCCAATGACGGTGGGGACAACAACGGAGGCATCGGTGAGGATGAAAGCGGCACGATTTCTGTGCAGCCGTCATCGGTGAGCTTCAGCGCTGTCGATATCGGATCGACCGAGACCGAGACCGTGACGATTCGCAACGTGGCACCGGACCCATTGACCATCTTGAGCCTCGAGATCGAGAGTCGAAATGGTCTGGAGATCGGGGACTTCGAGCTGGTCGATGCCCCTCAGAACAACACCAGGATTCCGGGCAACGAATCGATCGAGTTTCAGGTTCGATACAGTCCGTCGGATACGACGCCGGATGGCGCGACGATTTCGATCGTCAGCACCGACCCGACCACAACGGTCGATAATCCGACGCAACTCGACGTGTTCACGGTCGACAACGTGCCGGAGATGACCGCCCGACCCAATCCGGTTCGCTTCGCGCGCATCCCGGCTGGAGAGCGCACCGAACAGACGTTGATCTTGCGCAATGTCGGTTCTGCACCGCTGACGATTTTCGAAGAGCCGTCCTACACCGGATCCGAGGCGTTTTCGGTCTCGACCGAGGGGCGTTCGTATCCCCTGACGCTGGAGCCATTCGATAACTCGGATGCCGAGAGCAGCCCGGAAGATTATGAACTCGCCGTCAACGTCCGGTACGCCCCCGAAGGTAGCACCAACCAGGTGGGTGAAATCCGCATCGTCTCAGACGACCGCAGCGGTTCCGAGGCATCTGAGGACGGCCGATACAACAAGACGATTCCCGTCGACGCAGCAGCGGATGCACCCTGCATCGTCGTCGACGGGCTCACCCGGCGATTCGGCCAGGTTCCGATCGGCGCGACCACGACCGACGTCGTGACGGTGACAAACTGCGGAAGCCGCGCCCTCGAGATCAGCGCCGTCAACGTCATCGAGAACAGCGAGGATGACGAATTCGAGCTACAACTCGATGACTGGGACGGAAATGGCGACGGCCGCATCGACACGCCCGTCAGCATCGCCCCCGGCGAGCGCGGCCGGTTCCGAATCGATTACGGTCCGTTGCAAGTCGGTCAGGACACCGGCGTGGTCGAGATTGTCAGCAATGACCCCGCGCAGCCGCAGCTCGACCTCGACCTTATCGGGCGCGGCTCCGACGGCGAGTGCCCCGAGGCCAGCCTGCTCGCCTCGGTTCGCGGCGTGAGCGCCGCACCGCGGCCGTCGATTTCGACCGCGCCGCTCGAATACGTCATCCTCGACGGCTCGGACAGCGAGGACCCTGACGGCCGCATTCCAAACGACCCGGATAACTGGTCCTACGAGGTTCTCAGCGCGCCCGACGGAGTCAGCCCTCGTATCGGACCGACGGCCGAAGATCCCAACGACGAGGACCAGTCCAAGCGCGAGTTCCGCCTCCTGACGGCTGGAACCTATGAAATCGGTCTGACCGTGACGGACAACGAGGGCTTCCAATCCTGCAACCAGGCCGTTGCGACGATTACCGCGATTCCGAATGAGGCGCTACACGTCGAGCTGACCTGGACCAACCCCGAAGACCCCGATGAGACCGATAGCTCCGGCAGCGACGTCGACCTGCACCTGGTCAAGATGGGCCCGGGCGCCTGGTTCGAGTCGCCCTACGACATCTACTTCCAGAACCCCAACAGTGGCGGTGGCGCAATCTGGAATCCCGAGAGCCCGTCGCTCGACATCGACGACACCGACGGGGCAGGGCCGGAGAATATCCAGATGGACGACCCTGTCAGCTGCGAATGGTACGCCATCGGCGCGCACTACTGGCGGGAGCAATACGGCGCCGCCTATGCGACCGTGCGCGTCTACGTCAACGAGCGTCTGGTCTACGAGCAGATCAACCGCAAGCTCGAGGTCGACGGCGCATTCTGGGACGTGGCCCGTGTGCACTGGAATGAGGGCACCGCGACGGTGGTCGATGTCGACAACGTGCTGCAGGCCTCCCCCGATGGACAGGCGCCTGAGGTCACCGATGAGATGGCCGCCACCGATCTCTGTACCACCCGCGGCCTGTACTGAAGCACCCGCCCGGTCACGAATGCGAGCTTCCGCCCGGCGTCAGCCGGGCGTTTGCTTTTCTGGTGTTCCGCATTGTTGGACGATTCCTATTCGGAAACTTGTGGAAAAGCATGCCACGAGATACAAACAAAAAGACCTGAATCTAGGGATCCCCGTCCGATGTGCGGGGTTCCAGGCTGCAGCCGAAATAAACCAGAGGCTTAGTACATGGAGCTTGCGAAGAGGACCTGCCCACACTGCGGTAAGCTGACGACGGGAGGTTCAGAGTGTGAACACTGTGGCAAGCCTCTCGAGTCACCTCAGGCCGAACAGCCATGGCTCCAGGAGGGTACATCCTTCGAGTTGTCGTTGCCGGCCGATGTCGTCGACGCGACGGGGATGCAGGGCGAACTCGTCCTGGAACTTCTCTGTCAGGAAGCCTGGGAATCCTTCGAAGACAGGCGGGTGTTTTTGGCCATTCCAGTCGACGCTCGGCGTGCTGACGGTGGTGAGATCTCCGGGGACCAGCGATCTCTTATCATGGAGCTTTCATTCGTCGTCGAAGAAGAGACCTTCGACAAACCCATCGACAACGAAGAGACCACACACGCGTTCGAGGGCATCACTCGCAGGCCGATTTATCGCGAAAAACGCGCCGAAGACCGCCGCATGTCGATCTTTCGCAACGATGCCGGGCTGGCGCTGGACGAGGTCATGGAAGTCGCATCGTCAGACCTGAGCCCGGCTCAGGTCAAAGGTGTCTTTTTGCCGGTGCTCGATGCTGTAGAGCGTCTTCACGAAGGAGGCTATCTCCATCTTCGACTGACTCCGTGGACGATCCGCCTCAAAGACGACTCGGACGAGGCCGGTCTGCCCCTCGACTTTCTCAGCGGTGCGGTTGAAGCGACTGAATCGGCCGGTAACCGAACGACCGAGGTCCTCGAGGAGACCACCGAGGGCTCGGGGCTCCACGACGCAACTGGACTGTCCGAATACACCGAAGAGGACCACGCGTTCGAGGACGAATTCGGCCGAGATCCGCTGGATGGCAACGAATTCGCCGCCGAGGCGACGAGCACCGGCGAGCTCTACATCGCCGATACGACGCAACCGCCATCTGAGGCCTCGGAAGTCACGAGCCTCGAGGTACTCTTCGACTCGGTCGATGGGTATTTCCCCGTCGATGCGAAATTCGACCGAGTCCCGGTCATCATGGGCTTCTCGCCGCCCGAGCTCGTCGGGCCGGCCAGGGCGGACATCAGTGCGGCGTGTGATGTCTTCAACCTCGGCTTGATCCTCTACTTCCTCATCGCCGGGGAGCTTCCGCCGGTGTCGGTCTACACGCGACACCTGCCGGCGGTTCCGGCGAGGAACCTGCGCCCCGGGTTTCCCCCCGGACTCCAATCGGTCATCGGGCGAGCGACGCGTCCGAACCCCGAGGATCGCTATCCCAATATCTCCGAGTTCCGGGAGGACTTCCTGGAAGCATGCGAGATCATGGACATGCGACTGGAGGGTGACGCCTCCGAACCGCTTCAAAGCCGGCTGGCGGTCGACCGTCACGTCGGCATCGCAAAGGGACAGCGAAACCCGACCAACCAGGACAACGTATTCGCATCCTCGTCGGATGACGGTCAGTTCTCGCTGGTCGTGGTCGCCGACGGCGTCTCGACCGCGTCGTATGGATCGGGCGACCTGGCCAGCGACATGCTCGCAGAAGAGGCCGCAGCCGCGTGGGATGAGATTCTCCCCTCGTATTTGATGGATGAGGAGATCGATCCGCCCAGGATTATTCGGGACATCCTCGCTCGAGCAAACGAGCGCATCGTCGAGTACGTCAATGAAAACCACTCACCGTTTCGCGGTGGGCCCCACGAAGTCATGGGTACGACGTCGCTGATCGCCGTGATTCAGAACGGTGTGGTCACCCTTGGCTCGCTCGGCGATAGCCGAGTCTACCTGCAGCGCGGCGCCTATTTCGAGCAGATGACTGTCGATCACAACCTCTGGACCCTGAGTATTCTCGAGGGAATGTCGGCAGATAGCGCGCTCGCGATGCCTCACGGCGACGCGCTCGCACGCTGCCTGGGTACATTTGTGATCGAGGGCGGGACACTGGTCTCGGTGCCGCCCGAGCCGGACCTGTTCAGGTTTCGGGTTACGGCTGGAGACACATTATTGCTGACGACGGACGGGCTGGTCGACTTTGCCGGCGCGAACGCCATCGCAGCCGAAGACAATATCCTCAACGCGATGCTCGCGGAGCCGAACCCGGCGCTCGCCTGCCTCGAGCTCATCCTACTCGCCAATCGCGGCGGTGGCGGTGACAATGTCGGCGTGGGCATCGTGAAGTTTCTGTAGACCGCGGCGAGCTCACGTATCTTTGTTGCGTGCGAGCTCCTCGGCGTATTCGACGGTCTCCTCCGGGACAAACTCAGACGGCGGTTTGCGGCGCGTCCTCTTCTCCCCAAACTCCGGGTTGTTCTTCTGAATCCAGCGGACGGTATCTCGAAGCGTCTCGTTGGGGCTCCTCGGAGTCCACTCCAATTGCCGCCGGGCTTTGGTCGAGTCGATATACCAGTAGTACTGCGCCATCTCGACGCTGACGGGGTCAAGGTCTGACTCCATGCCCACGGCCTTCATCGCGCGGTCGAGCAGCCTCGAGCCGAATACAGCGGCTTTGCCGGGGACCGGGAGCTTCGGGCGTGGCAGCCCGGTGATGTGTTCGAGCCGCTTCAGGAAGTCGCTGATCGGCAGGTTACACGCGCCGAGCAAATAGGACTCTCCGACGCCCCCGCGCTCCATCGCCGCGATAAACGCATCCGCCGTGTCGCGTGCGTCGACAAACGACATCCCCCCGGGCATCGCCGCGGGAATCTTGCGCTTCAAGAAGAGGATGACGTCACCGGTGGAGCTGCGATTTCGGTCGCCCGGCCCGAGCAGCAGCGTCGGCCGCATCACAACGACCGGTAGATCGTAGTCGTCGATAAACTTCTGGCAGACCCGCTCCGCGTAGATCTTCGAGAGGTAGTACGGCCAGTCTCGCACGAGGGACTCGGCCATCGGTGAGTCGTCGGTCGCCAGGAAATCCGGGTCTTCGCCCACGCCGACGGTCCCGCTGGTCGAGGCGTACACGACCTTGTCGACCGATTCTTCCCGTAGCGCTCCGAAGAGCCGGCGCGTGCCCTCGACGTGGAGGTCGTACATGGTGTGGGCGCGCGATCGGTCGCGCGTGACCTTTCCCGCCAGGTGGTAGACGCGATCGACGCCGTCGACTGCCCGACGAACGTCGGATGCCTCGGTCAGCGATCCCTCGACGATCTCGGCGCCTATGTCGGCCAGTTCGATGTCAAAGGAGCGGGTGAAAACACGGACATCTTCGCCGCGATCCAGGAGCTTTTGGACCAGGTGTCGGCCCAGAAATCCAGTGCCGCCGGTGACTAGAGTCGTCATGGTACTGCTCATCTTGTGGGTCGGAAATGCGAGTCTCGCACGGCCCTTACAGGCTGAAAATATTCTGGAATTGCGCCAGAAGCTGCGGGTCGTTGGTCTTGATCTCGCCGGACATGAACTCGTCCATCGAAGGTACGTAGCTGTCCTTGACGATGCGCTTGAACATCTTCGGCGATGTCTTGATGACGCAATCTGCGCGACCGGAGGGCTTGCCCGCCTGGATCTCGCAGCGTTCGGAGTCGACGATGACCGTCCACTTGTGGCTGTCGACGTTGCCGAGGCTGAAGTAGAAGCTCATCTTGTCCGAGACATTCGACTTCTCGAATCTCTCGTTCAACTCGCTGAACAGGGGTTCGAGGTCCTCGTCGCTGCCAGCGCTTCGCCCGGCACCATCGCGTAGCTCCACGATGGCCTCGCGAGTCTTGTCGGCGATGTATTGGTAGAGTTCCGAGTCGGAGACGTCGCCGGCCTCGTCGATGAGGCGCCGGGTGTCGAGCGGCGGCCCGACGTAGACCTTGAGCTTGCGCGCGGTCGGCGACGGTAGCGACTGGCCCTTCGGCAACGCTCGATACGTGCCCTCTATGTACAGCGGGAGTACGTCGACTCGCTCGTGGGCGGCGAGATAGCCGATGCCGCGCTTGAAGTCCTGCAGCTTGCCGGACGTCGACCGCGTGCCCTCTGGAAAGACCAGGATGGTCTCACCGCGATGGACGGCTTCCGCAGCGCCTGACAGCGCCTGCTCCATCGTCCCGGAGCGCTCGACCGGAATCAGGTTCGTGAAGTTGTTGAAGTACGTCTTGTAGAGCGTATTGCCGAAGAAATAGTCCGCGGCGGCGAGTGCCCTGATATTTCGACCGAAGTCCCCGAGCGCATATTTGACCAGCCCCATGTCGAGGTGGCTGCTGTGGTTTGCGGCCACGATGACGTTGGGGTTGTGCCGCGGGATGTGAGCACGTCCGTAGACCTCGACGTCGAATAGCCGGTCGTAGGCTTTCATCTGGCCCGCCTCGAGCGCGTTTCGACCGAGGTCAGCCAGGGCCGGGTGAATGGGGAATTCGTCGACCCGGGAGTGGATCGGTTCCCGTTCGGTGCGCACGAGCGCCCCGGAGTCGCCGGTCGTATCGATCAGCGACTGGAGCTGGCCGACGGTGTAGATATTGGCCAGGTCACGCGTTGAAAGGTGGATGTCATGCTCTCCCAGCTCGCTCGCCAACTCCACGACCATGAGGCTGTCGAAGCCGAGGTCGTCCACGAAGTGAGTCGAGGCGTGCACATCACGCGCGTCGACGTCGGCGAGGCCCGCGATCTCCTCGTGTAGCCACGCCCACTCGTCTTCCTCTTCGGGATCGTATTCCTCGCCGGCGTGCTCGGCTTCGTGGAGCTCCTGCAGTATGTCCACGACGTCCTTGCGCTTGATCTTGCGGGTCGCCGTACGCGGGAAGTCGTCGTACCAGAATCGAAGCATGCGGATGCGCTTCTGGTTGGCCATGCGCGACCCCTCGACGCGGAACCACTC
>JBNJFZ010000155.1:0-13339 GCA_051747295.1 Myxococcota bacterium
AAGTGAGCGTAACCAACCGACGCCGAAGGCGGAGGTAGTTCACGACGTTTTGGCGTTGGGGGTTGATCTGCTAAAGTCCGGGCGCGCGCAGCCAGAAAGGCTCATTTCGGATGAATGAGTGTTGCTAGCGAGGGACCAATCGGGTTCGTCGCCAGGTGTGGAGGCAATGGCGGTCTGAGGCTGCGCGGACCAGCCGCGGTTGCCACGAAGGGCGTCTTCCCGCTGCGAGGAGCATGCGTGGCCAACGAAACGATTCTAGTAGTCGACGCGGATACGAAGAGTCAGAAGGTGCTCGAGGTCAGCTTCAAGAAAGCTGGTTATCGAGTCGTCATCACTGATTCTATCGAAGAAGCAGAGCGCCTTATCGAGAAGGCGCACCCCGATCTCATCATCAGCGATACCACGCTGCCGGACGGGGATGGGTTCGAGTTTTGCGCGCAACTCCAGGACGACGAGGAGTTGGGAAAGATCCCGTTTGTCTTCCTGACCGAGGAGCGCTCGCTCCCCCAGAAGATGAAGGGCTTCGAGCTGGGCGCCGACGAGTACCTCACCAAGCCGATCTACATCAAAGAAGTCACCTCCCGGGTCGATGTGCTGCTCCAGAAGCAAGCACAGCGCGCTCTGAGCGGCGGGGACGTGGAG
This sequence comes from Myxococcota bacterium, assembly GCA_051747295.1. Lineage (GTDB taxonomy): Bacteria > Myxococcota_A > Bradymonadia > Bradymonadales > Bradymonadaceae > JBNJFZ01. The sequence continues at coordinate 643 of JBNJFZ010000155.1, forward strand.
TCGTTCCAGGGCGATCTCTCAGACATCACGATGATCGACTTGCTGCAGACCATCGAGCAGGAGAGGCGCACCGGGACGATTCGGCTCGGGCGCAATCACCGCGATGGATTCGTCTACTTTCGAGAGGGGAATATCCTCGACGCGACCTGCGGAAAGCTGCAGGGCGAGGAGGCGTTGTATCGGCTGATGCTCTGGCCGAATGGCAAGTTCGAGGTCAAGTATCACGATAACGTCGAGCGCGCCGACCACATCGAGAAAGACTCGGGCGACCTGCTGATCGAGGGCATTCAGCGCCTGGAGCAATGGAACGAATTGGTCGACCAGGTACCGGAGCTCGGGCGTGTCTTCGAGGCGGATTATCACAGCCTCCCGGACCTGCTCGAGCAGCTCCCCGACGAAGCGGGGCGCGTGGTGCGGCTCTTCGATGGGATGCGCAACCTCCGCGATGTCATCGACGACAGCCCTTTCGACGACGTGACGACGCTGCAGATCGTCAGTCGCCTGTTCGACGAAGACGTCCTCACCGAGACCGAGCAGGAGCAGACCGAGTCGATTCGCACGACCGCAAACCTGCAGGCGTGGCTGGATGGCTCGAAGAGCGCGGGCGACGAGAGCGCGACGTTTGGTCAGGCCGAAGATACCGAGGACCGAGATCCACTCTCGGACACCTCACCGGGCGTGGCTGACGCGTTCAGCTATGAGGATGAAGACCCCGAGGCTTTCGCGGAGCAGACGCGACCGTCTGAGGCGTCGCATCCGCCCCTGGAGTCGCCGGAAGCCGAGGGCCGGAAGAGTCGCACAACGACATCGGCCGGACTCGGTAGCGTCTCGCGTGAAAACGAGCCCACGCAGTGGAAGGTCCACTGGGACGAGGACGAGAAGGCCAGCGCGGAGGCAGAGGGGCCGAAGTCAGTCGAGGATATCGAGGAGATGGAGAAGCGCCGCCGAGAAGAGGAGGCGCGCCAGATCATTCGGCAGAGCGGACAGTTCGACGCCACCAAGCCGCAAATCATGGCGGTTTCGCGGGGAGAGGGTCCGGTCGAGGCGGCCGACGCCACGGCGGACGCGGACCTCGACGAGGCCGAGCGCCGTCGGCGAGAAGCCGAGGCGCGCCAGCTCCAGGAGCAGGGGGCCGAGGGAGATCTGGCCGACGAGGAGAGTACTCCGACGGTGTCGACGGCCGACGAATCGGAGCGCGAATCCAAGCGCGAGTCGACCCAGGAATTGGCCGCCGAGAAGCCGCCTCAGACCGAAGGCGGGCGAAAGCGAGAGCCGACGCCGATCGCGGGGCCGGGCGCAGCCGACCGCGCGGGGGCGATGCCAGCTGCCGACCAGACGTCGCCGGGCATCTCCGTGCAGGGTGTCGACGAGGAGGAACCCGAGACGGCGCCCGCCGATCAGACGTCGCCGGGCATCCAGATCGCAAATACTGCCGCGATTCCAGACGCGATGACCGACGATCAGTCGGTCGACTTCGAAGATGAGGCCCAACTCGCCGCGCAAGAAGGCGTGCGGGACGAGGCTGAAGACGACGAGGCCCAGGACGAAGAGATCGATGATGTCCGCTCCAGCTCGGAGATGCGCGCCGCCTCGGTCGAAGAGGCGGACGCCGTGAGTCGAGAGGCCGGCGAGAGCATGCGCCGCAGCGCGCCGTTTGCAGCGGTGACGGAAGACGAGGTCGAGGCGGATGCCGACGCCCGCGAGGCCGCCGACGAGCAAGTCGCTGAAGAACAGCCTGGCCGACGCGAGCGCCGTGTCACCCAGGAGGTGTCGACCAGCACGGTCGAGACTCGCGAAGAGCCGTCCGAGCCCGAGCAAGAACCCGAGCTCGAGCCGGAGCCCGAGGAAGAACCCGAGCTCGAGGCGCAGCCCGACGAGGAAGTGGGGCTCGAAGAAAGCGAAGAGGTCGAGCCCGGCGGTGAAGAAGTAGCCGCGGCCGCTTCGGCGGAAGAGGACGCTGGCGAGTTGTTCGACATGGCTGAAGCCGTCGAGGACGAGCCCGGTGAAGAGCCTGAAGACATCGAGGCCTCGGCGGTGGAGGAGCTCGGTCCCGAGGCGGAAATCGCCGTGGAGCGTAGCGCCAAAGACCGCGAGCTGGTCACGGCCGAATACGATCTGTCCAGGGGCAAAAAAGCCGACGTCGACGAAGAAACCGAGGAGCCAACGCCTTCTGATGGAGGGGCCGAAGGCGCTGCTGCTCTAGCCGAGCAGGAAGAAGCTGCGGCCAGTGATGTCGAAGAGCCGGTAGAGGAAGCTGAGGCCGAAGAGGAAGCCGAGGCCGAAGAAGAAGCCGAGGCCGAAGAAGAAGCCGAGGCCGAAGAAGAACCGGAGGCCGAAGAAAAACCGGAAGCCGAAGAAGAACCGGAGGCTGAAGAAGAACCGGAAGCCGAAGAAGAACCGGAGGCCGAAGAAGAACCGGAGGCCGAAGAAGAACCGGAGGCCGAAGAAGAACCGGAGGCCGAAGAGAGCGATGAGGCCGCGGCGTCGGCCGATATGACCGAGGAAGAGATCGCACTGAGCGACCATTCCCACGAGTCTTCGTTCTTCGACGAGGGTGCCGAGGGCGAGTTCGACTACGAATTCGAGGACGTCCCCGAAACCAGCGGTCGCTGGAAGCATTTTGTGACCGTCGCAGTGGTGTTCGGCCTCGTGGCGGTCGTACTCGTCGTCTACTCGAATATGAGCGACTCCGGCGCCGACAAGACCGGCGGCGAGACGCCGGCGGTGACCGAACAGGAGACCGAGGAAGCGCCCGACGAGGCGCCCGAGGAGACGGCCGAACTCGATCCCGAGCCCGAAGAAGAGCCGGAGCAAGAGGAGTTCGACCCGAACGAGCTCGGAGTCGATGCGGCCGCAGCACCGGAGGCGGCCACGGTGAGCGCTACGAACGTCGAGCAAGCCGCGACGCGGCAGGCCGAGATGTTTGCGATGGCGACCGACGAGGGCGCGGATGCCGGACAGGCCTCAGCCGATGCCGGCACCACCGTCGAAGGCGCGGACGCCGGCACCGAGCCGACAGAGGTCGCGGCCAACACCACGGAAGAGACGACCGAAGCGCCCACGGAACCGGCGTCGGCTACGGAGCCCGACCCCGAGCCGGAGCCGACACCCGAGCCGGAGCCCGAGCCGAAGGCCAGCGCCAGCGTCGATCAGGCCAAGACCCTGCTGCGGCGCGGCAAGACGCGCCAGGCGCTCGACATGCTCCAGCAATTGAGCAGCTCGAAGCCCAACAGCGGCGAGGTCGCATTCTTGCACGGCAAGGCAGCCTATCAGATGGGGCGAAACGGCGACGCGATCGAACAATTCAATCGCGCGATCAACCTCGGCTATACGCGGGCCTCGATCTACTCGGAGCTCGGATCGGCCTACATGGTCCAGGGCAAGCGCGCGGAGGCCAAGAAGGCCTACCAGAAGTATCTCGAGCTGCAGCCCGAGGGTAAGACCGCCGACGAAATCCGCTCCGTCATCAAGAACCTCTAGCATGCTCGTACTCACCATCGAGTCCAGTTGCGACGAAACATCGGCGGCCGTCATCGAAGACGGCCGTCGTATTTTGTCGAACGCCGTCGCCAGTCAGATCCCCGTTCACAAAAAGTACGGCGGGGTCGTGCCCGAGTTGGCGTCGCGCAATCACATTCGCGACATCATCCCGACGGTCGACCGCGCGCTCGACGAGGCAAACGTCACGCTCGACGACATCGACGGCTTTGGCGTGACGGCCGGGCCCGGGCTCGTGGGAAGCCTGTTGGTCGGCGTGGAGACCGCGAAGGGGCTGGCATTCTCCAGGAACAAGCCATGTGTGGGGCTCAACCACCTCGAAGGCCACCTCACCGCCGCGCTGCTCGACTTGCCCGACGAGGACTCGCCGGAGTTTCCGTACCTGGGGCTTATCGCCAGTGGAGGCCACTCCGATCTGTATGTGGTGCATGGGTTGGGCGACTACACGCTGCTCGGGCGCACGCGAGACGACGCGGCGGGCGAGGCGTTCGACAAGGTCGCCAAGATGATGGGGCTCCCGTACCCGGGGGGCGTCGAGATCGATCGGCTCGCCGTCGACGGAGATCCAGATGCGATCGACTTTCCGCGACCGATGTGGACCCGGAAGAACCTCGATTTTTCGTTCTCCGGGCTCAAGACCGCCGTGCTCAAGCACCTCGACGAGCACGGCATTCCGGAAGGGCAGGCGCTCGCCGATCTGTGCGCGTCGTTTCAGGAGGCGGTCGTCGACGTGCTCGTGATGAAGACGATGGCTGCGGCCGATCAGAATGACGTCGAGCGCGTGGTGCTGTCGGGGGGCGTCGCGTGCAACTCGCGGCTTCGCGAGAAGGCCCGCGGAGCGGCCGCGGAGGATGGCCTGGAATTATTCGTTGCACCGCCGCGGCTGTGCACGGACAATGCGGCTATGCTCGGGAGAATCGCCGAGCACTATCTGGGTGAGCTCGAGGGACGCGGATTTGCCGCGCACGCTCTGAAGGCTCGCGGCAATATGTCGCTGGGGCAGAGCGTTCGAGATACCTCACGCAGCCACCGTTGAATGGAGGATGGGTTTTGATCGAGAGAGAAGCGAAGCGCAACCAGATGTTGTCCGCGCTGGCAGATCACGCACTCATCAAGGCAGCGGTCATCTTCGACCGCCACGGCAATGTGCGAGCGCAGGTGGGCTCATCGCGCGTGGTCGGAACCACGGATCGCTTTACCGACGGCTCGCTCGACCGTGGCAACAACCTCCCCAAAGAAAATGTCTATCTGGTGGGTGTCGGCAAAGAGTTCTTGCTGGCGGTCTTCAACGACAAGGCAGACTTCGAGTCCATCAAGTCCGATATCCACACGCTGATCGACGACTTGGAGTTGTGACTGGCTGTGTCGCTGCTGCAAATCGCTGCTGCAAATGGAAGAGGCGCCCGGGATGGGCGCCTTTTTTAGGTCAGTCTTTCTCGCCGGCCGGCGCGGCCATCTTGTCGGCTTCTTCTTCGGTGATCGGCTCGGCTTCCATCCCGCCGGTCATGATGACACGCGGCAAGCCGGCAATATCGTCGACGTGGAGCGGGGTTCGGGGCAAGACAAACGTGCCCATCAGCCCATAGACCGCCAGGGAGACCGCGAATACGAATACGGACTTGAGCACCTCGCCGCTCGAGACAGCCACGAGCAGGCCGAAGTGGACCGCGCCGGTGGTGAGGATGCCGAAGAGGCCCGCGTCGCGAAGAAAAAAGGCGACGATATTGGCGATCGCCGCAGCCAGCAGGGCGCCCACGAAGGTATTGTGCTCGGGATCGACGCCCAGCAGCCGGAAGCCAACGAGGAAGACGACGGTCTGGATGATGGCGGCGGCCACGTAGAAGGTCGTGGGCGTCCAGGTGATCAGGGCTTTCGCGAAGAGGGTCGTGTCGGTCAGCAGGGCTTCCATAGGATTCTTATGTCCGGTGGGTCAGTCGCTGGTTCGGTCTTTCGATTGGGACGGCGAAGCCGCGGCTTCTGCGTTGTCGGCTCTATCGGGCGTGATGTCGATGGTCTGGTCGTCCCCGTTTTCTCGACCCTCGAGGTATTTGGCGCGCATCTCACCGATGGCGCGACCGATATCCGAGAGTTTACCCAGACCGAAGACGATCACCACGATTACGATAATGAGGATGATTTCGATCAGATTCGGCATCATGGCGCGTTTTTACCCGTGTATGATCCCCGAAGCCGGCGTAGGGGTCAAGAATTTCCGGCCAGCGCCACTTGTAGCAGTTGTTCGCTGCTATAAAAAGTAAGAGTCATGCATCGCATCCTTGATGAAACGAGGTTCCGTGGGCCACGATTCCCGGGAGCTGGTTTCGACGGACGCGAGGCCTCGAGAATATTCTCGGGGGCACGGCGTGTTAGAATAGTAGCGACGATGACCTTTTTTCTGGACTCTCCATGGTCGATGACTTGAAAACGTACCTGTCGGACAGCCGCGAGCTGACGACCAGTGCGATCTTGGTATTCCCGTTGTTCGTGCTTTACCAGATCGGCCTGCTGGCTACTGGTGGGGTCCGAAACGGCGTCGATTTCATGACAGACGTGCTCATGATGGCGGCCGGCGGGAACTTCTGGACCTATTTCCTGATCAACCTCGGGATCCTCCTGCTCTTCGGTGGGTTCGTCCTCTACCTGAAGAAGACCGGGGAGTTTCACCCCAAGATCTGGCCGTGGGTGATCGCGGAGAGCACGCTGTATGCGATGGTCTTCGGGTCGACTATCGTGCTGATGATGCAGGGGATGGGCCTGGACGTGTTGTTGGCGTCGGGGGCCGGCGGAGACTACGGGATCATCGATAGCTTTGTGCTGAGCCTCGGTGCAGGGCTGTACGAGGAGCTCGTCTTCCGGCTGATCCTGATGGGCGGGCTATTCTATGTGGGTAAAGAGCACCTGGATTGGCCCACGTGGGTGTCGGCGCTGACGGCGCTCATAGTCTCGAGCCTGCTGTTTAGCGGCGTGCATTATATCGGGTCGTTGGCCGATCCGTTCGAGCTCGGAAGCTTCACGTATCGCTTCATCGCCGGCATCCTGCTGGCGGCGATCTACTACTTTCGCGGGTTCGCCGTGGCCGTCTATACGCACGCGATCTACGACATCATCGTGATGGTGTTCAATTAGGGTTAGGGGGAGTGGGAGATGTGGGGGATGTAGGAGATGTGGGTCATTGTCCGGGCGACCGGTCCTTTCGTCATGCGGCCATCCCTGGCCGCATGCTATAAGAGGTTGTCCAGCATGCGGGCAAGATGCCCGCATGACGTTCCATCTCAACCCATGAGTCTACCCGCGGATATGAGCCACTCCAGATCAGCGACGCCGCCTCTGCCCTGCTCCGACCTCGACTGGGATGTGGTTGGCGAGCAGGCCAGGGAGCTATTCAAGGGGCTGCTGCGCATTGATACGACCAACCCAGGCCAGCCCGAGCGGCCCGCGGCGGATTTCCTGGCCGAGCACCTGGCCGAAGATAGCCTGGACCCGTGGATCGTCGAGAGCGCGCCGGGGCGTGCGAACCTCGTGGTGAGGTTGCCAGCCACCGTCGACGAGCCGGTGGGAGGCCCGCTGTTGCTCGCCGGACATACCGATGTGGTGCCGGCCGACGCCGACCAGTGGACCCATCCGCCTTTCGATGGTGTCGAAGCCGACGGCTATATCTGGGGGCGCGGCGCGGTCGACATGAAGAATATGGTGGCGATGAGCGTGATGGTCGCCAGGCTGATGGCGCGCGAGGGTATCGAGCGCAATCGCGATCTGATCGTCGCAGCGGTCGCCGACGAGGAGGCCGGCTGCAAGCACGGCTCGAGGTTTCTGGTCGACGAGCACCCCGAGCGCGTCGACGCCGAGTTCATGCTCGGAGAAGTCGGCGGGTTCTGGCAGACGATCGGCGGGCAGACCTACGTGCCGATCATGGTGGCCGAAAAGGGCCAGGTGCACCTGAGGCTGACGGCGCGCGGCCCGTCGGCGCACGGGTCGATTCCACACGAGGACAACGCGCTGGTTCGACTGGCGCGGGCCATCGAGCGGCTCGGCTCGCGCCGGCTGCCGTATCACCTCACGCCGGTCATGGAGGATTTTATCCGCACGCTCGGCCGCACGCAGCCCTTTGCTAATCGCGTCGGGTTGAAGGGCCTGCTCAACGGAAAGACCGCGGGGCCCGTGATCGATAGGTTGCTGCCGGATAAATCCGTCGCCCGCAACTTCGGGGCGCTGCTGCACAATACCGTGTCGCCGACGATGATCGACGCGGGGACCAAGCTCAACGTGGTGCCGCCGGAGGCCAGTTGCGAGCTGGACGGGCGCATTCTGCCCGGGTTTACGGGGGCCGACCTGAAGCGCGAGGTCGAGCAGTGCATCGACGACCCGGGCATCGACGTCGAGGTGCTCGAGGAGTTCGCGCCGACGCTGGCCGAGCCGGTCGAGAGCGCCCTGCTCGACACGATTGTCGGTACCGTGACCGCACACGCCCCAGAGGTCGAGCCCGCGTCGTATATGATCCCCGGCTTTACCGACGCCAAGGAGTTCAGCCGGCTGGGCATGCGGTGCTACGGCTTCTCGCCGCTGAAGTTCGCGCCGGATACCGAGCTCAAATTCTCCGAGCTATTCCACGGCGTCGACGAGCGCGTGCCCGTCGACGGATTCCTGTGGGGTCAGAGGGTGCTGTTCGATACGGTCGCGCGGTTTCTGCGACCGCGACGCTGACTCCCGTGTGCACATGTCCGTAGAGAACGCGTTATCGGTCCACCATCCGATCGGTTCGATCGTCCTGATCGGGCCAATTCCCACCACGAACGCGTTGTGATTCATCCGCCCCTCGGGTGGATTAGCATCATAAAGACCACCAAATCGAGCTTCAACGACCTGTCTGTGGGGGAGACCTACATCGTCACAGAGTTGTCACTCGAGCGCCGTCTATCGTTTGCCGGCGTGTAGGTAAGTTTTCACCGTCTCGACACGGGCCTTTCACGGCTCGATGCCATTGTTCGCCTCGAATCAGGCAGGGCGGAATAGCCGCTCGCCCAAGGCGCATCTACCGGGAATTGCGAAGCTTTTTTCGGTCGATGAAGTCGCGACCCCAACTGGGAGATACGAGACGATGAACTGGAAGACGAAAATTGCTGTGTTGGCCGCCGGCGCGATGCTCTTCGGAGCTGCGTGCGGCGATTCGGAAGGAAATAACGGAAATAACGGCGGGAACAACGGCGGTGGCGACACCGGCGAGCTCGAATTCCCGTTCTCGCCCGAAGAATGGTTCAACAACTGGGAGTCCAATCAGGTCGTCGATCCGCAACTCGCAGATCCGACGAACGAGGACGCACCGGACTTCGCGCCGGCCAGCGGCTCGCCGGCATTGGGCAACGGCGCTGCTCCGAGCGACAACTTCTTCGATGACACCGACTTTGTCGGCGCCATCGGCGAGACCGACTGGACCGAGGGTTGGACGGTCGCAGGTCCGCAGGGCGGACTCACGCTTCCGGACATTGCGACCCCCGGCACGGCTCCCGACGCTGCCGATCACCCGAACGTCGAGTGCGCCGAGCAGAGCCCATTCGGTCAGTTGTGCACCATCACCGGTGAGATCACCGAGGATCTGAGCATCGAGGCCGACGACGGCGTGACCTGGCTCATCAGCGGCGAGGTCTTTGTCGGAAACGACACCGACGAGACGATCTTTAGCATCGGCGAAGGCGTGACCGTCTGGGCCGATACGACGTCCGACAATACGACGTTCCTCACCGTTCGGCGCAACTCGAAGATCGAGGCGATCGGCACTGCCAGCGCGCCGGTTGTCTTCACGCCGGCTGTCGAGCCGGGCGACCGCGGGCGCGGCCTGTGGGGCGGGCTCATCATCAACGGCAACGGCGTGCTCAACACCGGCGACGAAGCCACGGGTGAGGGCAACACCGGAACGTACGGCGGCGACGACAACTCCGACAGCAGCGGCACGCTCGAGTATGTGCGTGTCGAGTATGCCGGCGACAAGATCACCCAGGACAACGAGCTCAACGGCATCGCGTTCCAGGGTGTCGGAAGCGGCACGACCATTGACTACGTCCAGGTCCACATGAACTCCGACGACGGTGTCGAGTTCTTCGGCGGCGCCGCCGAGGCGAAGCACCTCGTGCTGACCGGCATCGGCGACGACAGCATCGACTGGACCGATGGATGGCAGGGCAAGATTCAGTACGCGGTCGTCCAGCAGTACTCGGACGAGGCGGATCGCGGGATCGAGGCGGACAACCTCAGCGACAACCCGTCGCAGACCCCGCGCTCGAACCCCACGCTGTCGAATATCACGCTGATCGGCTCGGAGAATGGCGACACCGGGATGCTGCTTCGCCGCGGCACCGCCGGCACGTTCTACAGCATGCTCATCACCAACTTCTACGACGCATGCATCGACCTGGATACCGAGGAGACCTTCACCAACGCATATGCCGACGGCATGTACACCGGTGACCTCGAGATTCAGAACTCGATCGTCTACTGCGAAGGCACGGGCGACAACTTCGAGGCGCTCGAGCCGCCGGAGATGTAAGCCAGCTAGCGAGGCGCGACCGGGTCACCGGCCGCGCCTCTCGACGTTTGCGAGGCGATTCGCCTCGCACGCGTCGGTTGGAAGCGCTGGAGACAGCGAGGTCAACCGACGCGTTTTGACTCGACCACGAGAGGCACGAAGACGATGTCACCAAAGCGAGACGAACACATACACGACCTCAGATGGCGCCCGAGCATGCTCGGCGCATCGGTCGTTCTTGCCCTGTTACTGGTCGCCGGGACCGCGTTTGCGGCGAAGGACGACATCTCCGACCTGGCTCAGCGCCTGGCCGATCTGCGCACCGAGGTCGAGGAGCTCTCGGCCGACGTCGAGACCAGGAAGAGCTCGATCCAGAGCCGGGTTCGCTCGATTCAGAGCCAGAAGGCCGACGTCGAGATGCAGATCCAGAAAGAGGAGATGCGCCTGAAGCGGCTGCGACAGCAGATGGACAAGCACAAGGAGCGCGTCGAGCAGCAAAAGTCGCTGCAGAAGGACTTGCAGCCGACCGTCGTCGCGTCGATCGACGTGATTCGCGGCAAGGTCGACAAAGGGCTGCCGTTTAAAAAGAGCGAGCGGCTCGACGAGCTGGACGAGCTCGAGTCGCAGATGAAGGACGGCACGATTTCACCACAGAAGGCGACGTCGCGGCTTTGGACGTTCGTCGAGGACGAGCTTCGTCTGGCCCGTGAGAACGGCCTCTACCGGCAGGTCGTCGTGGTCGACGGCGAGGAGACGTTGGCCGACGTGGCGCGCGTCGGGATGATCGCCATCTATTACAAGACCGAAAAAGGCCGGGTTGGGATGGCCGTCGAGACCGAAAGCGGCTGGGAATGGCGCTCGGTCGACGGCGAGAAGGAGACCAGGAAGATCCGGGAGCTATTCGAACAATTCGGCAAGAATATCAGGGTCGGCTACTTCACGCTGCCCAATCCGTTCGGGGATAAGCAGCTCGAAGCGCTCAATCAGGGAGGTCAGTAATGCGGTTGCTGACACGGATATCGATGGTCTTGATCGCGCTGGCGGTCTTCTTGCCGGCGACGACGGCGCTCGCCCAGCAGGGCTCGGATCTGCGGAGTGCGTATAAGAAGGAGTTCGCGTACCTGGAGTCGCAAAAGCGCGCGCTCCAGGAGCGGCTCGAGAAGCTCGAGCGCAGCGAGGAGCAGCAGGTGGCCGGGGCGCAGGCGGAGCTGGATCGGCTCCAGGGGCGGCTGCTGTCGCTGCGCATGCAGGCCGACAAGCTCGAGGACGACGTGATGGAGGCCGAGCGCAACGCCCAGCAGGGCGCGGGCGGCGGGGACGTCGTGGCGACGACCATCGAGCAGGCCAACTCGAGCATCGGCAAGTTCGGCGTGAAGGTCGAGGTGCCGGGCGCGGAGGAAGCAGGCGAGCAGCCGGACGAAGCGTCGGAGGATGAATCGGCCTCTGAAGGCGATTCTAAGAGGGGTGGGGCGATTAGAAGGGCGCAGGAGGCCGATTATGCGGCCGCCGTCGAGGAGCTGTTTGCGAAGAGCGCGGGATTGATGGAGCGCCACAGCAGCCTGCGCAAAGAGGAGGGCGAGTTCTTCCTGGCCGATGGCTCGAAGACCCGGGGGAGGATCGTTCGCGTCGGCAACGTCGCGGCCTACGGCGTCAGCGACCAGGCGGCCGGCGCGCTCGCCCCGGCCGGCGACCGACGCCTCAAGCTCTGGAAGAAAAACGCCGCCGACACCGCACAGGGGCTCGCCGCCGGGAAGTCGCCCGAACTGGTCGATGTCTTCTTATTCGAGTCGATCGACAAAGCTGTCGAAGAACAAGAGGAGAAGACCTGGCTCGACATCGTCAACAGCGGCGGGATTATCGCGTGGGTCATCGTTGGCCTGGGCGTGCTCGGGCTGCTGCTGGTCATCGCGCGGGCGTTCGTCCTGGGCATCGCCGGCGCCAACACCCGGCGGTTGCTCGAGACCGTCAGCGCATTCGTCGAAAAAGGAAAAGTCGAGCAGGCGCGAGAGGCCTGCGAGTCGGCGCGCGGCTCGGCGTCACGCGTGCTCGGCGCCACGCTCGCCCACCTCGGTGAAGAGCGCGAGGAGCTCGAGGACGTCGTCAACGAGTCGATCCTCCACGAGATGCCCACGCTGGAGCGTTTCGGCTCGACGATTTTGGTATTCGCGGCGGTCGCCCCGCTGCTGGGGCTGCTCGGTACCGTCACCGGCATGATCTCCACGTTCGATATCATCACCGAGTTCGGCACGGGCGACCCCAAGTTGCTCTCGGGCGGTATCTCCGAGGCGCTCGTTACCACGCAGCTCGGCCTCATCGTGGCGATTCCGCTGCTCCTGGTCGGCAACCTGCTCAAGGGCTGGTCGAATAGCATCATGACCCAGCTCGAGCGTGGCGCGCTGCGCGTGATGAACCTGGCGAATCTGCAGCGGCCGCCGACGAGGAGCCCCGACACATCGAGTTCTGAGGTCGAGGTCGAGGCCAAAGAATCGACGGCGGGCGCGGACGCGTCGGTCGATGCATCCGAGACCACGGATTTGTTGGGGGCGGTCTGATGGAAGCCAGCGCACTCGAACAATTGGTCGGTTACCTGGAGGCGGGGGGCTTCGTGATGCCGCCGCTCGTCGCCGCGACGGTCCTGCTCTGGTTCGGCCTGGGCTGGCGGCTCATCACCATCCAGCGCGG
>JBNJFZ010000156.1:0-13160 GCA_051747295.1 Myxococcota bacterium
CGCTCCTCGGGTCGAAGTTTGAAAACCAGAGGGGCCAGCCCCCTCTATAATGGTTTTCGGCAGGCACCCCCGAATCGTTGCGTAAAAAGTTTCGCCGCGCGCGCTCGCAGACCCCGCTATTTCCATACGCTGGGCCCTCATGTAACCTGAGGCGCGGGTGAGAAAATGAATCAGCGCCGTCGACGCGCTCGACGCGACGAGTCCGTCACAAGCCTCGCAGAACTCAGCGCCCGAGAGGGCCACTCGAGTAACCCAACCGATGAGTGACGAGAACCAGCAAAGCAAGTCTTTCTTCGACCTACCGCCTGCGCAGGAGTCCAAGGAAGATGCATCCGGAGGCCTCAGCGAGATCGAGTCCAGCTCGACCGAGCGCATGGACTCGGTCGAGCGCGAGAAGCTCGGATACGACCGCCCCGGACCGACCTCCGGCCGCGACGACTCGGACCGCTTTATCGGTCGCGTGCTCGACAATCGCTTTCGGCTGCAGTCTCTTCTCGGTCAGGGCGGGATGGGCCGGGTCTACAAGGGCGTCCAGCTATCGGTCGAGCGCGACGTCGCCATCAAGCTGCTTCACGCGCAGGCGATGTCGGATCCGGTTGTCCAGAAGCGCTTCCTGCGTGAGGCCCGCGTCATCTCCGGGTTCAGCCACCCAAATATCGTGCGCCTCATCGACTTCGGGCACGCCCCGGAGATGCACGTTCCGTATCTGGTCATGGAGTTCGTCGACGGCGTCAACCTGGGCGATTTGATGCGAAAGGGTCGCCTGCGGCCGGACTTCGCGCTGCAAATCATCTCCCAGGTCTGTAATGCCCTGATGGAAGCGCATCGCGCAGGCATCGTCCATCGGGACCTCAAGCCCGACAACCTGCACCTCATCTCGATCGCCGGCGGCAGCCTACAGGTCAAGGTGCTGGACTTCGGCATCGCCTTCCCGAAGAACGAGAAGTCCAACCTGACGTCGACCGGCATGATCTGCGGCACGTCTTACTACATGGCCCCCGAGCAAGCCCGCGCGAAGGACATCGACGCGCGCACCGACCTGTATGCACTGGGCGTCATCCTGTTCGAGATGCTCTCGGGCGTACTGCCCTTCGAGGGCGACAGCGACTTCCAGGTCCTGCTCCGCCACGTCCAGGAGAAGGCCCCACTGCTGAGCGACTTCGTCGAGGAAGGCCAGGTCCCCGAGGAGATCGTCGAGCTCGTCGACCGGCTCTTGTCCAAAGATCCGACCGAGCGCCCGCAGACCGCCCGAGAGCTACGCGACCACGTCGACGAATTGCGGGCGAAGTACGACATGGAGCCCGTCCAGATCGACGAGGACCGCTCACTCGACGATGCGTTCGACCGATTCGTCCTCGAGTCGAATGCCGCCCACACGCCTTTCATCCCGAGCCAGCCGACAGGGGAGCGCGAGACCCAGCCGGACGACGCGACCAACCAGCCCACGCAGCCCGGCGAGACCGCTCCGGGACGCCGCGATACTGGGAATACGTCTCAGACTTCCGCCATAAACCTGTCGGTCGTCGCCGTCGGACTGCTCATCACCATCGCAATCCTCGGCGTCGGCGCGGCAGTCGTCTACATCGCCACCCAGAATCCAACTGCCCCACCCGGCGAGCAGGCGAGCTCGGCTGCAGCGACGTCCGACGACGAGGCGACCGTCGCGCTCAATAAATTCGCCGGCAGGTGTTCGGCCATCGGCGAAAGCCAGCAGGATTTCCACACGATCTATTTCTATCCCGAACTCGGCGAGATCCTGATCGACGGCCCATCCGAGCCGCACTGGTCGCCGCTCGAGATCGAGAAACGAAGCGCCGATACGGTCGATTTCTCCTACAAATCCCGTGAGGGCGACAGCCGCACCCGTGCCTCGGTGCACCCGCGCTCGGACAAGCGTGTCTTCCAATTCGGTGACTCCGACGAAGACCGATTCCTTTGCCGGCTCGAGCAATACCCGAACTACTACAGCTCGCTGTCCACTCCCGGGGACTACTTCCGAGGAGAAGCCGAAGCACTCTCCATCGCGCCGACCTCACAGCGCATCGAGCTACTCGAGCCCACGACCGACAGCGACGAAGGCCACGAGGAGAAAGACGGGGAGAAACCTGGCGAAGACGAGACGCAAGCCGACGAGAAACTCGCCTTCACCTACCGCGTCCTCTCGGGGGTCGCGGTCGACACCGGCGCCAATATCGCGGTTCGCCCCGCCGATGACCGAGAGGCGCCCTGGCGACGATGGTCGGTCCGCGTGGACCCGGACGAGAGCAGGCTCTATCTCGCCCGAGAATCCGCGCGGGAGGCCTTCACTTTCGAACCGGCCGAAGAAGAGAGTGGCGACGACAAGAAAAAGCAGGTCGCTAAAGCGCGGAAGAGCGAGACCAGCGAGACTCGCCGCCCGAAGAACACCGGCTCATCATCGAGGCCCACGAAGACCGGTTCGACCCAGAGTGCGTCGAGCATCTCATCAGCCAGCGGCGATAGCTCCGAGACGTCCGGCGACAAAGACAAGGGCCGCTATATCCCGCCTCGCAGCAGCAAGAAGTGGGACCAGCGGCTCAATGCCGTCATGAGCAAGTGCGACAGGGCGGTCAGCGGCATGGCGGCGTATCAGGGCAAGATGGAGCGACTCGCCGAGATCGAGGACACCGACGAGCGCGACGAACGTCGGGCTGCGGCGATCAAAGAACAGAACGAAAACGGCCGGCTGATGCGCGAGGCAGGCGACGAGTTCTCGCAGCTCGTCCAGGACATGAACTCGGCGGGCTTCAAGGCCAGCAAGGTCATGCAGGTAAGCGAGCAGTGGCAAGAATGCGTAAGCAAACTCTGAAGCGCGCAGACCTCTAAAAAAGTAGCCCCTGGCGGGGCTCATCGCCACGCCGCACCGTCGTCTCGCGCCCGTCGAACGTCAGCACGTCCGACGGCTCCTTTCGCCGCGCCGCGACTACCTTCACGTGGTCGCGGCCCAGCGACCGAGCAGCCTGCCGCACAGCCAGGTCAGGGTCGTTATTCTTCTCGCTCAGATGCGTCAGCACCACCGACTCCAGCTCATCGTGTGCGACGCGCCTCAGCAGCGCCCCGGCCTGATCATTCGAGAGGTGCCCCTTGGAGCTCGAGATTCGGCGCTTTAGAAAGCGGGGATACGGACCGTTCTGGAGCATTTGCGCGTCGTAATTCGACTCCACCAATAGCACCCGACATCCCATCAGCGCATCGGCGACCTCGTCAGTCCAGAATCCGAGATCGGTCGCAAATCCCAACGAGAAAGCCGGCGAGGTCAGGCGAAAGCCGATGGGCTCTGCGGCGTCGTGGACCGTCTCGAAGATGTCGAATTGGACGTCGCCAACGCCCCAGATTCGCCCGGCCTCAATCGGCGTCCAGGAGGCCACATCCGGCAAGTCGAAGTCCAGTGCCTCGCGGGTGCCGCGCGTGGCGAGGACGGTCGTGGATGGGTACGCCCGCAGCATACGCTCCAGACCCCGGACATGGTCGCTGTGCTCGTGGGTGAGCAGCAGCGCGTCCAGCCGGTCTACATCCTCGCCGATCCCTGCGAGGCCACTCTCCAACCCGCGAAGCGAGATGCCTGCATCCACCAGCACTCGCGTCTCGCCGACACGGATAAAGAGCGCATTGCCTGACGAACCACTCGCCAGGACTTGAATGGTCACGAGGTCGTCCATGATCGTCTCGAATGGATGAGGGCTGAGAGTCGGGGCAAACTGCGGGTTTCGCTGCAGGTTTTTCGCCTGCAGTGTACCTGATTTCGCCAAAGTTGCATCCCCTCCTTGGCACGACTTCTTGTATGAAAGCGACATGAAACAACCTGAAATGCACAGACCGTGCACGCCCGGAGCACGGTCCCATCACCAACCACCGAGGTATCGAGGCATGTCCCGCTCAGACACGACAGGTGAGACCGATGCTCCTACCGAACGCCGATTCCGGATCGGCGCCGTCGCCAAGATGACGGGCATTCCGACAGCCACGCTGCGCACCTGGGAGAGGCGCTACGAAGCGGTTCAACCGAGCCGGTCCGAAGGCGGCGAGCGGCTATACACACTCGAAGATGTCACGCGACTCCAACTCCTTCGAGAGTCGTCCGACCTCGGAAAGCGCATCAGTGAGCTCACCGAAATGGACAACCGGGCGCTCCGAGACATGATCGAGGAGGAAACAAAGGCCCCCGAGGATACATCGACGCCTCCGACTCCCGGCGGATCGCCACTGAAACCGTCGACACAGCCTATTGGCATCGCGGTTATCGCCCATGCCCTGCCCGAGCAACTCGCGACGGCCGAGTTGCCTCGCGACGTGGAAATCGTCTCCATCACACACAGCTTGCAGGCGCTAAGGGAGCGCGGGCAGTACGCGGATGTCGATATCGTCCTCGTCGAGCTCGATCTGTTGGGAGAAAACCCGGCAAAGTCGATCGGACAGTGCATACAGACGCTCGACCCTGGAGGAGTCATCGTGCTCTTCGACTTCGCGACGGCGAGTACGATGAAGACGATCCTGGCAACCGGAGCGCGTATGATGCAGGCGCCTGCGCGCCTCCCGGTGCTGCACCAGGAAATCCGGGACCTCGCCCACATCACGAGGGGCAAGGGTCACCCCATCCGTCCGAACCTCGAGTTGCTACCCTCGCCCGACGAAGCACTTCGCGCGCCGAAGCGCCGCTTCCGGGACGACCAGCTCGCTCGACTCCGCGAACTCTCCTCGGATGTGGAGTGCGAGTGCCCCAATCACCTCGCGGGATTGGTCAGCGGCCTGCTCGCCTTCGAGCAATACAGCCGCGGCTGTGAGTCGAAGAATCCTGAGGACGCGAGCCTGCACCGGACACTCGCTTCCGGGACGGGCAAGGCCCGCCAGATCGTCGAGGAGTTGTTGTTGCAAGTCTGCATCCAGGATGGTCTCGACTACTGACACAGAGAGCCCGCCGGGGATCACCTCATCGGCATCCTCGGCGGGCTCTCGGAATCATCAAGTTGTGCAGCCCATGACTATTCGGGCGCTTGCTCCGAGGGCTCCGCCTCTTCAGCCTCCGGACCCTTCGGCGCATCTTCAGTCTCCCGTCCCTTCGGCACTTCCTCGATTTTCGCCGGTCCGGGTCTCGCATCCGGGTATCCAGCACGTGTCCCAAAGCCCATGACCTTCATGAGCGCCTCGGACTCCTCGCGGCTCTGGGCATCGAACGCAGACATCCAGCCCTCGTCGAGGTCCGGCCCTTCATCGGCGTAGTTGAGAAACACGGCGTCTTGCTCGAGCGTCATCGACACCTCGAAGGTCTGCTCTTCGTCAGGGAACATGCCTTCGACACGGTCGACGTACTTCCGGGCCAGGGTGATATCCTCATCGGTGAGGTTTCGCTTGGCCTTCTGCTGCTCGGCCTGGTCGATAATCGCGCGGAGGTCGGCCACCATCGAGGATACGGTCTCGCCGGTGCGCGCCCGCATCATGAAGAACGGCGGCTGATCGTCTCTTTGCCCGTCGAGCATCTCGACGAGCTCATCGGACATATCCGGCCCGAAAGCCAGCCCGATGAATTGCTCGGTCATCAGCGCGGTCGACTCGACGAGACCGGGATAGGCGTTGTCGAGCTGCTCGACGACGACGGGCTCGCCATCCGCCTTGAGCTGGAGGCTCTGGAGCATCGGCGCCATTTGCGAGGCGAACATCATCAGCGTCTGCGGGTCCATCGAGCGCAGCGCAGTCGCCAGCGATGGCTCGTAGTAGGTCCCGTCGGTCTCGTTGTACTTGATGCTCAGGCTGTGGAGCAGCGCGCTGTAGCCCTGAACTCCGCTGATAGCCGGTGGCGCCTGGCCGCCCATCGCCACGATTTGCTGCGCGTACGTGTTGATCTCGCGAAAGTCCGGGCACTGGAACGGTTGCTGCTGGACGTTCTGTGCCCACACACTTCCCGCGCTGATCGCACCACCGATATCGATGCCGAGACCCGCGACCACCAGCGACTCGGCCATCAACGTCGAGCCGTAGCCCGGCATCTCGCCGCGCGCCTTCTTGAGTTCCTGGGCCAGGTCGGGGTCGAGCACGGCGCCCACCGCCACGTCGACCTCGTCGCCCGAGTACTTTCGGAAGCCCATGACAAAGCGCGGCGTCCACGCTGCGATTCGCGCGAACTCGGCCCCACAAGTCTCATTGGGCGGGTCGATATTCATCGGTCCATTCTCGACGAACTGACCCGCGTCGCCCTCGATCTGAATATTGCCGGCTGCGACGCCCGCAAACTTCAAGAAGTCGACAAAGCCACCGATAGACCGTTCGAATCCGTAGCGGTCGACCATCTCACCGAACTCATTCTTGGCCGCCAGACTCTGCGCGGGCTTCTTCGTGCCGAAGAAGTACGGCAAGAACGCCTCGTGGTCCTTGTCGGAGACGACCGCCGCGACGAATTCGGTCTGAGAAAAGCGGTAGATGACAGAGTTCGGTCCTTCGTCGACCAAGAAGTACTTATTCCCGTCGTGCGCGCGCTCCTCGAAGTCGAGGCCGTACTGTTGCGCATAGGTCTCGACAAATGCCTGAAATTTCGTCGCATCGGCGAGGCTGAAGCGCATCACCGGCGTGAAACCGTAGGAGTAGATTGCAAATCGTGGCGTCGGGCCGAGGCCAATCTCGGCGAGCCCGTCAATATCGAAGCTGCCGCCCATCTCGGCCTTGAGAAATTCAGCGCGTTGGCCGGGCTGGTCAGATGCCTTCACCGCGCCGTCGAGATACTCGAGCGTGGAGCGTGTGAACTCCTCGGGCACCGGTTCGGTGCCACCGGCGAAGAACAGGGTGCTCGACGGAATCTCCTCGAAATACGACGGAACGGTCGGCCCAGTAGGCTTCTCGTCAGCCTTCTTCTGGCCGCCGGCGCATCCAACCGACAGCGCGAGGAAACCTACACTCAGTAAAAAAACACATCTCTTCAACACGATGTTCACGGGCTACTCCAGCGAATGAATCCCAGAATTGATTTTGCTGCGAACACGCGGATACTCGCCCGATCGTGATTCGACCGTCAAGCGAGGCAGGTGATCGACGCGTCTACAAGAAAAGAACGCGCCACGGGCAGGTCAACCCGTGGCGCGTCATCGAAGGTAGCTTTCGTGGGGCGTCAGCCCTCCCAACCAATCGCATTCTCGACCTTCTGCCGGTCACTGCGGCCGAATTGGCCGAGGACGAGCCCGTAGTTCTGCTTATCCACAACTTTCGGGTAGAAAGACTCCGCTGCGTTGGTCTTCAACGACGTCTTCGTCAGCTCGCGGACCAGCCTCGATGCCTGCTTGGAGGTGAAGTAATTGCGTCGAATCGCGTCGCGCATCAGCCCGTGTTGTAGACGCTGCCTGCTCTCGCGACGGACGCGCTCGAGCAGCTCGTCGAACTCCGAGCTGGACATCGGCGAGGCAGTATTTGTGCTGCTCGCGCCCCGGGGCATCCGCTTCGCACGACGGTTTTTATCCGAGCCGGAGTTGCCCACGGACGTCGGTCGACGCGACCTCACGGTGTTCTTGTCGTCTGCCGTCGGGCTGGAGCTATCCACGGAGCGAGCATCGACGTTGCGCTTCCGGATATTGCGTCCGGCGCTTCGCTTGTCCTCGGTGTCCTCAGTCTTTGCATCGCGGTTTCGCTTCCGGATATTTCGCCCGGCGCTTCGCTTGTCCTCGGTGTCCTCGGTCTTTGCATCGCGGTTTCGCTTCCGGATATTTCGCCCGGCGCTTCGCTTGTCTTCGGTGTCCTCGGTCTTTGCATCGCGGTTTCGCTTCCGGATATTTCGCCCGGCGCTTCGCTTGTCTTCGGTGTCCTCGGTCTTTGCATCGCGGTTTCGCTTCCGGATATTTCGCCCGGCGTTTGCCCGAGCGTCATCGCGAGCGTCGTTGTCCCCGCGACGGTCCGCACGGTCGTTTCGGTTATCGCCACGACGGTCCGCACGATCGTTTCGGTTATCGCCGCGACGATCCGCACGGTCATTTCGATTGTCTCCCCCGCGGTCTGCACGGTCATTTCGGTTATCGCCGCGACGATCCGCACGGTCATCTCGATTGTCTCCCCCGCGGTCAGCCCGATCGTCCCGATTGTCTCGCCCGCGGTCCGCACGGTCGTTTCGATTATCGCCGCGACGATCCGTACGGTCATTTCGATTGTCACCCCGACGATCCGCACGATCGTTTCGATTGTCTCGCCCGGGGTTGGCCCGGTCGTTTCGGTTATCACCGCGACGATCCGCACGGTCATTTCGATTGTCTCGCCCGCGGTCGGCTCGGTCATTCCGATTGTCTCGCCCGCGGTCCGCCCGGTCGTTGCGACGGTCGGCCCGACGGTCCGCACGGTCGTCTCGGTCGTAATCCCGATATCTGTCTCGATCGCGATCGTAATCCCGATCACGATTCCCATCGTAGTGATCGTCATGCTCGTGGTCTCCGAGGTCGGCGCGTCCTCGGTCACGCTCCCCCGGAACCGGCGGCATCCGGTCGGCCAGGCGATCGCGGGTATGCACGTTCACCCGAAAATCTCCAGGGGATGCCTCGATGATATCGATCTCGTATTCGGTATCGCTGTCGAAGACGACGTCCGCATCGTATACGACGTCTCCAACATGCTCGATGACCAGTCGTCTCTCACCTGAAGGCACGCAACGAAAAGGCACACGGCCGTCGGTCGTCGGCGACATCGATGTCAACTCATCGCCGTCGAGGTAGATGTCGACGAAACAGTTGGCGTTCCGACCGTTGTCACGGCAGTCGATGATGATATCAGTCAGGCCAGTCTGAACGCTGTGCCGCTGGATATCCCCGCGGCTGTCGGTCGCCACGGACACATTGTAGTAGGCGCCATCGCGAGACGTCACCGTCTCCTGCATATAGGCGCTGCGGCGTCCATCGATGCGGGTATACATCGTCTGAATTTCATTCTGAGCTGCTGGCAGCCGCGCCGGGCAATAGTCCGCGCCAGGGCCGCTTCGATGATCGTGGCTCTGCGTGGTGCCGTAGTAGGTTCCGTAGCAACCCGTCGCGAACGTCGCGCCGGCGAGTACGAAGAGAAGTGCTGTCTTTTTCAAACCGAACATTCTTGTGTCCTGTGGGTCGGTCATCTTTGCATTCGATCGTACGACGGGCGCCCCGAGGCGAATATTCAGACGGGCCATCTTTCTGTCGGGAAGTCGAGGCCGATGTCGCTTTCGAATGCGTCTCGGGCCAAGAGTACGTGAGTAACCGGGCTCATGTCACTCCCCGCATCTGGAGGAGATCGCCCGACACATCGCACGACAAGCCGAGGAGCGCCACCTGGCTTGCCGCGGCCGTCGGACTACTCGTAAACTGCTCGAGAACGTATTCCTCTCGCGAAAAGACGCCCATGCTCCACGTACGCATCCTCGCCGTCCTTGTCTCGATGGCCCTTCTCGCCCTGTCATGCAAGACGCCCGAGGAGGGCATGATCGGCGAGCCGCCCGAAGACGAAGAGCAAACTCAGATACGCGAAGGGGGCCCGCGGCGCGTCGAGCTACCGGGGGACCGCGACCGCCGCGAGCCGAACACAGACCACCCATCGCCGATTTTCGCCGTCGATGGATGGCCCTATAACGACGAGGCCAACACCTTCAGCCTCGAGTGGGCGGGATCGTCGGCCGTGCTCTCCGTGCATGAAGCGCCGTCGCGCAACGCAGCTATCGTCGGCGAGTATGCAGTCCAGCAAGGCCAGGAGATTCCCTGGCGCAATACACGTATCAACGTCTTCAAACCCAAGATCTTCGAGACCAAGCAGGCCGTGACGATCGAGGGATTCCGATGGGCACCGGACAGTCGTGAGCTGCACCGGCAGCCAGTCGACGCGCAGGTCGGCGCCGGCACGCCCGTCGCCGTCTACCACTACCAGGGCGGTGAGCAGTGCATCATGGGCGTTGGCGACAAGCTGGTCGAGGCCGTGTGCCCGACTCCAGACGCCTTCCTCGGGGATTTCCGCGGGCGAAATGCAGCCGAAAAGATGCAGCCCGACGAGAAGATCTGGTGGGTCCAGATAACCACCCAAACGACGAGCGGTTGGATCGAGCTCGACGACCGCGTCGCGGTCGATATCGAGCAACTGTAGGCCGGACCGCTAGACCAGCCGGCCTGCACCGACTATGCAGGGCACGTATCTTCCCCTCGCGACACGAGTACCGTCATGCCAAAACTCTCCGAACGCTTCGATGAACCTGTCGCCCTGCTCTTCGAGTCCGATGAGGCGCTACCGCAGGACGCGCGTGCCGCCATCGTAGACGCAGGCTCCGACGTCATCGACGATCTCGTCGACGTCCTCGAGGACCGGGGCCTCTGGGACGAGGAGGCCCCCGGACAAGGCTGGGCGCCGATCCACGCTGCCGAGATCCTGGGAGAGATCGGCGACGAACAGGCACTGCCGGCGCTCTTCCGGGTCCTGCGAATCGTCGATCCGGATGCTGTCCTCGACGATGCTGTCGAAGACGCCATCGTCTCCTTCGGTGAAGCTGCGATCAAGCCGGGCCGCGCCGAGCTCAAGTCGTGGAACGACGTCTTCCTCATCGACCTCGCCCACGTCTTTGCTCGGCTGGAGGTCCAGAACAAATCCGTCTTTCAGGTGCTCCTGAAGTTCTTCATCAAAGACCCGGAGCACGGCGCGCCGCTGCTCGCAGAATACGGCGATCCAGCCGGACGCGATGCCATTGACGTGGTGCTCCAGCGCTATGTCGTCGCCGCCTCCGATGACCCCGACCAGGCCAAGACCATCGTGGCCCTCGGCGACGCGTACGAGGACCTGGGCGGCAAGCTCACCGGCGACGCCAAGAAGACCGTCAAGACCATCCGTAAGAAGAAGCAGCGCGTCGAAGACATCATCGAGCGCGCCAAGAGCGGCGACGACCCGTCCATCGGTGAAGACACCTACGTGCGCGAGCGCGATCTCGGCCGAAACGAGCCGTGTTGGTGCGGCAGCGGTCAGAAATACAAGCGGTGCCACTGGGCTGAGGACAATCGATAAACCGTTGTTTCAGGTCGACAATCGTCTTTTGTTGCACTATACGCTGTCCGACGTTCCATCCGACGTCAAAGATTGCGCGATGTCGATGCACAGGCGATTTAGCCCGTGAAGTAATTGTTGTACTCATCGTCCGGTTTCTCGGGCACACCGATGACCGAAAAAGAAAAAGCCTGGGCAAATTTCTACGACCGCGGCACGCCATTCATCTTATTGATGGCATTGCTGCTGACGGTTGGAGCGGCCTTCCTCGCAAAGAACCTGACGCTCGACAGTGAGTTGGAGCGACTGCTGCCGGAATCGGCGAAGTCGGTCCAGGGCCTCGAGCGCCTCGAGCAGGCCTATGGTCGCCAGATCGGCCGCCTCGCGGTCGTCGTCGAGGGACCGACGCGCGAGACCAACCAGAAGTTCGTCGAAGACCTGACCGACCACCTGGTCGACCACGAGTTAGTCCAGGACGTCGAGGCCACACGCCCGACCGACTTCTTCAAACAGCGGCGCCTGATGTACCTCGAGCTCGAGGACGCCAGGGAAGTCGCCAAGCGCGTCGACAAGCGCATCACGTGGGAGAAAAAACGGGCCAACCCGATGTTCGTCTCGCTGGGAGACGACGATCCGCCGGAGGTCGATCTCTCGGATATCGAAGAGAAATACGGCGACCAATTCAGCAACCAACAGTACCTGCGAAACGAGGACGGAACCCGGTACGTGATCTATGTCGATCCGGCGTTCCCGAATACGCGATTCAAGAAAACTCAGCAGCTCGTGCGGGACATCGAGGAGTTCTCCGAAGACCAGTTCGCATCGTCAGATGACGAGCTGAGCATCGCCTTCAGCGGTCGCTACATGAAGTTCTTCGAGCAACAGGAAGCCATCACGAAGGACCTGACGCGCGGCACGTCTATCGCGCTTTTAGGCATCATCCTCTTCCTGTTCATCTATTTCCGAAGCATCCTCTACCCGATTGTTATCGCCATCCCGCTGGTCGCGAGCACGGTGTGGTCGTTTGCCTGGGCCGAGATGGTCTTCGGCAGCCTCAATATCTTGACGGGATTCATGGGCGCGGTGCTCATGGGCCTGGGGATCGATTACGGTATCCACATCGTCTCGAGCTTTCAGGAGGCCCGGAGTGGCCACACACCCAAAGAAGCTCTGATCACCGCTCTGGAGACCGCGGGGCGCCCCAGCCTGTACGCCGGCTTGACTACGCTGGTCGCGCTCGGGAGCCTGGCCTATTCGTCGTTTCAGGCCTTCTTCGAGTTCGGCATCCTCTCGATGGGCGGGTTGGCACTCATCCTGCTTTCGTACGCGCTGGTCCTGCCGTGCTTGTTGCTGCTCATCGCGGATACGCGCCTCGAGCCCGACCCGCGCATGCCGGCTGAAGACCAGCACCTTCAGGTCACGCCCGACAAGAAGCAAAAATGGCTGAGAGTGGGGACCGGCTCACTGGCGGTATTGGGACTGCTCGCGATGTTCGGCATCCCGCAGGTCGGCTTCGAGTTCGACTTTCGCAAGTTGATGCCCGCGGAGTTGCCCTCGTTTCAGGTCGAAGACAAGGTCGACGAGATCGTCGACATGGCGCAGCCCCCCGCCGTCGTGCTGGTCGACGACAAAGCGCACGCCCTCGCCGTCGAGAGCGAGATTCGTCGCCGCATGGAGGAAGACCCGCGCGCGGACATCATCGCGGACGTCTTCTCGGTCTATGGCTTCGTGCCCGATGCTCAGCAAGAAAAGCTCGAGATATGGAAGGAGATCCACGAGGACTTCAAGAAGGTCTCCTCCGAACGACGTAAGAAGAACGAGGAACTGCAATCGTTCTACGAGGAGCTCCAGACCGTCGTCAAAGGCGGCGAGATCACCGTCGAAGACCTGCCGATGTCGGTCCAACAGAAGTTTCAGCGCTCCGATGACCCATCCAAAACAGTGGTGCTGATTCTACCAGACCACTACATCCACGACGCCAACGACGCCCTCCAGTACGTCTCCGTGACCAGCAATCTCCCGGGAGCCAACGGTGAGGGCACCGTCGATCCCATCAGCCAGGAAGCGTTGCTCGCCGACATCCTCGAGCACGTCGAGGAAGACACGGTCTGGTTGGTCGGCATTGCGATCTTTGGACTGCTCATCGTGGCTTTCCTGGCGTTCCGCGATGTGCGTCGCGTGCTCTTCGCGGTCGC
>JBNJFZ010000157.1:0-13109 GCA_051747295.1 Myxococcota bacterium
CGCCGACTTCGATCTCGCAAAAATCACCTCGCCCTGACTCGGTCCGACTTCCCCAGTCGCAGTCTTTTTTGATCGGATACTCCCATCCCAGCTCTGACCTCCCGCACTGAGCGACGAACACACACCGGCCCGAAGCTTGGCGCCCTACCCACTCTCCCACATCCCCCACATCTCCCTCTCCCCCTAACCCGCCACCTTGATTTTCTCCACGGGCTGAAATATCCCTTCGGCGACCTCTAAAACGTTGTCCGACGGGAGTTCCATGACCGACGAAAACGGCACGCAGCGCATCAACAGCATCCTCTGCGCCAACCGCGGTGAGATCGCGATACGCATCTTTCGAGCGTGTACGGAGCTCGGGATCGAGACGACCGCCATCTACAGCTGGGAGGATCGGCTCTCGATCCACCGCTACAAGGCGGATCGCGCCTACCTCGTCGGCGAGAAAGGCGACCCGGTCCAGGCGTATCTCGACGGCGATGCGATCATCGAACTCGCCAAGGAAAAGGGCGTCGACGCGATCCATCCCGGGTACGGATTCTTGAGCGAGAACGCCGAGTTCGCGCAAAAGTGTATCGACAACGGCATTATCTGGGTCGGGCCGCCGCCCGAGGTCATGCGAAAGCTCGGCGACAAGGTCTCGGCGAGAAAGGTCGCGCGTGCAGCCGACGTCCCGGTCGTCCCGGGCACCGAAGACGCGGTCGAGACGGTCGACGAAGCCGTCGAGTTCGCCTCGGAGTTCGGCTACCCGCTACTCATCAAGGCCGCACACGGCGGTGGAGGCCGCGGCATGCGCGTCGTCCAGAACGAAGACGAATTGCGCGAGGCCTATAAAAATGCACGTAGCGAGGCGCAGGCGGCGTTTGGCAGTCCGGACGTGTTCATCGAGCGCTACATCGACAAGCCCCGCCACATCGAGGTGCAGCTGCTCGGCGACGCACACGGAAATCGCGTGCACTTCTTCGAGCGCGACTGTTCGATCCAGCGCCGACTCCAGAAGATCGTCGAGATCGCCCCCGCCCCGAACCTCGACGAGGGCATCCGCCAGGAGATCTACGAGTACGCCCTCGAGTTGGCCAACGTCGTCGACTACAGCAGCGCCGGCACCGCCGAGTTCCTCGTCGAGGAGCAAGACGGCGAGATGAAAGTCTACTTCATCGAGGTCAATACGCGGATTCAGGTCGAGCACACCGTCACCGAGATGGTGACCGGCCACGACCTGATCAAGGCGATGATCCACGTCGCAGAGGGCTCTGCACTGTCCGACGACGTCATCGGCATCGGCTCGCAGGACGAGATTCGCCGCAATGGGATGGCGGTCCAGTGTCGCATTACCACGGAAGACCCCGAGAACAACTTCGCGCCGGATACCGGCCGCATCATCACCTACCGCTCGGCGGCCGGCTTCGGCATCCGCCTCGACGCGGGCATCGGCGGCAGCAACACCGAAATCCTCCCTCACTACGACTCGCTGCTGGTCAAGGTCTCGGCCTGGGGCCAGGACCTGCGCGACGCGGCGAACCGGATGCTCCGGAGCCTCGCGGAGTTCCGAATTCGAGGCGTCAAGACCAACATCCCGTTCCTGCAGAACGTGATTCGCCACGAGGAGTTCCTCGAGGGGCGCACCCACACGCGCTTTATCGACGAGACGCCGGAGTTGTTCACCTATCCGGAGCGTCGCGACCGTGGAACCAAGGCGCTGCGCGCCATCGGCGACATCACACTCAACGGCCCTCCCGGCACCGAACAGCGCTCCAAGCGACCCGAGCCGCTGATCGTGCCGACGCCGGAGGAGACGCCGCAATACGAGGAGCCGCCGGTTACCCCGGCCTACGACGTCTTCGACCGCGAGGGCGCCGAAGGCCTGAGCAACTGGATCGTCGATCAGGACGAGCTGCTGGTGACCGATACGACGTTCCGCGATGCGCACCAGTCGTTGCTGGCGACCCGCGTGCGTACCCGCGATCTGCTCGATATATCGCCGCAAACAGCCCACTCGATGCCGGGGATCTTCAGCTACGAGATGTGGGGCGGCGCGACGTTCGACGTGTGCATGCGCTTTTTGAAGGAAGACCCCTGGGAGCGGCTGGCGAGAATGCGCGAGAAGATCCCGGGCGCGCTCTTCCAGATGCTGCTTCGTGGCTCGAACGCCGTCGGCTATACGGGCTACCCGGACAACGTGGTCCGGGCGTTCGTCCAGGAGTCCGCGCAGGCCGGCATCGACGTCTTTCGCATCTTCGACGCGCTCAACTACGTGCCGAATATGGAGTTGGCGATTGAGGAGGTGAACCGCCAGGGCAAGATCGCCGAGACCTCGATTTGCTACACCGGTGACGTCCTCGACCCCGACGAAGACAAGTACACCATCGATTACTACGTCGACCTCGCCCAGCGCCTGCAGGAGCGGGGCGCGCATATCCTGAATATCAAGGATATGGCGGGTCTGCTGAAGCCGTACTCGGCCAGGGCGCTCATCGAAGCGCTCAAGAATGCGGTCGACATTCCGATCCACCTGCACACCCACGACACGTCCGGAAACGGCGTCGCGATGTACCTTATGGCCGCGGATGCGGGCGTGGATATCATCGATTGTGCGCTATCGAGCATGGCCGGGCTGACCAGCCAGCCGTCGCTCAATGCGGTGCTCACGGCGATGCAGGGCGAGGAGCGCCGGCCTGATCTGTCGGTCGAGAAGCTCCAGCGACTCAGCGAGCACTGGGAGCTGCTGCGCGAGGTCTACTACCCCTTCGAGTCGGGCCTCAAAGCCAGCACCACGGACGTCTACTACCACGAGATTCCGGGCGGCCAGTACTCGAACCTGCGCCCACGTGCCGTCCAGCTGGGGCTCGGTGACAAGTGGAACCTCATCAAGACGACCTACCACGAGGTTAACGAGGCGCTGGGCAACCTCATCAAGGTCACGCCGACGAGTAAGGTCGTCGCGGACTTCGCGATGTTCCTCGTCCGAAACGAGATGAGCGTCGACGATATCTACGAGAAGGCCGACCGCGGCGAGGATATCGACTTCCCGCAATCCGTCATCGACTTCTTCAAGGGCAACCTGGGCCAGCCCTACGGCGGCTTCCCGGAGAAGCTCCAGCAAATCGTCCTCAAAGGTGAGGAGCCGACCACCGAGCGCCCCGGCGCGAAGATGGACGACTACGACTGGGAGGAGCACGCAAAGGACCTCGAGGGGCTGCTCGGCCGTGCGCCGAACCGTCGCGAGGAGATTTCCTACGCGCTCTACCCCAAGGTCTTCAGCGAGCTCGTCCGCTCCATCCAGGAGTTCGGCGAGTATCGCATCCTCGACACCGTCTCCTTTCTCTACGGCATGGAGCCCGGCGAGGAGACGCTGGTCGATATCGAGGAAGGCAAGACGCTCGTGATCAAGTTGTTGGCCATCGGCGAACTGCAGGACGATGGCACGCGCGTGGTGTACTTCGAGCTCAACGGCCAGCCCCGCGAGGTCGTCGTCGCCGACGACGCGGCGGAGTTGGGTGCCGAAGCGCGCCCCAAGGCCGATAAGACCAACCCCAACGAGGTCGGCTCGCCGATGCAGGGCAAGGTCGTGGAGGTCTTCGTGGCCGTCGGCGACGATGTCGAAAAGGGCCAGGTACTGCTGACGACCGAAGCCATGAAAATGGAGACGAACGTCTCGGCTCCGCACGATGGAACCGTCGCTCGGCTGGAGGTAGGCGCCGGCGATCAGGTCGCCGGTGGCGATCTCGTCGCGGTCATCGAATCTTCATGACAAGCCTGACCCTGACGCACACCAAACAGCGATTCATCGTCTATGCGCATTGCACACTGCTCCGATTTTCATTTTGGCAAACCGCCACGCGACGAGGTCAGCTCCGAGCGGGCGGCGTCTTGGTGGCTCGCGGAGTTCCAGCGACGCGAGGCGGACGTCATCGTGGTCAGCGGGGACCTGATCGAGACGCCGGGCGATGCCGAGCGGCTGCGTGAGGCGCACGGCATGCTCGAGGCAACTAGCATCCCGTATGTCGTCGTGCCTGGCAATCACGACGTGCCCGAACCCGGCGTCGATGGACCCTTCGAGTCGCTCTTTGGCGGCTATCCCAGAGTCGCCACGGTCGGCGGGGTTGAATTCGTACTCGTCGATTCGATGCGGGGGATTCCCGTCGAGCACCGCAGCCCGGAAGATGTGGCGAATCACCTCGAAAACGGGGCCTACTCTAAGGGCCGCGTGGGCATCGAACAACTCGCCGCGCTCGACGAGATGGTCGCGGTAGAGCCGGCCGCGCCGCGGGTGCTCGTGGTGCATCATCATCTTCGAGAAAACGCCCCGACGGTTGTGGGGTACGAGGACGTTCCTACTGCGCCCGAAGGATTGATGGGCCCGCTCGAGGATGCGCGCGGGCTCCTAGACTGGGCGCAGAAGCGCCACGTTCGGCTGGTATTCCACGGCCACAAGCACAACTTCTGGGAGCCGTATGAGCCGCGGGAGGGCGTGCTCGTTCTAAATAGCGGCACGTCCACGCGCGGGAAGGCCGGCCGGGAGAGGCGCGCGCGGATGGTGGAGTTGGACGTGGATACCGGCGAGGTGCAGGTGCAGGCGCTCGAGTTTGGAGGCTGAGAGATGCAGGCTGGCAGCCTGCGCGCCAAGAAACTCAGCCCACCCAACAGTCCCGATAGTCACGCACAAATTGCTCGAGCGAGCGCGGCGCCTGGCCCGTCAGCCGCTCAAAATCGTCCGTCACGGTGTCGGCCAGCCCCAGCCGCGCCACCGTGTATAACGCCACAGTGACGGCCAAAAAGCCGAGCGGATCGCCCTTGGATCGCCGATAGCGATAGAACTCGAAGACCGATGGCTCGTCGTAGCGAATCTCTCGGCCCAACACCTCGCTGAACACCTCCGCGACGTCGTGATAGCTCAGCGCTCGCGCCCCGGTGAGGTCGTGGGCGAGGTTTGCGTGTTCCTCGGGGTTGAGCAGCGCGAGCGCGGCGACATCCGCGATGTCGCGACAGTCGATGAAGCTCGTCGCGCCGTCCCCCGCCGGCACCACGATACGCGACTCGTCTCGAATCTCGGCGCGATGCGTGGTGCTGAGGTTCTGCATGAAGAAGCTCGGTCGAAGGTGGGTATAGTCGACGCCGGTGCCCTCGACATACGTCTCGATCTTGCGGTGCGGGACCACCGGATTCTTCTCCGCGCCCAATAGCGAAAGCGTCACGACGTGCGTGACTCCGGCCGCCAGGGCCCGCTGAATGGACGGGTTGATGGTGTCTCGAACGTTTGAAATCGGTGGTGGTCGCACCACGAACAAACCATCCACGCCGTCGAAGGCGCCAGGCCACGTCGACGGATTTTCGTAGTCGAATATGCGGCCTCCAACGCCGGCAGGAAGCGCCCCGACGTCCTCGCGGCTGCGCACGCCGGCGACGACATCCACGTCCTCGCGCGCTAAATGCTCGACGAGGGGCTCGCCTACGTTCCCGGTTGCGCCCGTCACGAAAATAGTACGACTCATCATCACTCCTGCTCATTGCTTACCATCGGGGCTTGTCTCGAGGCCCCAAGTACCGTGAGCACCACAAGCGTAAACACACGGCCGCCAGGCCGTAACTAACCATCGCAGACTGTAACGAACAGAGGCGCAGCCGAGGGAAAAAATTACATACGGCTTCGATTCTTGATACATCCGGTGTATAGGCTCTGCGCGAACACGTGGGTGTGCGGCACCTGATGATACTTGATGCGCCGTGGGTCTCTCGCTCTATGTTGGCTGGTTACACGGGTCGGCGAGAAGGTTTTTATGATGGAATGGTTGTTTCCAACCCTGGGGATTATTGCAGCAGCGTCGCTCTCTCTGACGCTGTTCGTTCACCTGTTCTTGCACTTCAAGATTCGCAGGCCCGAAGAACCGTCGGAGAGCCTCCCGTCGATTTCGATCCTCAAGCCCCTCAAGGGCGTCGACGATGGCCTCTGGGAGAACCTCAAAGCCATGGCCGAGCAGGACTACGACGGGGACTTCGAGATTCTGTTGGGTGCGGCTGACGCCGACGATCCGGCGCTCGACGTCGCCCACCGGCTGCGCCGCGAGTATCGGGACATTCCAGTACGCGTATTCGTATGTGACGATCCGATCGGAATGAACCCGAAGGTCAACAACCTGGCCTACATGACCCGCTATGCTCGCCACGCTCATTTTTTGATCTCCGACTCGAACGTGCGCCCCGACCCGTCCTACCTTCGCCAAACAGCCGCCGAGTTGGAGGATGAGGACGTCCGAATGGTCTCCAACGTCTTCGCTGGAGACGGCGAGAATACGATGGCGGCGCTGTTTGAAAACCTGCACCTCAACTCGTTCATCGCCTCGACGCTCTGCGGCTCCGACGTGCTCGGATTCCCGGTCGTCGTCGGCAAGTCGATGCTCTTCAATCGCGAAGATCTCGACACCATGGGCGGATGGGGGGCGGTCTGCGACGTGCTCGCCGAGGATTACCTGATCGGGCTGAAGTTCGACGAAGCTGGCTACGAGTGCCGGCTCAGCTCGCACGTCGTGCGGACCGTCAACTCCGACTGGGGCATGGACTACTTCTGCAACCGCCATATCCGCTGGTCGCAGATTCGCCGCGAGCTGGCGCCCGGCGCCTTCTTCGCCGAGCAGCTCATCAACCCGGTGGTCTGGATCGTCGCCGCGATGTTTGTCGGCGCTCCTGCCATGCTGGAGACGCCGTCGCTCTTTGCGGTGGCCATCGGCGGCATGCTCCTCAAGGCGTTCTCCGACGACCTGCTCAACCGGCGCGTCCGCGACAAGGGTATTGGATGGCGCGGCTACCTGGCGACGCCTTTTAAAGACCTGCTCGTCTTCTTTCTGTGGCTGGTCGGCTCGGTCCGAAAGACGGTCAACTGGCGCGGAAACCGCTTCGTCCTCGGCGAGGGGTCCAAGCTGCTCCCGGCCGAACCTACGCTGCGAGAGGTCGCCAGCGTGACCGCGGTCGAAGAGAGCTAAACCGACTTTACAATTCAGGGAACTCGATGAGCGATGACATCAGCCTTGTTTCCATCGACATGGGCTACGGGCACCTGCGCGCCGCTCACCCGCTCGCCGACGCGCTCGACACCGAGCTTTTGTACGTCGATGAACCGCCTCTGGCCGATACCGAAGACCAGACTCTGTGGGGCTATACGCGTAAGTACTACGAGGGGCTCACGCGGATCTCGACGATCCCGATGCTCGGTGCACCGATGGAGTACGTGGTCGACGAGATCACGGCGATCGAGCCGCTGCACCCCAGGCGCGATCTCTCGGCACCCAACGGCGGAGTGCAGGTCCTGGACCGCGCCGCCGAGTTCGGCCTGGGACAGGGCATGGTCGAGCGGCTGCGGGAGGGCGGATCGACGCTCCTGACGACCTTCTATTCGCCGGCGATCATCGCCGACCGCGCCGGGTGCGAGGACGTGTTCTGCGTAGTGACCGACTCCGATATCAATCGCGTGTGGGCGCCGCTGGACGGATCGAAGAGCAATATCCAGTACCTGACGCCCTCGCGCCGGGCCTCCCGACGCATGGAGGCGTATGGCGTGCGCCCCGAGAATATCCACTTTACCGGCTTCCCACTGCCGCCCGAGCTGCTCGGCGGTCCGGATCTGCCCGTTGCGCGCAAAGATCTGGCCGCGAGGCTCGTGCGACTGGACCGCAACGGGGTCTTTCGGGAGCAGTACGGCGACATCCTCGAGCGAGAATTGGGCGAGCTCCCAGAAGAGCAGGCGGAGGAGACGCCGCGACTGTTATTCGCCATCGGCGGCGCCGGCGCGCAGGTCGAGCTGGCGGCGGAGTTTTTGCCGGGCATACGAGACGCCATCCTGGATGGTGAGCTGGAGCTGACGCTGGTGGCGGGCGTGCGCGACGAGGTCAAAGCCCGCTTCAAAGCGCTTCTAAGAGGGGTGGGCCTCTTAGAAGCGCTTGGCGGGCCGGTCGAAATTTTGCACGAGCCCACGTTTGAGCCGTACTATCGGCGCTTCAATCAGCGACTCCGCACGACCGATATTCTGTGGACCAAGCCTAGCGAGATGACCTTTTACGGCGGCCTCGGGATGGCGATGCTCTTCTCGCCGGCGGTCGGCGTGCACGAGAAATACAACCGGCGGTGGGCGGTCGAGGCTGGCGCCGGGTTGGTCCAGCGCGAGCTCGATGTGACCTGGGACTGGCTGACCGAGTGGCTCGAGGACGGGACGCTCGCGGCAGCTGCGTGGTCGGGGTTTATGCGGTTGCCGACGCGGGGTACGTATCGGATTGCCGAGTTGGTCGGAGATTGAGCGGCGTTCAGGGGCCGGTGTCTCCTGCGCGGATTCGTCACGCAAGTGGCGGCTTAAAGCCGCCAGGCGAGCTAGAAAGCTCGCGCACCAGGAAACACGGGCGCGGCGAGTGTAACCATTGACGATTGGACGCTCGGTGAGTAGTTATCCAACGCCGTTGTTTGTCCCCTTCTGGACCGCTGCCTACCATGACTGACTACCGACTCGCCGTGATTCCCGCCGCCGGCCGAGGCGCACGCCTGGACCGCCCGAATACCCCTAAGCCGCTCGTGGACGTGGGTGGAAGGCCGTTAATCCTCAATATTCTCGGGCGCCTCGAGGCCGCCGGCATCGACAGAGCGATCGTGCTGACGGGCTACGAGGGCAAGCGCGTCGCGCGAGAGTTAACCAATCACCCAGACCTCACGCTGGACGTCGAGTGCGTCGAGGCCGAGGCGTGGGAGCGCGGGCTCGCATCGACGGTCTATGCGGCGCGCGAGCATGTCGACGAGCCGTTCGTGTTGGCGATGGCCGACCATATCTTCGAGCAGGCGACAGTCGATGCGTTCCTGGACGCGGATACCGACGCGCCGCGCATGCTGGTCGACGGCGATGTCGACCGCATCTACGCCATCGACGACGCCGTCAAGGTCGCCCTCGATGGCGGCGAGGTCGAACAAGTCGGCCGCAACCTGCACAAGTTCGACGCGGTCGATGCCGGCTTATTTGCGCTCGGGCCCGACTTCTTCACCACGCTGGAGGGCGTCCTCGACGACCATGACGAGGCAGGTCTCAGCAGCGCGATCACCGCCTATGCCAACGACCACGGCTTGCTCGCCCACGCCATCGGCGACGCAGCCTGGCACGACATCGACACGCCGCCGTCTCTGATTCGCGCGGAGATGAACTACCGCAAGCGACGCCGTCGCGAGACCGTCACCGGCCCGAAATTCGGCGAGGAGAAGTCGAACCCGAGCTTCGAATACGCGTTCACGACCGGCAAGCCCATCGAGACCGACGTGCTGGTCGAGCGAGGCTTCGTCAAAGACCCGACGCAATTCCAGCTCATCCCCGACGAGAGTGCTTCGTCCCCGATTTACGTCTTCACCGACACGAAGGTGAACCGGCTGTACGGCGACGACTTCGTCGACGGCCTCAAGAGCCTCGGCTACGACGTGCGCCGCGTCGTGATGGCCGAGGGCGAGGAGTCCAAGACGCTCTCGAACTACACCCGCCTGGTCGAGCACGTGCTCGCCGAGGGCATCGACGAGCGCTCGGTGCTCATCTCGCTGGGTGGCGGCGCGGTCTGCAACGTCTGTGGCTTCATCGCCTCGACGCTCTACCGCGGCATCGGGCTCGTGCACGTCCCGACCACGCTGATGGCCCAGTGCGACGCGGCCATCAGTCACAAGCAGGGCGTCAACGGCGAGCGCGGCAAGAATCTGGTGGGCGCCTACTACGCCCCGATTCGCATCGCGGTCGACGTCGACGTGCTCCAGACGCTCGAAGACTGGCTCATCCCCGACGGCATGGCCGAGGTCGTCAAGCACGCGCTCGGCCAGGACAAAGGGTACCTCGACTACCTGATGGACTACGACGGGAGCATGTGGAATCCCGACTTCCTCGAATACGTCGTGCGCAAGAATATCGAGCTCAAGTGCGAGCTGATGGCCGTCGACCCCAAGGAGTTGCGCGAGGGACTGGTGCTGCAGTACGGTCACGAGGTCGGCCATCCGGTCGAATACCTGTCGGGCTACGACATCAACCACGGCCAATCGATCGGCATCGGCATGATGGTATCGGCTCGCGTCGCTCGACTCGTCGGCGCCTGCGACGAGGGCATGATCGACCTGCACCGCGAGCTCATCGAGAAGTACGAATTGCCCACCGAGATCCCGCGCAATATCAAGGTCGACGACATCATCGCGACCACGCGCTACAACAAGCGCTACCTCACCGAGGGCACCCGCATGGCGCTGGTCGACGAGCCCGGCAACATCTGGTCGGTCGACGACGACTACGCGATCCCGGTCAGCGACGAAGTCCTGCGCGAGGCGATTCAGGCGAGTTACGAAGCTTAGGGAGACACCATGGGGCGCGTCCTCATCACCGGCGGCACGAGCGGCATCGGATTCGACACGGCGGCGAAATACCTGGCGGACGGCGACCACGTCGTGGTCTGCGGGAGCACCGCCGACAAGCTCGCCGATGCGGTCGGCAAGTTGACCGAGCTCGGGGATGTGCACGGCGAGGTCGCGGACGTCGCCGACCAGGCCCAGGTCGAGGCGCTGATCGAAGAGCACGGCCCGTTCGATACGGTGGTCGCGAACGCCGGCATCTGCTGGCAGGCCCGGCTGGACGACGACAACAGCGACGAGGTCTGGAAGCGCACGATGGACGTCAACGTCAACGGCGTCTACTACACGCTCAAAGCCGCCGCGAAGACGATGGAAGACGGCGGAAATATGATCGTCGTGTCGTCCGGGCTCGGCAAAAACGCCCGCGCCGCCTACGAAGCCTACACCGCTTCAAAGCACGCCGTCCTCGGGCTCATGAAGTGCGTCGCGCTCGAGCTCGCCCCGCGCGGCATCCGCGTCAACGCGGTCTGCCCTGGCTGGGTCGACACGCCGATGTCGCGCGCCGACGCCGCCGAGGCTGCCGAGCGCGCCGGCGTCGAGGAGCAGGCCTTCCGCGACGAGGCCATCGCCGGCATCCCGCTGGGCCGCATGGTCGACCCCGACGACGTCGCCAATCTGATTCACTGGCTCACCAGCGACGCCGCCAGCGCCATCACCGGGCAGAGTTATAATATCGCGTGTGGGGAGTTCCAAAACTAGGGTGAGTGGGGGAGTGGGAGATGTGGGAGAGTAGGTACCGCCCTCGCCGACCAGCCGCTCAGCCAGAACCTACTCCCCTACCCACTCCCCCAACTCGCCCAAGTCTCCCGCTCCCCCGATGCTCACGACCTGAACCACCACCGCAAGCCTATGAGGACGCCACCCGCAACCCCCCGCATTCTCGTCGTAGGCCATGTGACGCACGACCGCTACGAAGATGGCCTGGTGGCGGGTGGATGTGCGTTTTACGGGGCTCGGACGCACGCGGCGTTGGATGGACCGGCGCCGCATCTGCTGGCGGTCGTCGGAGAGGATTTCGAGTGTGAGGACGCGATCGCCGACCTCTCGCGCGACGTGCGGCGGTCGGGCGAGACGACGTTGTTCACGAATTACTACCCGGAGGATGCACCGCGGATTCAGCTCATCGAGACGGAGGCGCCGGAGGTCACGCCGTCGCAGTTTTCGGAAGAACTCGAGGCGTTTTTCGCCGCCGATGGCGAGAAGCTCGTCCACCTCGCGCCGGTCATGGGCGAGGTCGACCTCGAAAAGTGGCTGGCCGTGATTCCGGACGACGTGCGCGTCGGCATCAACGTGCAGGGCTGGATCAAGGAAGCCGGGCCGCGCCTCGACGCCGCCGACGCTCGCCGCGCCCGGCGCCGGGGTGTGGATGTGTTGGCGCGACGCGTCGTCCAGAAGCCCTGGCGCGTCTCGCCAGCGCAACTCGACGGCGTCGACATCGCCTGCATGAGCACCGAAGACCTGCTCGATCAGGGCGACTTACTGGCGCGGTTTCGCGAGGTCGTGCCGATCGTCGCGGTCACCAACGGCGAACACGGAAGCACCATCTTCGTCGGCGACGATTGTTGGGAAATCGGCGCGTTCGACACCGAGCCAAACGACCCGACCGGCGCTGGCGACGTCTACACCGCCACGCTGATGAACCGCATCCTGTGCGGCGAAGCCCCGCACCACGCCGCCCGCTACGCGTCGGCAGCGGCGTCCATCGCGATCGAGGGTCAGGGGCCCGCGGCGCTGTCGCGGCTCGACAAAGCGACGGCCCGCAGACAAGCAGTTATATCGAAACAGATTGTTTAGCTTCACATCGTTGCATCCGTACCCTTCTTTCAAGCAACACAGAGTTGTGGAAAGGCGACTCCTTGACTGCCGCGTATCGGTAACCGGAGTCGTTTGAAATCACCCTCATAACGAGAACGAAAGGAGGATCCATGTCCGACGTGAAACTGGCGATCATCTACTACAGCACCTACGGAACCAACCACACTGTCGCGACGCGAGCCGCCGAAGCCGCCGAAGCCGCCGGCGCCGAGGTCCGGCTGCGACGAGCGGCGGAAACCGCGCCCGATGAGGTCGTCGAGTCGCAAGACGCCTGGAAAGAGCAACTCGAGAAGACCAAGCACATCCCCGAAGCCGAGCCCGACGATCTCGTCTGGTCGGACGGCTATCTATTCGTCTCCCCGACCCGCTACGGAAACGCCGCGAGCCAGATGCGCGCGTTCATCGACACGCTCGGCCCGGTCTGGCAGAAGGGCCTGCTCGCCAATAAGGCCGCAAGCGCGATGACCAGCGCCCAGAACACGCACGGCGGGCAGGAAACGACCCTGCAGACGCTCTACTTCTCGTTCATGCACTGGGGCGCGATTCTGGTGCCGCCGGGCTACACCGACGAGAGCGTCTTCGCCGCGGGCGGAAACCCGTACGGCGTGAGCATCACCGCGGACGGTGAGGGCATCCCGGACGAGAAGTTCCAGGCGATCGACCACCAAACGAAGCGCCTGGTGGAGTTTTCGCGGAAGTTGAAGGAGTAGGGTCCGAGTGTGGTTCAGGAACCACACGCTTGGCCCCTGCCGCCTGACGGCGGCATCCCCACGGCTGCGCCGCAGGGAAACGAGCCGGCGGTGACCAACCGCTTCTGCTCGCCCCCTGGAAACTCGGAGCGGTTGGAAACACTGGATCGTTCCCCCGCGACAGCGGGGGACACCGCGCGAAGC
>JBNJFZ010000158.1:0-13053 GCA_051747295.1 Myxococcota bacterium
GCGACCCGGTAGACTGCTTGGGTTTTGTCTTCTTTTTGTCTTTCACGCGCGCGCCCAGCTTCGACAACGCAGCCTTCAGCTTCGCGCGGCGCCTGTTGTCTTCGGACGGCTCGCTTTCGGGCTCGTCTGCGTCCTCGGGCTCGTCTGCGTCCTCGGGCTCGTCTGCGTCCTCGGGCTCGTCTGCGTCCTCGGGCTCGTCTGCGTCCTCGGGCTCGCTTTGGTCCTCGGGCTGCTCTGCGTCCTCGGGCTCGCTTTGGTCCTCGGGCTCGTCTGCGTCCTCGCCATCGCTCTTGACCTTCCTCTTCTTCAGGGCGGCCTTGAGCTTGTCCTTCAGCGAGAGCGACGTCTTCTCCTTCGGTGGTTCGACGGCCTCCTCGGAGCTCTCCCGGTCTGCGTCCTCGCTATCTTCGTCCGCCTCATCTGCATCGCCCTGGTCTGGGCTGCGCTTCTCGCGCGAGTGCCCCTCAGCAGCCTGGCCGGAAGCATCTGCATCCGGTGTCCGATTCGTCTCATCGGCGGGTCGATCGGGAACGATAGGTGAGGCCGCGTCGTCGATATCGGCCCGGGTTTGCAGGGACTCCGAGTTGATGTCCTGCTCGTCGGGAGGAGACATCTGCCCCAGAGTTGGGACGTCCTGCTCGGTATCTATCGAGCTCGAGTCGAGTTCGACGTCGAGGTCCGCCGACGAGATATCTCCGAGGCCGAGATCGTCGGGGGGGTCTTCGAATAAATCATCCACCTCGGCGACCTCGGATGCGGCTGAGTCCTCGAGGTCCACGCCGTCGGCAGCTATCTGGTCGAGCTCCTGGTCGATCGAGCCGTCCTGGTCGCCTGGAGAAAGTGCGCCCGACGAGAGGGCCCCGAGCTGATCGCCTCCAGCATCCTCTTGTGCAAAGTCGGTCGAGACAAAGTCGTCCGCCGCATCGCCCTCGGAAGCCGCATCGAGTGCCACGTCGTGCTCGTCTTCCTCCTCGCCTTGCTGCTGTTTTTGCTCGGTCTTTTCTTCGTCGCGGCCCGTCGAGGGTTCGTCTTCGAGGTCTCCAGAGACGTCCACCCAGTCGGAGATATCTTCATCGCCTCCGGACGCAGCTTCGTCGATCTCGATGTCGAGCGAGGCGTCGTCCTCGGCGCTGCTGGACGTGTCGATCGACGACTCGAGCTGGTCGAGCGCGTCTTCCGGCGGCTCGCCGGGGGTCGGGTCGAGCTCGAGCGCTTCGTCAACGTCGTCGGGCGCGTCCTCGTGGTCGCTGGCGTGTGATTCGGGTCCGGATTCCGGATCGATATCCGTGGCGGTCTCGGGCTCGGCCTCTTCCTCGAGCGCCTCTTCGGCGCGGTCTTCGGGAGCAGGGGCGTCGTCTTCGACATCGAGCGAGACGTCCTCGGGATCGGTCGGCCCCAACTCCCCGTCGATGTCGATCGAGGGCGAGTCTTCGACGTCGATGTCGAGTTCGATCGAGGGCGAGTCGTCGATGTCGAGACCCATGGCTGCGTCGGAGGGGGTCTCGTCGGCGGCGTTGGCCAGTTCTTCGGAGTCGAGCTCGAGTGGAGACGGTTCCTCGACGTCGAGCTCGAAGTCCGCCTCGGAGTCGTATTCGCTGGTGAGGCTGTCGTAGGCGGCGAGCTCGACGTCCCGCTCGGGCTCGAACTCCGAGTCGGCGTCGAGGTCGTTATCGCCCAATTCGGATTCGAGCATCCCGAACGCTGTCTGAGCCGTCGCGCTGGTCCCGGACGCATCGAGTTTGCGCACCGCATCGAGCCGCCCCGGCGGCAGCTCCGCGCGTGGGAGTCGGCGGTCTTCGAGCTCGTCCGGCGACGAGCTGCCCCCGTCGACGAAGCTCGACATGTCGACCGACGCGCCCAGCTCGAAGCCCGGCGATGCCCCCGAACCGAGGGTCTGCATCAATTCGAATTCGGGCAGCTTCCAGATGCGCACCGTATGGTCGCTCGACAGCGTCGCCATGCGGTCGCGGTCGAGCTCGACCATGCCGAGCACCCAGTCGCTATGTGCGTCGACGACACCCGCGAATTCGGCATCTCGCCAGCGCCACCGGCAGACTTTGTGGTCGTAGCCGCCGGTGTAGAGGTTGTCCTCGTGGAAGCATAGCGCCGAGACGTAGTCGCGGTGGTACTCGAAGGCAAAGCGTGGCCGCAGCTTTTCTCGCCCATACAACCCGACGGTATTGTCCCAGCTCGCCGCCGCGACGATCGAATCATCCGGTGCCCAGGCCACGTCGACGATCCATCCGTGGTGCTCGAATACGCACCCGACCAGCTCGCCGTCGTCCTCCGATAGACTCCAGAGGTACACGCCATTGTCCATCGCGCCGGCCGCGAGCCGGCGAGCGTCCGAGGAGAAGCTCATCGACAGAGGCCAGGACTCGCAGCCGCCGAGCTCGAGCGATGGCCCGGTGGCTTCATCTGCCTGGAGCTCGTCGGTATCCCAGATAAAGAGTTGGTGGTCGCGGTCGCCGGTCGCTAGCCGCTGGCCGGAGGTCGCGAACGTCAGTGCGGTGATCTCGGAGCGGTGGCCCTCGAGCACGTTCACGCTCGCGGAGTCGGCGCCGAGCTCGAGCACGACCAGGTCACCGAACTTGCCGGCGATGGCGAGCCGCCCATCACCGTCGTCATTGGAGGCGACGAGAGCGGGACGGAAGTCCAGGGATACCTCCCACGCGAGCTCGGCTCGCAGCTCGCCGTCGGCCTCGTCGAGCGACCACGCGGCGGCGACGCCGGACTCGTGGACCGTGACGACCAGCCCGGCCGGTTGCAGGTGGACGCCGACGATCTTGCTGCGCTCGGTGGACAGCGCCAGATCCGGCTCGTCGCGCGAGATCTCGGTGTCCTCACTCGCGGTCGTGCGCCAAAATTGGAGCTGTCGAGGGCCCGAAGCAATCGCCAGGAGCTCTCGCCCGGAGTCGTAGCCAAAATGCAACCGCTTCAGCATGCACTCGTGCGGGGTAAGAGGAAGATAGGTTCATCCCGAATGTACGACATGCCGTGAGTTTCGGAAAGGGTGCGGGGGTTTCGTGCAGGCATCAATTCGACCTCAGACCGTTGCGGCACAGCTTCGGCTGGCTTATGATTCGGCAACCCCGATGCAAACGACCTCGAAGATAAAATCAACGGGTTCTCGAAGCCCCCGGATCGTGCTCATCTCGCTGGCGCTGCTGCTCATCGTAGGCGCCGTCGGTGCAGGCGCGTACTGGTATTGGCAGGGCGAGCGCGAACATCAGCTCGAGCAGGCCGCGAACGAGCGCATCGCGCGCCCGGTCGCGCCCGTTCGGCTGGTCTCGGGGATGGAGGAGGTCGAGGAGCAGCCGGCGACCACACCCCCTGCCGGCTCGGCGGACGTCCCCGACGCCAAGCTGCGCGTCCAGATCGAGATGCAGCTTCGGCAGATGGATCTCCCCGTCGATTCGATCAAAATCGAGGTTCTAGACCAGCGCGTGGTACTGTCGGGCGAGGTCGACTCGGCGCTCAATCGCGACGCCGTGGAGGTCGTCGTCCGCTCGGTCCAGGGCGTACATCAGGTCGATAATCGAATCTCGGTGGCGGAGTAGTCCATGGGTCCAAGACGTGCACTGGTTCTGTCCGGCGGTGGCGCACGCGGCGCGTATGAGGCCGGGATCATCCGCTATATCCTCGAGGTTTTGCCCGAAGACCTCGGCTTTACCCCGAACTTCGAGGTCATCTGCGGTACGAGCGTGGGCGCCATCAACTCGGCGTGGCTCGCCGCGACGATCAACGACCCTCAGTTCTCCGCCCAGAAGCTGTGGTATCTGTGGCGAACGCTGCGTTTCTCCGAGGTCGTCAGGGTCTCGTACTCGGACGTGTTGCAGATGGCGCGCAGCTTCTTTAAGCGACTTCCCGCCGGGGGCAAACCCCTGCTCGAGGACCCCGACGGCCGTGGCGGGGGCGTGTTGAACACCTCGTTTTTCGACCAGCTGATCCGCAACGAGATTCCCTTCGATAATATCGCCCGCAATATCGATCGCGGCCTGCTCGATGGGTTGACGGTCTCGGCGACCGACATCGTCACCAGCCGGACGACCGTCTTCGTCCAGCAGAGCGGCGACGAGCTGCCGCCCTGGACGCGCGATCCCCGGCGCATCGCGGTCGCAGGACCCGTCAACGCCGACAAAGTCCTGGCGAGCGCTGCGATCCCGATGCTCTTCCCGCCGATTCGCATCGGACACCACTGGTTCTGTGACGGCGGACTCCGCCAGAACACGCCGCTATCGCCGGCGCTCAGACTCGAGGCCGACAAAGTCCTGGTCATCGCGTTGCGAAGTCGCGGCGACTGGCCGGTCCCGGGCCCGTTCGACGCGCGCTCCGATGCCCCCGACGACCAGGTCCCGAGCACGTTCTTTTTGTTGGGTAAAATCCTCGACGCTTTATTGCTGGATCCGCTCGACTACGATCTGACGGTGCTCGAGCGTATCAATGGCATCCTGGAGCAGGGCGAGGAGGCATTCGGCGACGAATCATTCACCGACGCGCTCAACGACGTCGTGCGGGCCTACCGCGGCCAGGAATACGAGATCATCGAGCCGCTCTTGCTGCGCCCCAGCCAGGATCTCGGTCGGCTCGCCTCGGAGTTCGCGGGGCGACAATCCACCGATTTCTGGGGCTCGCGCCTCGTCGCCTCGATCTGCCAGTCCGCCAGTGAGCGCGACGGCTACCGCGAGAGTGACCTGCTCAGCTACGTGCTCTTCGACGGCGGCTATACCGGGCAACTGCTCGACCTCGGGTATGCGGATGCCGGTGAGAAGCACGACGAACTGTGCGAATTCTTCACGGACTGAGGGCTCACGAGCAGACGTCGTCGTCAGCGGCCCCCTTGTCGCTTCGGCTCGAGTGATTCTGTTTTCGTGGCAACCATAACTTTTCAAAACCGGCAAAGGACCATCCATGAAAGCCACGATGATGGACTCTCAGCTCACGATCGATGGCCTCCTCACGCGTGCCGCGCGATATTTCGGGGGCGTCGAGGTCGTCTCTCAGATGCCCGATAAGAGTCGACGCCGCGACACGTATGCCGATATCAATCGGCGCGCGCGGGCGCTGGCGAAGGGCCTGGAGGAGCGCG
Organism: Myxococcota bacterium; assembly: GCA_051747295.1. GTDB lineage: Bacteria > Myxococcota_A > Bradymonadia > Bradymonadales > Bradymonadaceae > JBNJFZ01. The sequence goes on from JBNJFZ010000158.1 coordinate 5,090, forward strand.
GGCTCGAGGAGGGCGACCGGGTCGCGACGCTCATGTGGAACCACTACGCGCACCTGGAGACCTACTTCGGTGCGCCCATGGCCGGCGGGATCTACCATACGCTGAACCTGAAGCTCTCGCCCCAGGATCTGACCTATATCGTCAATAACGCCGAGGATCGGTACCTGATCGTCGACGACGTGTTGCTACCGCTGCTCCAGCAGTTCGTCGATGATGTGGACTTCGAGGAGATCTTCGTGGTGCGCCTCACCGACGAGCCGCTGCCCGATGGCGTCACCGATTACGAGGATCTGCTGGCCGACGACGCCGAGGATTGGGACGCGCCGGAGCTCGACGAGCGCCAGGGCGCGGGGCTCTGCTATACGTCCGGGACGACGGGCCGACCCAAGGGCGTCGTCTATGACCATCGCTCGATCGTGCTCCACTCGCTCGGCTCCGCGCTCGCCGACACCCTCGGCATCTCGTCGCGCGACACCGTCGTGCCCGTCGTGCCCATGTTCCACGCGAACGCGTGGGGCCTGCCGTTCACGTGCGCGATGGTCGGCGCCAAGCAGGTCTTTCCCGGTCCCCACCTGGACGGCCCGGCCCTGCTGGACCTCTATGAAGACGAGGACGTGACGGTCACCGCGGGCGTCCCGACCATCTGGCTCGGCATCGTCCAACAGCTCGAGGAGCACCCCGAGAAGTGGGATCTCCACGACGGGATGCGCATGGTCGTCGGTGGTGCGGCCGCCCCGAAGTCGATGATCGCGAAGTTCGACGAGTTCGACCTCGAGGTCGTCCACGCGTGGGGCATGACCGAGCTGACGCCCCTCGGAACCGTGAGCACGCTGCGACCGGTGCACGACGACCTGTCATACGACGAGAAGCTGGACGTGCGAGCCCGCCAGGGATCTGCCGCGCCGCTCGTCGAAGTGCGCGCGGTCGACAACGAGGGCCACGAAGTCCCCTGGGACGGCGAGTCGGTCGGCGAACTGCAGGTGCGTGGGCCGTGGGTGGCGGACGCATACGCCAGCGGTCGAGACGCCGACAAATGGACCGCAGACGGCTGGTTTTCCACCGGCGATGTCGTCAACATCGACGAGCACGGCTACATCGAGATCACCGATCGCCTCAAAGACGTCATCAAGTCGGGGGGCGAGTGGATTTCGTCACAGGCGCTCGAAAATGCGATCATGGGTCACGAGGCCGTCGCCGAGGCCGCGGTCATCGCTGTGCCGGATGAAAAATGGTCGGAGCGACCGCTGGCGGTGGTCGTGTTCAGGGACGGCGAGTCCGCGACCGAGGACCAGATGAACGAGCTGCTGCTCGAGCAATTTCCCAAGTGGTGGCTGCCCGAGGGCTACGAGGTCATCGACGAGATTCCCCGGACGGCGACCGGTAAGTTCCAGAAGATGGAGCTTCGTGAGATGTTTGGCGACTGGAAGCCCGGACAATCGACCGACCTGAGCTAAGAGACATGGGCTGCTCTCGCGCGCAATGCTGATTGAATTTCGCGCGCGGGAGCACGTCCGAAAAGTGTGGAGACGACGATGAACAACAGACGATGCCGGCGGGGCATGATGTTCGCGGCGCTGATAGCGGCCGCGGTGCTCTTGACGTCGTGCGAGGCGCTGCAGAAAGTCAGCGACTTCGTCGACAGCATCTCCGACGGGGCGCCGTGCGACCAGGACGGGAATTGCCTGGGCGGGCGCTGCCTGTCGGCCGAGCAGGGATATCCGGGCGGCTACTGCACGACGCTCGAATGCGACGTCGAGGGCTGCTCGGGGCTCAACTCGGAGTGTTTCCGTACTCAGGTTTCGGGCCAGGAGGTCAAGGCCTGCTACGAGCTGTGCGACTTCGACGGCAGCTGCGAGCGCGCCGACGAGGGCTATACCTGCGTCCAGCTCGAGGGCACGTCGGTCTGCCTGCCGCCAGACGTCACCTCCGCGCCGCCGCAGGGCGTCGTGGGGGCGGGATGCTCCAGCGAGCTGCAGTGCAACGGTGAAGACGCGGTGTGCCTGACGAATTGGCGCGGCGGATATTGCTCGGAGCTGGACTGCGAGACCGACGACGACTGCCTCGGCGAGTCGGTGTGCGCCGAGCTCGACAGCGCGAATAACCCCGCGCAAACCGCGTGCCTGGCGACCTGCGAGGCCGCGACCGACTGCCGCAACGGCTACGTCTGCGAGACGATCTCCGGTGTGGACGTCTGCGTCGAGGGCGACGACTCCGGGCCGGTCAACCCCGACGGCGCCGACGATGGCGCCTCATGCGTGTCGAATATCAACTGCAAAGGAGGCAACTGCATCCGCGAGCGCGAGGGCGCAGGCGACGACGTGGCGTATCCGGGCGGCTACTGCTCGACGCGCGACTGCGACGCCGACGACGAGTGCTTCGGCGATGCGGTTTGCATCAGCCGCGAGCGCACGACCACATGCATGGCGGCGTGCTCGAGCGACTCGGATTGTCGCGACGGCTACAAGTGCCAGGAGCGCACCGATGGGACCGGCTTTTGCGATTCCTCGGTCGAGCCCGTGGCGCCGGCCGACGACGACGGGCCCTTCGATATCGTCTGCGGCAACAGCAAGACGCTGGATTTCTCGGTGCCCACGGGCTCGGCCGGCTTCTTCCTGGCGCCGTTCACGCGCGAGAACGTCCAGATCTACCCGAGGACGTTGAGCGAGCCGGGCGGCGGGACCCTCGATATCCAGCAGGACTACGCCTTCCACGCCATCAACCCCGAGGTGCTCGGCAGCTTGGCCCCGATGCTCTTTCCGGCGAGTGACCGGCAGGAATTCCGGAGTCGATTTGGCGGCGGCGACTACTCGTTGACGGTACAAACCGAGGCCAGCGAGGTCTGCTATTACGTGATCCCGGTCGACGGCGCGGGGACGACGCTCGATATCAACCTGTACTTTGTCGGCGTGCCGGGGGTCGACGCATCGTCGGCGCCCAACGATGTGAACATCCAGCGCACGATCGACGTGGTCGAGCGCATCTACGCCGACATGGGCGTCGATGCGTCGGTGCAGAATTACTACGACGCCTCCGACCAGGTCGAATCGCGCTACAGCATCATCCGGGACTTCTACGACGTCTTCGACCTGGTGGCCACGAGCCAGAACCCCGGCCCGAGCGCAGACGAGCGGCTGTCGGTCAACGTCTTCCTCATCCGCGGGTTCAACGTCTCCGAGGCGCCGGGCCTGCTGGGCGTCTCGGCGGGCATCCCGGGCGTGGCCGGCATGCACGGAAACTCCGGCGCCGGGCTCGTCTTCACCACGTCGAACCTCGGCGAGGACAACCAGACCCTCGGGCAGACCATGGCCCACGAGATCGGCCACTTTCTGGGGCTGCGACACACGACCGAGCACCGCGGGCTCGGGCACGACCCGATTAGCGATACGCCCGAGTGTGTCATTCCGGACCTGGGCTTTCTATGCCCGGATTCCGATAACTTCATGTTTGCCTACTCCATCGGTGGCGAGCAATTCGTGACCACGCAGGGCCAGGCGTTTGTGGTTCGACGAAACCCGCTGGTAAAATAGCTCAGAGGAAAACCCATGGCATACCGACAGATATTAGATTCGAGCGATTGGTGGTTGGCGGGCCTCGTCGCGCTCCTGTTCGTCGCCGCGCCGGCCCAGGTCTGGGCGCAGCAGACAGATTCGCCGTCTGGCGACCTCGATGCGACGCCCGGGGCGGGGGCTGATGACGATACGGACCGCAAAGAGGCGAGCGTCGAGAGCCAGTTGGTCTTCGCGCTGAGTGCCTATCACGCCTTTCCGACGCGCGCCGAGCTCGACGATATCGCCGATCCGTCCACGATCACGCGGCTGTTGCGGCGCTTTGCGACCTCGGACGAGACGCGTCCGTCGATGAAGACCCGCGCGGTCGATGCGCTCGGCTTCTACGACGACGATACGACCCGTGAGTTCCTCGAGGAGATCATCGACCGGCCCGAGTCGGTCGGGACGTCGGCGCGCGTCGCCGACTTGATGCGCCACCACGCGATCACCAGCCTCGCCAGAGCCCACGGCGATGCTGCGGTCGAGACGCTGGCGCCGCTGCTGGATGCCGACGACTTCCAGATTCGGATGACGACCGTGGTCTCGCTCGGCAAGCACGGCGGCGCACGGGCGCACGAGCGACTCCGCGAGCTACGACGCGAGACCGATGACCGGATGATGACCCGGCAGATCGACAAGTACGTCGGTCAGGGGCCGGACGAGCCACGGAAAAAGAAAGATTCGGACGAGCGATAATCGGTAAAATGGGCGGGATCGCCCTTAGCGCCGTTGAGATTGGCCTCCGTTGGTAGTAAATTAAAGACACGTGTTGCTCGAATGGGTCGGCGGCGATACTTTAGGGGAAACTAAACCGACCCTCGCCCCCCGGTAGCCGAAACGTTCACGGATCTCGGCGAGTTTTCGAGAAGACACGGCGGATTTGTCGGCTCGTAGCCCTTGTTGGCGGCAGTACAGTGTCGCGTGTGGAAAGGGTGGTCGTCGAGCTAGAGCGTGTAAGAAGCTTCCAATAGGAAACTCATGTCAGAGCAGAGCCAGAGCGGAGATGACCTCGGGGGTGACGAGGGTATCAGCGATCTTTCCGAGCCGTCTGAGACGACGATGATCGTCGACAGCAATATGCTCGAGCAGGCGAGGGCCGCGGCCGATCGAAATAAAGCCTACCTGATCGTCATCTCGGGCCCGCACGTCGGACGGATGTTCAAGATCGAAACGAACGATGTGGTCATGGGGCGCTCGCCGCAAACCGACTTGCAGCTCAACGATGTGGGCGTCTCTCGCCAGCATGCCAGGCTCAAGCGCGAGGGCGAAGACGTCTTCGTCGAGGACCTCGAGAGCGCCAATGGCACGTTCATCAACGGCCGGAAGGTCGGCGGCGCGTATCAACTGCAGGATGGCGATAAAATCACGCTGGGCACCACGACGATCCTCAAGTTCACGTACCACGACAAGCTGGACGAGGACTTCCAGCGTCAGATGTACGATGCGGCTCTGCGAGACGGGCTGACCAAGGCGTACAACAAGAAGTATTTGATGAGCCACCTGCGCTCGGAGATATCGTACGCCCGGCGCCACGGCGTCAAGTTGAGCATGCTCATGTTCGACGTCGACCACTTCAAGAATACCAACGACACGTACGGACACCTCGCCGGCGACCACATTTTGGCGCGCCTGGGCGAGATCGCCGCGGACTCGGTGCGCTCCGAAGACACGTTTGCCCGCTACGGCGGAGAGGAATTCGCGGTCGTCTGCCGCGGCATCTCCATCAACTCGTGCGCGAAGCTCGGCGACCGCATTCGCCGACTCGTCGAAGAAGAAGATTTTCGATACGAGGGGCAGTCGATCCCCGTCACCATCAGCGTCGGCGTCTCCGGCATCCCGGAAATCGCCGCGCGGAGCCCCGAGGAGCTCATCTCGGCCGCCGACGAGGCGCTCTACGCGGCGAAAGACGCGGGGCGCAACCGCGTGATGATCAAGAGCAGCTAGCGCGCCTTTGGCGCGGTGATTGAGTGATTTCGCTCGCGCCTGCGGCGCTCGCTAGTGATTGAGTGATTCTACCGTTGCAGGTGGGCTACGCTTGTGTTGCCCCAGGCTGAGGCAGCTTGCTGCCGAGACCTGGGGATACCGGGCGCGTTCATGGAGCGCATTGCTACTCGATTTTGAGCAGCAGCGTATTTCCGGCGGCGTCGCGCCCGCCGAAAACAACGATGGCGTCGAGCTCCGGGTCGTAAAGGGCGGCATGATTGTGACGCCATGTACGGTATTCCGTCTCCGGGTGATCGGGCGAAGCGTTCTTGCCATTCTCGAGGCGATTCCAGCGTTGTCCGTCCCAGGTCCAGTAGCCCAGATAGCGACCTTGATTGGACGAAACCATACGGTTGAACCCACCAATGAGGACCATTTCTTGGAGTCCGGGGTGCCACGTTAGCGTCGCTCCGCTGCGTGGCGCAGGGCGCGCGCTGTTCTCGAAATCATCCAAAACGAATTCATGGTCCTGGACTTGCGTCCAGCCGCTCTCATCGAACATCCACAGATCATTGCGCTGGCGACGATCCTCCGCCTGCCCCCCGAAGAGCCAGATGACGTCATTCTTGGGGTCATATGCCATCGCAGCGTCTCTTCGAGCGCTGGGGTGCGCGTCGCCAGGAGGGCTCGACCACTGAGTGCCACGCAACACCCAGGTGTCTTCCCGTAGGAAGTCGCCGACGCTGTTCGAGACGCCCCCGATGCCCGAAAAGAGCACCGCCGCGCTCATACCGGGGTGATAGGCCATCGCATGGCCCACACGCCCGAGTGGACAACCGTTGTTGCAGGGCGTCGAGAGTTCGGTTGCTTCTGTCCCGTCCCAGAGCAACCATCCAGTTTCGTCCGAATTGCCGAAGACACCAAATTGCTGGTGCTCATCCATATAGAGAAACCCGTGGTGGGACTCCGCGGGAAGCGTTGATTCGAGTTCGACCCACGCGCCGTCCTTCCACTCCCACACGTCATCTAGCTTCTCGTCGGAATAACCGCCATATAGATACATGCGGTTGTTCGAGGGATCGCGAGCCATGGCTGGACCGCTTCGCGCGGACGGACCCGCAATATCTCGAACTTCGATGGAGACGACGCCCGGCGAGGTCGATTGGTCGCTGTCACCACCCGTGTCGGAAGTGAACGCGTCTTCACCCTGCTGGCCGACGTCATCGCGCGCTCCACCGTTGTTGGATTCAGAAGGGGCTGAGCACGCCATTGACAGGCAAATTAGCGACACCAACAAAAAACATTTCCTCATTCCGACACTCTCTATCAATGAAAACATTACCATTGGCTCAATACGTCCAAACTCCGAGCCATCGTGGACGCCTTCGACGAGAGTGCGGCCATATTTATTCAACGGCGGCATCGTCCTGCCGGGTGATTGGAAGCACGTCTGCGAGTCTTCGTCGCGAGGTGCTCGGAAGGCGAGCGGTACGATGTCGACTGATGCGGTGCGGGTTGCCAGCCTGCATCATGATGGCGCGCAGGCTGCCAGCCTGCATCACTCAATCTACATCTTGCCCCCAGAACCCTTCGTGCTTTCGCACCACCAGGTCATCTGTAACCGGAATCTGACACGCCAACCGAAGCCCGTCCTCGGAGTCGTGCGGCGGAAAGTCCAACCGCCACTCCTCGCGACCATTTTTGGGCGGCACGACACCCTCGACGATCTCGACCGCACATGTCCCGCACGTGCCAAACCCCTTGCAGTTGAGCCACCGCGCGTTTCCGTTGTGCGGCGTCTCCCCCGCGCGCAACAGCACGTCACGCAGCTTCTCGCCGGATTCGCACTCGATGGTCTCGCCGTTGAACTTTACCGTGGGCATCTCGGCTCCTGTTGGCGGAATGTCACTGTTTATGTGATGCAAGAAGCCGACGGATGAGTTCGTACGACGCGTTCTATCGAGCGCGCGAATATCCAGCGTCCCGGAGACCCAGCATGCGCCCCGTCCTCGTCACATCTCTCATTGCATTGCTCGTCGCGTCGGCCTGTGCGTCGAGCCAGCCGACCGACACAAAACGAGAACGCCTGACCGAGCCGTCGGCGGGAGAGGCGTCGTCGAGCGATGAGCCCGAAGAGCCCGAAGAGACGGCCGACAAGGTCGACAAGGTCGAGCTCGCACTCCTCGAATCGGCCGTAAAGGACCCAAAACGCGTGACTCGCGGGAAGGAGCTCTACGCCAAGACATGCTCCGCCTGTCACCGCGCGCAAGCGCAGGGGCTGATCGGCCCGAACCTCACCGACGAGCACTGGCTCCACGGCGGCGATCTGCTGTCGATCTACGAGACGATCTACCACGGCGTCCCCGACCGCGGATGCCCCTCCTGGGGCGCGTCCGGTCAAATCGCCCGCGATGACATCGTCGCCCTGGTCGCGTTTGTCGACAGCGTTCGCGGCAGCAACCCCGACAACGCGAAGTCGCCCGAGGGCGAGCG
>JBNJFZ010000159.1:0-12962 GCA_051747295.1 Myxococcota bacterium
CCGCCGAAGCGCACCTGTCGCGCGATGACCGGCTCGTCGTTGTGCAGCACGAGCACGCGCGTGAATGTGTGGCCGATATCGACGAGCGCGTACGTGCCGTGTTCGCTGGGCATGCAGCGCTCGAGGACGTAGCGCATCAGCAACTCGGGCACGCCCACGACCGCCGGGTCGATGCGGTGGTCCCCGAGCTCGCCGAGCAGGGTGCCGACGTGCTCGCGCCGGGCGAATCCGATGACGGCCTCTTTATTGTCCGGCGACGAGCCCTCGATGAGCTCGAAGTCGTAGATGACGTCGTCGGTCTCGACCGGGAGCCTGTCGTCGAGCATGTGCGGCAAGATATTCTTGACCTTGTCCGGGTCGTCGAAGGGCACGTCCTGATGGATCGACATCGCCTGCCCGTTGGGCAGGAACGTCACGGCGATGGCGTCGTCGCCCAGCGCGCCGCGCTCGGCGAGCCGGTCGAGCGCCACGCCCCAGCGTGTTTCATCCGAGGTGTCCCAGTCGTCGACTTCGTCGTCTCCGACTGCCTCGACGTCGTCGTCTGCCTCATCGTCCGGGGCGCCCTCGACATCGTCACGGTTTCGAACCGTGGTCTCGGCGTCCTCGAACTCGTCTGGAGACGGCCCGAATTTGTCGTCTTCGCCGGATTCCTGACCTCCGGGAGCCGCTTCGGGCCCCTCGAAGTCGTCGGGACGCAGCTCGGCTTTCGTGGGGAGCCGCTCCTCGTCGTAGCTGACGATACGCGGCTGGCGCCCGCCTTCCATGCGGACGACCTTCACCGAGTAGGTGCCAAAATCCAGGCCGATAATCTCGTTCGGCATGATTACTTCTCTCTCCAAAAAAGAACGCGGCCCCGAGGCATGGTTTCGCGGCGCTTGTTGAGCGCTTCCTTGATCTGCTCGACCTCTTCGGGGTCGCTGTCGCTCTCCGTAAGTTGGTCCTCTTTGGGCATTCGGCGCAGCGTCTTGCCGAAGTCGAGCACCGCCTCGATCTCACTGGTGCTCGAGCCGTATTCGCCCGTGGCTTTGATCTTGTAAATCTGTGGCGTGCGCGACGACACCGAGCGCATCAGTCCGGTGCGGTTGAAGTCGACCGTCCACTCGGGCAACTGCGGGTTCGCCGGGTCGATCGCGAAGTTCGGGTTCTGCTGGACGATCTGCTGGTAGAGCGGCGAGTAGACGATGAACTGCCCGACCAGTTGCGGGTCGTTCTTGAAGTCCCGGATATAGTCCGGCAGTTGGCTGACGCTCAAAAACGCCACCGGCTGGCCCTTGCGTCCCGAGGGCATCAACGTGCTCTCCGAGGTGCCGACATAGGCCATCAGGACCGACATCGGGTTCGCGAAGAACTGGCGGATGCCATCGAGTGCGAGCGCCAATAACATGACCTGTTGGCGGACCTGAGGATTCCTTGCGCACAGGTTGAGCGGAGAGCTCTCGTCATTCCTCGAGCCCTCTACGCGCACGTTTCGGCACAGAACCGAGTAGAAGATCGGGGCTTCCGCGGAGTTGATATTCGGTCGACCCACCGGGTAGACGGTCATCTTGTCGGCAAACGCCTGCATGAACGCCTCGGTCACGCCCGGGATGAGGTACAACTCCTCGACGTGCGTGATCTTGCCGTTGCGCGGCTCGATATCCTCCTCGAGTCGGCTGTACGGGCGCGTCTCGTCACCGGATTGCGAGCGAATCAGGCACTCGGATGTCAGCTCCAGTGCATCTTCGTTGGTGTCGATATAGTCGACGATGCGCCCGAGCACCACGCCGCGGGTCAACGTCTCACCGTTGGCGTCTTTCTGCTCGAAGATACTGTCGTAATGCGGGTCGGAGACCATCGCGCACAGCTCGATGACCTCGGCTTCTTTGATCTCGGCGCGCGCGAACTTATTGAGGTCGACCTTGCCTTCTTCGGGCTCGACGTCGGCTGAAAAGGTGCCGTGGAACTCGCCGAAGCCCTCGACGCCGGAGTTCTTCAGGTCGATACCCCCGACCGGGCTCTCGAGGCGTCCCGAGTTGAACGGCTTCATCAACAGGTCGACGTACTGATACATCTGGAAGTTGCTGCGACGCATCGCGCGGCTGATGAGCTGCGCGAAGTCGTCGCCGCCGCGGCCGCTCTCGCGCGATTCGTCCTTGAGCGCGTACTGGAACTGCAGCAGCAGCCGCGTGATATTGACCGCCGACTTCGCCAGATAGTGGCTGCGAAGCTTGTCGGCGGTGTTGACCGACATCGTCAGGTTGACGCGGGTCGAATAGGCGAACTCCACCGTCGCTGTCGCCAGGATGGCGATGGTGATCAGCGCCAGCAACATCGCGACGCCCGGCGGGCGCCCTCCTTCGTCGTCGCGACCTCGCCGCATCGGGTCCGATGCCGGCTGGTCGAGCGCCGTGATGAGCTTCAGTGTGGCGCGCGCTATGGGATCGAGGAGTCTCATTAGAATTCGAGTACCTCCGTCGTCTCCAGCTGCACCTGCGTCTGGAAGGTCTTCGGCTCGCTGCGCTCGTTCTCCGGCGGCAAGGTCACCGTGATGCGCATCCGCGTGGGCATTCGACCGGCGAATTCGGACTTGGTCGTATCCCACTGGTCTTTCCACTTGCCCTCTTCGGCGACTTCTTCTTTCGTGCCGAGGCGGACGGGGCCGGGATCCCAGTACTCGAATTCGATCTCTTCGACGTTCGGAATCATCGTGTACACCTCGCCGCCGTCCTCGATGTCATCGTCGGGCGTGACGTCCTCGCGTCGCATCAGGCTATTGACCAGCTCGCCCTCGTCGCTTCGACGGCGCTCCAGGAAATAGCTGATCTCGGCGTGCCGGCTCGCCAGCTCACCTTCGACGGTCCGCACGTGGGCGAACGCGGTGAAGCTGATCTCGTCTTCGCGGCCGATCATGCCGTACTGGACGATGTCGTCCTGGTCACGCTGGTTGAGGCCACCGGCCTCTTCGCCGTCTTGCTCGCCGCCCTGTAGGCCCGTTCGCTGGTCTTCTTCCTCACCCGGGATTTCCTCGCCGCCGTGCTCGGGGCCGGCGAGGTAGGCCGAGGCGAGCTCGCGGCTGATGCGATCCATCGACACGCGCATGATCTGATAGCGCTCGAATCGCTCCGTCACCACATCCCGCGTCTGGAACATGCTGGACACACTGATCCACATCACCGCCGTCAGGGACGCCATGATCGAAACCGCGACCAGCACCTCGATGAGGGTGAATCCGGCTTCCTGATGTGAGTTGTCGAACGGTGTCTTCACGTACTCGTATCTCTCAGTGTCTGGTTATTTGCTCTCGGAGTCGCCCGAGTCGCTCAAGCCATCTTCGTCAGACGAGGAACCCATCTCGAAGAGGTTAAACTCGCTGTTTCGCGTATCCACGACGTACTGTGTGACCACGAGCGTTCGCTCCTCGTCACCGAATTCGTAGTAGACCGTCAGGTTGACCCGACGAACCTTCTTGCCGATCTGGTTGATCATCTCGGGGATCTGGCCGATCAGCATCGGCAGCATCGAGCTGAACGCCGCGTTGCCCTTGAGCGCGCCCTTGCTGTCCTGGCCGCCGAAGAGCTGGGCGTTGACCTGCCCGATCAGCTCCTGCTTCACGTCTTCGGGAATCTCGACCGGGTAGACCGTGGCCTCCCAGCGCATATCCTCGAAACCGCGTGCGTCGAAGTCCCCGTCGAAGCGCTGGATATCGTCCGTGAAGCCCTCCTCGTGGAGCTCGTATTCGACGTCCGTCATCTTCGAGCGGGCCGCCTGCGTGACCTGCGTGAGCTTGTTGGCGTAGATCGACTGCTGACCGCTGTGGGCCATCGTCCCGATCAGGATCGTCAGCGACGAGGCGAGGATCGCCAGGGCGATGAGCACCTCGAGTAACGTGAATCCTCTGATTTGATCGCGGTGTTTCATCAGTCTTGCACCTCCGCCGGCTCGCCAAATGCTCGGTCTGGCTCGATGCGCTCGCTGTAGAGCTTGACCCGGCCGGTCAGCGGCTCGTTCGCGACGGAGTAGTAATTGTCTTCGCCGTCGGTGAGCACGATGATGACCTGCTGTTGGAATCCGTCGGGGAAGAACCCGACGGCGACCTTACCCTTGCGGATGGGGGTCTCGTTTCCAACAGTCCAGACCTCGTGAAACTTCAGATTTTCTCCGAGCGTACGTCCTTCGAAGACCGCGTTTTGCACGGTCTCGTAGCTGGGAGCCCGGTAGATGCCGAATGGATCCGACGCGCCGTCGCGAAACGGGTCGGATGCCTCGACGTTCTGCTCGTTCTCCAGCTCCATCGCCTCTTCGGGCAGCAGCCCTTCTTCACCTTGCTGATCCGGGGCGGGCGGGGCGACGGGCGAGTCGGTGACCTGCACCGAGTACTCGTTGGTGTCGAGGTCCAGCACCATGCGGTACTGCGTGTTGTTGATGGCCGCCTGCGTCCACGTGTACTTCATGACGCTGGTCATCCGCATCGCCTCGTTGCGCAGGTCGCTCGCTGTGAGCGATCCGATGCCGAACAGCGCCGCGCCGGTCAACCCCGCGACGATCGCCATCACCACCAACAACTCCATGATGGTGAAGCCGGCGGTATTGCGCGGCGTACGCCCCCGGTGCGCGGCGTTTCCACGCCGCCTCGCGTGCTCTCGCAACGCGCTATGTGTCCGAGGACTCAACATCCCATCTCACCTCTGCACCAGAACCAATGACCCACTCTCCCACATCTCCCACATCTCCTACTCCCCCTAGCTATTACCGCCACCTTTCCCGCTCGTAATATCATCCTGCGTGCCCTCGGCACCGTCAGGGCCGGCGCTGATGATCTCGAAGTCGCGACCGTTCTTGCGGTACACGTAATCGTTGCCCCAGGGGTCGGTCGGGATCTCGCCGCCCTTGACCAGGTTCTTCTTATTGAGGTCCTCGAGCCGGTCAGGCAGCTGGTGGGGGTCGGTCGTCAGGTAATAACTCTCGACCATCTGCGAGAGTTGGCCGATCTCGATGCGGGCTTCCTTCTTATTCGCCTCGTCGAGCGCGCCGAAGACGAAGAACCCGACCACGCCCATGATGGACGCCATGATCGTGACGACGATCATGATCTCGACCAGCGTCATACCGCGCTGGTTGGTGGCCAAATCGCCCAGATGTGCTTTCTTCAAGTTCTCGATGATTTTCTTCATTTTTCTACTCCGTGTTGCGTTGTTGCCACGTCTCGGGACGTTGCTTGTCGTCGGTCGTTAGACCGGACGAATCCGTAGTGAATTCACATGCCTATGTTTTGGTTGAGCTGGAGGATCGGCAGCATGACCGCAAAGACGATCACTGCGACGGCGATACCCATGGCCACGATCATCAGCGGCTCGAGCAGCGTGGTCATCGCGTCGATGCGCATGTCGACCTCGCGGTTATAAGCCACCGCCACGTTGTCGAGCATCTCTTCGAGTTGGCCGCTGCGCTCGCCGATGGCGATCATATGGGTGACCAGGGCTGGAAACTCTCCGGAGCGCTTGAGCGGCTGCGCGATGGATTCACCCTCACGGATATTGACACGCGCATCTTCAACAACTTCGACGAGTCTATTATTGCCCAGAATGGCTTTGACGATGTCCATCGCCGTCAGCAGAGGGACCCCGCTGGACAGCAGGACGCCGAGCGTGTCGGCGAAGCGGGCGACCGCGATCATGCGTACGAGCCCACCGGCGACCGGGATCTTGAGGACAAAGCGGTCCCACTTGTCCTTTCCTTCCTGGGTATTCTTCCACTGGATGAAGCCGTAGATGGCTCCGCCCACCAGCGGCAAGATGATCCACCAGTAGCTCGAGAAGACGTCGCTGATACCGATGAGAAGCTGGGTGATCCAGGGCAGGGCGGCGCCCTGATCTTTGAAGATCTGGGTGACCTTGGGGATGACGAAGATGAACAGCAGGCTCATGATCACGATGCCGACGACCGTCATGATCGCCGGGTAGACCATCGCGCCGATGACCTTGCCGCGCAGCTCCATCTGGGCTTCGAGGAAGCCGGTGAGCCGCTCCAGCACGACGTCGAGGTTGCCGGAGCTCTCGCCGGCCTTGACCATGTTGACGTAAAGGTTGCTGAAGTGCTTGGGGTGATCCCCCATTGCCTTGGCCAGGCTGGAGCCCTCGTTGACCTGGGTTCGGATATCCGAGATGACGCGCTTGAGCTCGTCCTTTTCGACCTGGTCGCTCAGCGCGTTGAGGCACTCCACCAGCGGAATACCCGCGCGCTGGAGCGTGGCGAGCTGACGGGTGAGCACCGCGATGTCGCGCAGGCCGACGCGCTCGGTGATCTGGCTGAAGTCGATCTCGCCGCCGCTCTTCTGCTTGGCCTCGTCGCCCTCGAAGATGTCGGTGACATAGATGTCCTGAGCCTGCAGCATCTGCCGCAGGGCATTCTGGCTCTCGGCATCTTGAATGCCCTGAACCTTCTTTCCGGACTTATCCAGCCCTCTGTATTCGTAAACCGGCATATTGTGGTCGGTTGTAGTCGGTTTGGGTCCCTTCGTCTGACCGGCTGATTCGACTCAGGTCGGGCGCGTCGAGCCTCGACGATGCCTCCGGCATCGCCTGCGTTCGCCGCATCCCAACCTGAGCCGAATCATCTCGCCCAGTCTCGGTCCCCCAAACCGACTACAACCTCAAAAGTTTCGTTAACAACGCTCGTTCATTCCGAAAATCCAGTGACCTACTCACCTACCTACTCTCCCACATCTCCTACATCTCCCACTCCCCCTAAACAGCTGCATCGAAGGTCGTATCCTCCTGCGTCACGCGCAGGACTTCCTCGATGCTGGTGATGCCCTCGATGACCTTGAAGGCCCCGTCCTGGCGCAGCGTATGCATCTCCTCTTCCTGTGCGACTCGTTTGATCTTGGAGGCGTCCTCGTGCTCCATGACCAGGTTTCGGACGCGGTCGGTGACCCTTAAAATCTCGTAGATACCGGTTCGCCCTCGGTAGCCCAGCCCCACACACTCTTCGCAGCCGCCTTCGTGGGCCTTGTAGACGTGGCCGCCAGCTCGGTCGAGGTCAGCCGGCTCCAGGCCGATTTCCTCGAGGACTGACTCCTCTGGGTGATAGGCTTCCTTGCAGTTCGAGCACAGCCGCCGCACCAGGCGCTGGGCGATGGCCGCGGCGACCGTCGAGCTGACCAGGAACGGCTCCACGCCCATATCCATCAGGCGCGTGAACGCGCTCGCAGCGTCGTTGGTGTGGAGGGTCGAGAAGACCAGGTGACCGGTGAGCGAGGCCTGAATGGCCATCTCGGCGGTCTCGAGGTCACGAATCTCACCGACCATGATGACGTCGGGGTCGTGGCGCAGGTAGCTGCGCAGCCCGGTCGCGAAGTTCAGGTTGATCTTGGGGTTGACCTGCATCTGAGAGATCCCCTCGAGCTGATACTCGACCGGGTCCTCGATGGTCAGGATATTCTTGTCGGGCTGGTTGATCTCGCTGAGCGACGAATACAGCGTGGTCGTCTTACCCGAGCCGGTGGGACCGGTGACCAGGATAATACCGTTTGGACGGTGGATGAGCTTGAGCAGCTTGTCCTGGTCTTGTTGCATCAGGCCGATGTCGCGGATGTTCAAGAGCACGGCTGACTTGTCCAGCAGGCGCATGGTGATGCGCTCGCCGTGCACCGCCGGGGCGGTCGCGACGCGGATATCGATGTCTTTGCCGGCCATCTTGATGCGAATACGGCCGTCTTGAGGAAGCCGCTTCTCGGCGATGTTCAGGCCCGCCATGATCTTGACGCGCGTGATGATCGACGAGTGGAAGCGCTTGGGTGGGTGCGCGATCTCCTTGAGCACGCCGTCGATGCGAAAGCGGACCGTCAGGTCGTTCTCGCCGGGTTCGATATGGATGTCGGAGGCTCGCTCGCGAACCGCCTGGACGAAGAGGTTGTTGACGAAGCGGATAACCGGGGCTTCGTCGTCGTCGCTGGCGTCGAGCAGGTCGTTGATGTCGAGGCTGCCGTCCTCGGCCTGCGGACTCTCGGCTTCGTCGAGCTCGTCGAGCCCGGCGCCGAGCTGGCGGCTCTTGCGGTCGAAGGCGTTGTTGATGAGCTCCATGAGCTCCATGCCGGGGAAGATCACCGGCAGGACTTCGGCGCCCGTCATGAAGCGGATCTCGTCGAGTGCTTCGACGTTGAGCGGGTTGTCCGTGGCGACCAGGACCAGGTTTCCCTTCTTGCCGTACGGCAGTACGCGGTTCTCGCGGGCGTAGCCGAGCTGGAGTTTTTCGATGAGCTGCAGGTCGACTTCTTCGGAGTCGAGCTTTTCCTGGAACGGGTAGTCGAGTTGCTCGGCTACCGCACGCATCACGTCGACCTGACTGCACGCCTCGATCTCGACGAGCACCTCGCCGATGAGTCCGCCTTTCTCGCGCTGTTGCTGCAGCGCGCGCTGGACCTGCGGTTCGGTGACCTTGCCCTGGCGGACCAGGATTTCGCCGAGTTTTTGTCGATTATACATCGTGTGCGTCTCGCTTCAGGTGATTCTCGTCGTGTCGAGGTCGGCCGCAGACGAAATCCACGTGGTGCGTCCTTCCAGGGCGCACCTTTTTGCGGATTCGAAGGCTCGCGCAAGATGCGGGCAAGATGCCCGCATCACGTCCTACTACTGGGCCTCTTCGTCTTGCTCGGGTGCTTGTTCTTCCTCCGTTGCTTCGTCCTGTGCGGGCGCTTCGTCCTGTGCCGGCTCCTCTTCTTCCGGCGGTGCAGGCGGCTCGTCGGCGCCCAGGATCTTGTACTTCGGCCCATCTGCGTCGAATGCTTCCATCGCTTCCTGGCGGGCACGATCCTTGCGCTCTGCTTCGCTCAGGTTCTGGCGCATGCGCTCGATGAGGCCGCTTTTCTTCTGGAAGTTGACCTGCTTGATGTAGTTCTTTTCCTGGATGCTCAGCAGCTTGGCCAACTCCTCGCGCTCCTTCATCTTGCGGTCGTAGATCTTCTGGATATCGGCCTTGCTCTCGATGATGTAGGGAGTGAGCATCAGCACCAGGTTCTGCTTGATCTTCTTCTTACCGGTGTTGCGGAAGAGGACGCCGAGGACCGGGATATCGCCCAGGAACGGAATCTTGGTGATCGTCTCCGTCTCGCGCTCCTTCATCAGGCCGCCGATGACGATGGTGGACTGGTCCTCGACGAGCACAACCGACTTCACCGAGCGCTTGGTGCGCGTCGGGATATTGTCGCTGAGGTTGCTGGCGCCCTTGATGTCGCTGACCTCCTGGTCGATCTCGAGGCGCACGTAGTTCGACTCGTTGACCTGCGGCAGGATCCGCAGCGTAATACCGACGTCTTCGTATTCGACCGGTGACACCAGGCCGCCGAGGCCGCCGAGCGCGCTACCGAGGCCGCCGGCGCCAGCATCCGCACCGGTTTGACCGGCTCCCGCGCCACCGAGCAGGCTGGCAGCGCCGGCCAATCCGCCGAGGCCGCCGCCTCCGCCACCAAGGCCACGAACGAACGGCTCGCGGTCGGCGACGACGATCTCCGCCTCTTCGTTATCCATGGTCAAAACAGCCGGCGCAGACAGCAGGTTGACCGCGCGATCCGTCTGCGTGGCCTGAAGCGTGAGCGCAAAGGCGGGCAGCGAAATCTCGGTACCCGGCAGTGTCGCGATGGGGCCGACCAATCCGATCGAGCCCGCGACGCTGCCGCCGGTCAGGATCGACAGCAGCGAGCCGAGCCCGCCGTAGTTCGACTGGCCGACGATGCCGCCGTTTGTGTCGTCGATAAGGCCGGATTCTTCGGCCGAATCCGGCAGGACCCCGTCGTAATCTTGACCGGTCGCAGCGCTGACGCCCACGCCGAGCTGGCGGTCGGTGTCCAGCGAGATCTCCATGATGACGGCCTCGACGTAGACCTGCTTTCGCGGTCGGTCGAGCTCGTTGATGACCTGCTCGAGCGCGATGAAATCTTTGGGGGCCGCCGTGATGATGAGCGCGTTATTGGGCTTGTAGGCGGTGATATTGACGTCACCTTGTAGCAACGCGGCGACTTCACCCTCACCGCCACCACCGCCCCCGTCATTGCCCCGAGCTCGTGCGGCACGGGCTCGCGCCGCGGATGAGGATCCGCCGCTCTGATTGTTTCCCTGCGTGCTCGACGCCAGGTTCGACAGCGTCGAGGCCAACTCCTCGGAGTCGGCATACTCGAGGAACTTCACGTGAACCTGCCCGCCGACCGCCGTCGGCGCGTCCAGCAATTCGATCATCTGTTCGATCTTGTCGAACGAGCGCGGGCTCGTGACCACGATGAGCTTGTTTGTCCGCTCGTCGGCGATGATCTGTTGGACCTGGACATCCAACTCGCCGGCTGCACCACCTTCTGCGCCCTGGCTCTTCTTTCCACGATTACCGGACTTGCCGGCTTGCTCGGCTTCGAAGATCTCGGTGAGCTTGTCCTTGATCTGCGGGGCCTCGGCGTACTGGACCTGGTAGACGAAGACCTTGTTGGCCGAGTCGCCCTCGTCGAGTCGGGTGATCAGGCGTCGCACGCGGCGCAGGTTTGCCGCGTTCTCCGTGATGATCAGGTTGTTCCCATACGGAATGATCGAGGCGGCCTTCGTGGTGAAGTTGCTCACCACGTTCTGCATCTCATCGGGGGCGGTGTTCTTTATCGGGATAATCGCGGTGACCATTCGCGCCTCGTTCGGCAGTCGTTCGCCCTCCTCGTAGGTGCCCATCGGCTCGGTGATGGCCTGGTTCGACTGGACGATCTTCCAGAAGTCACCGCTCTTCACCAGCGTCAAACCATTCATCTCCAGTGCAGCCTGAAAAGCCCTAAACGCTTGATTTAGCGTGACTTTCTCCGGCGAGATGATCGTGATGGTCTTGTTGGCCTGGAGGCTGTCCGAGATGATGAAGTTCATATTCATCGCCCCGGAGAAGAACTTCACGACTTCCTCCAGGCTCGCCTGGCGAAAGTCGATGCTCACCCGGACGTTCCTGGGCGTTCGCTTCGGTCGGTAGTCCGGGTCGAAGTTCGGCGGCAGGTTGTACTCTTCGTACGGGTCGACGTTGTCGGGCGTGATGACCTTGTCCCCGTCTTGAGCGCCTTCAGATGCCTGATTTTTCTGGCCCTGCTGCGAGCCCGAGTCCGAGGACTCCTCGTCGTCGCCCTCGTCGCTCTCATCGGTCTTTTCGTCGTCCTCCTCGTCTCCGGAGCGATCGATGACGCCGGGCTTCGACTGGGATGCTGCCGTACTCGGCAAGCCGATGGCAGCCAGTCCGACGACCAGGCTCAGCAACCAGAGCTTCTGCAGAGAAAGAGTGGGCTTCGTGCCCTCGGTAAATCGTGTATCTGTAGAAAACATCAACAATACGTCTCGGTCAGAATCACGTGATTGATACGTCGAGCGGGCTGGGCCTACTCGATGTTGTACTTGAGTTCTTTTTGCTGTCCGCGCCGCTCGACCTGAATCTCGACCTCGTCTTCGGTCTTGAGCTTCTCGAAGAGCTCGAGCGCTTCCTGTTGAGTATTGATCTCTCGGCCGTTGACCCCGCGCAGCACGTCTCCGGACTGGATACCGAGGTCCTGATAGACGCTATTGGGTCGTACGCCTACGATCTTGAGGCCGTTGCGCTGTCCATTCTTGTAGTTCGGAATGACTCGGCCTTGCGTGGCGAGGTCCTTCGGGTTGTCCAACTGCTTCTTGATGCTCTCTCGGTCGACCTTGTAGTCCCCGTCGCCCGCTTTCTCGACGGCGTCTCCACCATCGTCGGCCGCCTTCTTGGCGAGCTTCTTCTGAATGCCCTTGTCCAGCGAGACGGACGGGCGCACCGGGGTCGGCACGGCCGCCGGACCCACAGACACCGGGGTGGGGTTGCCGGAAATGGAGTTGGCCATGCGGATAAACTCCAGCTGGCCGTCTCGCTCGAATACGACCCGATCGCGCCGAACCTCGACGACCAGGATGTCCTGGTCGATGTAGTCGTCCGGGCTGACGACGTGGGTTTGATTGGAGTCCTCGTCCATGATGAGCGCCATGGAGTAGCGCGCATTTTCAGCCGACATCGTGCCGAGGAGCTTGAGAGGTGCGTCGCTCTCGACCGGAATGCTCGAATCACGCGGCCTCGACTCCTCTTCCAACGGCACGCACACGCCTTCCTGGCACTCCTCGCCCTCGGCACAACCACCGGGACACTCGTTCTGCTCTTCGACGTCCTTGCATCCAAACAGGCAGAGGTCGGCGATCGTGCCATCCCACTGTCGGATGCCGGCGAGGTTTCGTTGCGGCCCCTTGTCGGCGACTTGCTCTTTGACCTCGGGGAGATCGGGCACCGTGTAGGGCGCGAGCTGGCTGGCCAACAGATTGTTGATCCCGATCGCCACGAGCGTCGAGCCAACTGCGATGAAGGCCAGCGTGAGCACCCATCCGTATTTGCGTAAAAAATCTTCCATCGTTCCCGTTTCTATTCAGCCGAGTGTGTCCCGGGGCGTGACGCTGCCGGTTGTGGCTCTCAACGCGACGGTGGCTCGAGGCATTCCGGCCGCTCGATGTCGAGCGGCGTCGAGCCGGACCCGCGTCCGTACATTATACTATTCAATGTTCGTGCCAGCGCCGTATGTGCCGTTCCTGCCCGTCAAGGCGCGCTCATCGATCCGCCGCCACCCTCCAGCGTGACATTTTGTCAAATCGGCGTCGGCGACCCCGAAGGCTATGACATTTTGTCAAGGCGGCCTTTCACGGCCCGCAAAGGCCGATTTCGCCCGTAGCAGTCGCGGGGTGGGCGTACATACATGGGATTGGCTTTCGAGTTAAGGGGCTTGGCTTCCAAAGGTTGCACAGGCGCACACGCTTGGCCCCTGCCGCCTCACGGCGGCTTCCCCACGGCTGCGCCGCAGGGAGATGATCCGGCGTTGACCAAACGCATACGCTTTCCAGTCGCGTATCGACCCTGGCGAGCGAATGCGGTCGGAAACAACAGATCGTTCCCCCGCTCGCGGGGGATACCGGCCGCCTCGC
>JBNJFZ010000160.1:0-12857 GCA_051747295.1 Myxococcota bacterium
GGAGACTGTCCTGATCAAATGCGTCGCATAAAAAAGCCGGCGCCCCGTCAGGAGCGCCGGCCTTTTTCTATCGCGAAGCGTCGTGCTTACGACTTATTGTACTTCACCGAGCAACCATACGGCTTGGTCTCGGCTTTCTCCGGCGTCTCGCCAGCCTTGACCGCGGTCACAGCCTGCTCGACGTAGTTGACGACTTCGCCGTCCGCCTTCTCACCGCGCGGATCGTTGTCGATAGCGCCCGCGTACTGCAGCACGCCCTTGGGTCCGATCACGTACATATGCGGCGTGGTCTTGGCGTTGTACATCTTGCCGACCTTACCGTCCTTATCGGCCAGGACCGGGTAGTCGAAGCCCTCCTTTTCCTTCCATGTCTTCAACTCTTCGGCCGGGCGATCGTGGGTGGAGTCGATCGTCAGCCACACGACGTCGTCTTTGCCGACGGCCTCATAGGTCTTGGCCATGGTCTCAGCCTCGTAGTGACGCACGACGTACGGACAGGACTGACTCGTCCACTCGAGCACGACCGTCTTGCCCTCAAAGTCGCTAAGCGAGTGCTCTTCGCCGGTGGTGTCAGTCAGGGTAAAGTCAGGTGCCGCTTCTCCGACCGTCGCGGTCTCCGCGGCTTGCTCCTTCTCGTCGGCCTCTCCAGCTTCTTCGGCCTTCTTGTCGGCTTCGGCAGAAACGCCGCCCTCTTTCTTCTCTCCCTCAGCCGCCTTGTCGGATTCGACCGCCTCAGCCTGCTCGTCCTTCTCCTGGGAGGCGTCCTTCTGACATCCGACGCCCACAGCCAGCAGACCAGCCAGCAGTAGCGAGAATAATACGCGTTGGGTTTTCATGGTGTTCTTCCTCGTTCGAGTTATTGTTCTAATCCGTGCACTGGTGGGACCGATGCCCCGAAAACTTTTCGCTCATTCCGTAAGTGAACTGATTACGATGTCTTTCGTCAACACCTCTGGCAAGACTTCCGGGTTCTCTTCGCGCCCTGGGCGGTACACCAGATACATCGGCACGCCGCCCTTTCCGAACTCGCTGAGCTTAGCGCGGATGCGCTCGTCGGGCTCGGTCCAATCGGCCTTGAACATCGCGACGTCGTTCTCTTCAACCACCGCTTTGACCTCCTCGGTGTTGAGAATCGTTCGCTCGTTCATCTTACACGTGATGCACCAGTTGGCCGTGAAGTCCACAAAGACCACGCGCCCCTTATCGAGCTCGGCCTGCACCGCAGCTTCGGTCCAGGGTTCCCACTCGATCTCACCCTCGGCTGTCGGGCCGGGCGTCTGCGAGGCTTTCGCTGCTCGCGCGGCCTCGAAATCCAGCACGTAGACGCCCGTCCCAGCGACGACCGCGAGCGCTAATACCGCGACGCCCAATTTCTTCAGGCCGTCGTATTTGTACTGCACCATGCCGTAAAACCACGCACCGAGCGCCAACACGGACAGGAAGACAAGCAGCTGGACCAACCCGTTGGCTCCGACCACGCCCCCCAGAATCCAGAACAGCCAGATCACGGTCCCCAGCAGCGCAAACCCCAGCAGCTGCTTGAGCACGTTCATCCAGTTCCCCGGCCGCGGCAGCACCTTTGCCCAGCCCGGCGAGAGCGTCAGCACCACGAAGGGCGCGGCCAGGCCGAGCCCCAGCACGAAGAAGACGGCGAGGATGGTGAACGCGCTGCTGGCCAGCGCGAAGCCGACCGCCGTGCCCAGAAACGGAGCCGAGCACGGCGTCGCCAGCACCACCGCCAGTACGCCTTCCATAAAACTGCGGCGCAATCCATGCGAGTCCTCGGCCTTATCGGCGAGGTCGGTCGCGGCGACGCTGACCTCGAACACGCCGAAGAGGTTCAGCGCGAAGAGCACCAGGATCGCGCAGAGCGCCACGATGAACAGCGGCTCCTGGAACTGAAACCCCCAACCGACCTGCTTGCCCGCCACCCGGAGGCCGACGACGACGAGTCCGAGCGCCATCATCGACCCGACGATGCCCCCCGTATAGGCCGCCCCATGCGACAAGATCGTCGCCTTCGATTTGTGCACGACCTGCGTAAACGACGTGACCTTGATGGCCAGGACAGGGAAGACGCACGGCATCAGGTTCAGGATCAGCCCTCCGCCAAACGCCAGCAGCAGCGCATACCACAACGCGATCGGCTCGGCCGGTTTGGGTGTGGATTTCGAGCCCGATGAGGCCGCCGCTTTCCCGTCATCCTCCACCGCTCTGGGATCGAAATTCGCCGACTGTATGAGCGTCGGCGACAACTCCTCAACCTCTGCGTCGCGCTCCCCACGCGTAATCGGTTCGTCGATCAGGATCGCGTGCGATGTGCCGTCTCGCCCCTTCAGGTGCACGACCCCCGAAAAACGCTCATCTCCGCTGGGCGCATTCGCGCTCGCCTCACCCTCGAGATCGAGCACCTGCCCGACCGCGACAGTCGGGTGAGCACGCAGCGCGGCGACTTTCCAGTCCACGCCGGACGTATCGCCCGGAATCATGGCGTACGTGCGGTCGTCGAACTCGACCTCGAACGCCTCGCAGTCGTCGGTCTCTTGCTTGCAATAGGTCAGGCCCAACGCCGCGCGGACCGCATCGCCGGGACGAACGGGCTTCTGCGAGTACTGCACCTCGACATCGATGCCCAGGCTGGTGGGCTCGACGGGTACCCGCGATTCGAACTCGTCGAAGAGTGCGACGACCTCTTCATCCGCCGCCTCCGCCTCGTCGGCCACGGCCAACGTGCGGGTCATCTCACCGTTTCCGGGGATGCAATCGATCTTACAGGCCAGGTAATCGACCTTCGCAGTGACCGTCAATTCGCCCTCGGCCCCTTTCTCGACCGTCGCCGGCGCGAAGAACAGGACGCGCTCACCGTATCCGAACGTCGTGACCTCATCCGACATGTCGAAGACATGCGGAGCCGGCCACTGCAACTCGCCGACTTTCAGGCCATCGCCACCGAACTCGGTCCGCGTCGCCAGTCCCGCTTCACCCGAATTCCGCCAATAGACATGCCATTCGGGATCGAGGTCGAAGAGCACACCGACGCGAACCTCGTCGCCCGCCGCGACCGTCTTCGCGTCCACCAGGAGCCTCGTCTCCGCGCGGGCATCCCCGTCGTCGAGCGCACCCTCTGCGTAGGCCGACTCGGGCACATCGACCTGCGCGAGCGCCTGCGCCGAGATCAGCGAGGCGACCACGAGCAAGGCCAACGACAAAGTACGCTTGATGTAGGCTCTCGACAGCATGCGGTCCTTCTCCTGTCTGTTGCGATCGGACAACGCGCATCACCACTCGACATTCCGACCCCAGTTTTACCCACTCTCGGGGCCAGATGATAGCCTCCCGACAAAGTCGACGAAGTCATCGAGCGTCGAGGTCAACCGATCAGACAACGCTTCGTCGGCCAGTTTTCCTTCCTCGTCGTAGGCGTTGTGTGCCCGCGCCAGGGAAAACATGTCTGGATACATGCGCACGCCAAGCGCTGTAAACGGCTGTCGCAGATGATAGGCCCCGCGGCTGCCGCCCACCATCGACGGAGAGGCGCTCATCAACATGCCTACCTTGCCACGAAACGGCTGTTCGGGACGGATACGAGAGGCCCAATCGATCAGATTCTTCAGCGTCCCCGGCATGCTGTGGTTGTACTCCGGGGTCACGATGATGAAGCCGTCCGACGCCTCGAGCTTCTCGGCGAGGCGCAGCGCGCCCCCCGCAATGCCGCTTTCGTCCTGGATGTCCTGGTTGTACAGCGGCACGTCGAACTCCGAGAAGTGCGGCGCATCCACCTCGACTCCCAGGTCCTCGAGCTTTCCAGTAGCGAGATCCAGCAGTTGTCGGTTGCGAGATCCCTCTCGTAGTGAAGCGGCAAAGGCAAAGATATTCATGGTGTTCGTCCCATTGTTAAAGTTGTGTGAGAACTCGGCGTTCGAGCCGTTCTCGCTTACCCGAAGAGTTCGTCGTAGATCTCTGCCTCCGGCAGCGCCGCGCGCTGAATTTTCGTCAGATCGGCGATTCCCCGGGTGGCGAGGTCGAGCAGGGCGCTGAGCTCGTCAGCGGTGAAGGTCGCCTCTTCTCCCGTTCCCTGCAGCTCCACGAATTCGCCGCCGCCGGTCATCACGACGTTCATGTCGACGGCCGCGGCCACGTCCTCCTCGTACGGGAGATCGAGCAGTGCCTCGCCGTCGACCACGCCGCACGAGATCGCGGCAATCGTGTCTCGCAGCGGCATTTCCTCGAGCTCGCCGGCTTCGAGCATCCGTCCGCACGCCAGCGCCAGCGCGACAAATGCCCCGGTCACGGACGCAGTACGTGTCCCGCCGTCGGCCTGCAGCACCTCACAGTCCAGCCAGATCGTGCGCTCCCCGAGCTTCTCCAGGTCGATGATGCCTCGGAGGCTGCGGCCGATAAGCCGCTGAATTTCCTTCGTGCGCCCGCCGACACTCCGCCGGCTTCGGCGGCCACGTGGCGAGGTCGAGCCGGGCAGCATCTCGTATTCGGCGGTCACCCAGCCCTGCGGCGGCTCCTTGCCGCGCAGCCAACGTGGGACCGAATCCTCGACGCTCGCCGTACAGAGCACGCGGGTCTTGCCCATGTCGATCAGCACCGATGCCGCCGGCACATCCGTGAAGTCAATTTCGATCTCTACCGGGCGTAGTTCGTCTGGGGTGCGTCCATCGAATCTCGTCGTCATATCTCGCTCTCAGTTTGTAAAATCTGGCCATCGAATCTTCATTGCCCGCAGACTGTACGGTCTGGCTGACCGAACGCCAACCCACACACGGGTGAACGAAGCGTTTCCTCACGTGTACGAATCAAAAAAAACGCGCCAACTGTTTCCAGCCGGCGCGTGCGCTTCATCTTCCATGCTATCGACTTTCAGCGGCTCACTTCGCCTCGTCTCGCTCGACCAGGCGCCTGTCGAAATCCTCGATGGACTCGAGCAATGCCCGGGCAACCGAGGCCTGATGGTTGTCCTCGAAGACCTTCTCGCCTTCTTTCGGATGCGTCAGGAACCCGGCTTCGATAACGATCGCCGGCATCAGCGCGCCCCGGAGCACCCCGAAGTTCGCCTGCTTGACGCCGCGATTCATCGTGTTGAGGTGGTTGCCCAGCGAGCGGTTGACGACGCGGGCGAGCAGGCCGCTTT
This sequence comes from Myxococcota bacterium, assembly GCA_051747295.1. Classification (GTDB taxonomy): domain Bacteria; phylum Myxococcota_A; class Bradymonadia; order Bradymonadales; family Bradymonadaceae; genus JBNJFZ01. The sequence continues at coordinate 5,141 of JBNJFZ010000160.1, forward strand.
CTTTGTGCTGTCGAGCCCGCTGCAAGTCGCGCTGGAGCACGGCCATAGCGTCGTTGTACGTGCCCTCGGGCTTCTTCTTACTTTCCTTCGGAACACCCGTGACGTTGCCCTGCACCGTCGCAATAGGCTCACCTTTGACTTCCTGCTCGCCCGGCGTGGCTTCTCGCGTCTCGAGGAAATACGTCTCGAATCCAACCGCTCGATTGTGCACAGCCGCATTATAGTGCAGGGACAGAAAGACATCTGCCCCCAGCATATTCGCGAAATGAATGCGCTCGCTCAGCTCTAGCTCGCGATCCCAGTAGCGAGTCAGCACGACGCGAACGTCGGGGTATTTCTCGTGGATCTCATCCCGCAGAAGATAGGCCAACTCCAGGGTCAGGTACTTCTCCTGCACGCCTTTCACGCCTTCCGCACCGGTATTCTCCCCGCCGTGACCGGGATCGAGGACGATCGTGCGCACCTTCTTCAGGCTGCTCTTGCGATCCTCTTTTTGATCCGAGAGTCCATATCCAGCGAGCCTCGCCCGATCATCGACGGCGAGCACCGTCGGTAGGTCGATGCCCTTGATGTCGATCGGGGGAAGTGCCTGAGCTGAGTCAGGCATACCAATCCAAGCAGATGCGGCGAGGATGGCCGCTATGAGGGTACGTTCGAACACGGCAAACTCCGTTGCTAGCATTTCGACCAATTCATCCGTGAAGGTCGGCGGGACAGTGCCCGTAGGTCGAAGACTAGCAGCCTCTCTGGACCCGTCAAAAAATTTGCTGTCCCGTGCCCACGTCGAGGGTGACGCGGGCTCCGTGGCCAGGGTTGCCGTACCGGGACAAGCGACGGGTGCTTTGTGCAGTCTTGATCGAACAACAGGCAGGGTGCAAGCAAATTTGTGAGAAAATCTGCCGGTAATGTTCTCTAAAAGCGCATGCGGCCAGGATGGCCGCATGACAAGTGCGTCGCGCATGACACGTGATGCGCCATCTTGGGCGCATCACGTGTGCAGCGATTCAGAAGCGGAAGTGCAGTCCAGCCGAGGCGTCCAGGTTGAACGCGACTTCGGGGACCAACAGGTACAGGAAGGCGTCTCCGGCGAGCGCGACGTTCTCGGACAGCGGGAACTCGATGCCGAGGCCGGCGCCTGCGTGAGCCCATCCCGAGCGCACCGTATCGCGCACGAAGCAGTACTCGCCGCGTGCATCGGAGAACTTCTCCTTGTCCGCACACTCGGCTCGGGTGCTCGAGGTGATGTACTGCTTGAGTCGAATCCAGTGGCGTACGCGGCCGACGCCGGCGCCACCGCTCGAGTACAGTCGGAGGGTCTCGTTATTCTGGAAGAAATAGCGATATTTCACGCCGAGCAGGCAGTCTCCAGGCAGCCCGAGCCCGAGGCATTCTTGTTTGGTGGTCGGGAAGCCCGTGGCCTCTTTCGACTGCTCCGGAATGACCTCGAAGTCCTGTGCCGGCGAGAACTGCCAGCGAAAGTACAGCCCGATGGAGCTCTTTTCGTTGATGAGGTAGCCCGCATCGAACAGACCGTGTGCGAATGCCGGCGCGACGCCGCCTTTGACAGGCACATCTGGCCGCGCGGTCGGCTCACCACCGCCCAGAAAGCCGATCGCGGTTCCCATTCCGAGGTTCATATACGCGACTTTGTCGGCCGGCCCGGTCGGCTCATCGTCGCCGCCGTCACCGTCACCGCCATCTGAACCGTCACCACCATCCGGCGGCTCGATATCGCCGGAGCCGAGGATGGTGATATTGAACGGGGTGTTCATCGAACCGGCGTTCGCCAGCACCTCACCAGCGCGATTTTCCGCCTCGATATAGTAGTCGATCTGGCTGGTGCGGACCTGATTTTTAGGGATTTCGACCGCGAAGCGAGTCGCGCTGGTCGCGGACATCTCGAGCTTTTCGTAGTCATCTTCACCGAAGTGACGGTAATAAGCGTAGACACGATAGACCGGCATGTCTGGCGGCATGAACGCATCCAACTCGAGCGGCTCACCGGCGCGAGCCGAGCTGACGGGTTCGTGCTCGAACCCGGAGACGGTCGCTTCTCCGTCATCGCCGCCATCGCCGCCATCGCCACTATCGGAGGGTGCAGGCCCGACCTCATTGCGAGCTTCCTCCATCAGGTCGACGAGCGTCGGGCTCTGATAGACCGGATCGATTTCGGCGGAGCGATCCTCGCGCAGTGCGCTGAGGAAGAACTCCTTGGTCTGTGCTTTGTCCCGCGTGTCGGCGTACTCGACGATGCCCAGCATCACATAGATATCGGCGACCACCGGGCCGCTGACGCCCTCGCTCTCGGCGATGTCGATGGCGTCTTTGAGCTTCTTCTTCGAATCCTCGATCTGCAGGACGTCGTAGTCGTTGATCGCCTGCTCGAGCATGCCTTCGAGTTGCTCCTCGGTGCCTTGCGCCACCGCCTCGGAGGGTTGGATGGCGAGCGTGGCGAAGCCCACCGCTGAGAGGGTGAGCACGAGCAATACTGCACGGGTAAGGCGTCTCATGGAGTTAGGCATCCGATGTCAGCAAACAGCAATGTCAAAAGCGAGGTCGAACCGGGCCCGACTTGCGGGCCCGGTCTCCACTTAACGCTCCGTGATATGAATCTCAACGCGTCGGTTCGCCGCGCGGCCAGCTTTGGTGGTGTTGTCCTCGATGGGACGCTGCTCGCCAAAGCCCTGTGAGTCGATGCGAGACGAGCTCACACCGCGACCGATGAGGTACTGGCGCACGCTGGCTGCGCGTTCTTCGGACAGCGTCTGGTTGTAGCTATCGCTGCCGCGACTGTCGGTGTGACCCTCGACGCGGATCTTGATGGACTCGTTGGACAGCAGCACCTCCGCGACCTCATTGAGGAGCGGATAACTCTGCGGCAAGATCTCGGACTTGGCTGTCTCGAAGTGCACCTTCTCGTTGAGCTCGATGCGCTCTTCTTTGACTTGCACGAGCTTGCGCTCCTCGGGACAGCCGTCTTCATCCATATCGCCGTCGTAGTCCTCAGCCTCGAAGGGACACTCGTCCGACACATCGACCAGGCCGTCGCCGTCGTTGTCCTCGTCCGGGCAGCCGTCCTCGTCCTCGAATCCGTCGAAGTCCTCCGGACGGTCGGGGCACTGATCGTTGATGTCGGCGATGCCGTCGCCATCGTTATCCAGATCCGGGCAGCCGTCCTGATCCTCGAATCCATCGTTATCCTCGGGGACATTTGGGCACTCGTCGGCGACATCGGCGATGCCGTCGCCGTCGTTGTCCTCGTCGGGGCAGCCGTCTTCGTCCTCGAATCCGTCGAAGTCTTCGGGCTCTTCCGGACACTCGTCTTCTTCATCGAGTAGACCATCGCCGTCCTGGTCCTGTGGGGTAGGCTCGCTCTCTTTGACCTCGACGGTGGGCGTGGCCTCGGCCGTGATCTCGACGTCTTGATCGAGGCACTCTGGATAGTCGGAGAGCTCGTCGGCTCGCTTGGTGTATTGTTCGGCCCGATAGATGTGGTCCTGGGCGCGCACAAATGCGCCTTGACCGAGCTCATAGAGGCCGAACTCGACGCTCGCCTCCGCGATCGCGATCTCCTCGGGTGCGCACCTGTAGGCACGGTCGTGGATTTCTTTGTTGATGGACTGGATTTCTTCGGCCTGTCCACGCAGCTTCGCACCGGTCGAACAACCGGTCAAAAGCGACAAGAAGAGCACAAGTGCCGCAAACAGCGCGATTTTCGTTTGAGTCGTCCGGACCATCGAGTGGAACCTCATTAACAGACTTTCCAACAGCGAGAGCAGCGCTGACCCGCGGGCCGTGGCGCAATCATTTCATCGAGTCAGGGTGAATCGTTCTCATCGGATTCGCCACCCTCTTCGTCACCTTCTTCCATATAGCCTTCGGGACCCGTCTCAGCGTCTTCCTCATCATCGTATCCCTCGGGGCCCAGGTCGGTCTTGGCTGCGTCGATCTCTCTTTCGCCCAAGACCGGGTGTCCGGGCCACGGATCTTCTTTGGCCTTCAGGCGCGCGGCTTCGGCGGCACCCTTCGCCTCGGTCGCGTAGTCGTACGCGGCCTCGAAGTCCGAATATCCCCACTCTTCTTTTGCTTTGTGGAGGTAGTACTGAGCGCTCTTGTACTCGTAGGGCGCTTTCTGGTGAGCCTCGACGACTCGCGCACGTTCGAAGGCGACCTCGGCCTGGCTGATACGCTGCGTCGATTGCACCGGGCCGCATCCAGTCGTGGCCGCAGCAGCGCCCAGGAAGACCAAGGCCACGAGAGCCCTCTTGATCAGCCGTGTCCGGCGTGACGGTCCACTCGAAGATAATTCAGTCATTGCATTCATGGCTCGTACCGCTCTGTCTGCCGCCCATCGCCCATCGAATCATCAACATCTCCCCCGGCGTACAACGCTCGGGAGGCACCTTCACCCCTCGCAGGAGGCCATCGTGACCATGGACGTCGGTCTAAACGTCTCGTGCCACCGTGCTTCGAGCGCGACACATGGGTCTAAATACACTGCTTCGTAGGTATCAGAGGGGCGATTCGAGTGTCAAGAAAACGACACACCTCAAACCGTACGCAGACCGGAAGAACGCCGGGTTTTGACCCGACTTACGTTCACAGATCGGCGTCGGGAAACAGCATCTCGATGACCTCGACGGCCGCATCGCCGGCTCGTCGGTCCTCTTCACCGAAGATTGCCTGCCAGCCAAGGGTCCCTCGGGTGTCGAGCAGGCGATCGAAATAATCGACGAAGCTCAACTCGAGCAATTGTGAGCGGCTGGTCTCTGGGTCGTGCAGGAATAAGTCGTACGTCGGGTACTCCTCTTCGACGCAGAGGACCACGATTTCGTCGGTCTCCCCCTGATGCGCCGCGTCGAAGCCGCGCAGGTTCCAGACGAAGTCTTCGTCGACCTCGGCGTCTTCGGGCGTCTTCCAGAGCGTATCGAGCCAGACGTCGAAGACCCGGGCGAACCCCCACAGGTGTGCGCCTCCGCCGGCTCGGACATCACCGTCGTCATCGCGGTAGGACCAGCTGAACTCGAGCCCGTCGGTGACCTCGTAGAACGAGCGGATGCGCCGCGGGATCACGATCCCGAGGCCGTGCTCGATCGTCTCGATCGTAAACCCGGGCACCGGCTCGAAGGTGCGCGCCTGGACCTCGACGATGCGCTCGTGCTCGCGCAGATCCTCGACCATCGCCTTGAAGTCGAAGAAGAACTCGAAGTCGACGCTCTCGGGCTCGTCCGCGGCGGCCGACGAGGGCTCGTCGGTGCCCTCGGGGCCGGGAATGGTCATCTTCTTGGGCACGTCTCGCTCCAGCTCAATTCGCGGCGCTATCCTCTTTGGCGGGCATCTCGACCTGTGCAGCCGTGATCATCATCTCCCACTTGGTCTGGTCGCCCTCGACCTTACGAGGCTCTTTGTCGGTTCCGGCGACCTCGTCGTCGGCATAGTGTTGGGCTTCGTCCTGCGGAATGGTGCGCTGGACCAATTCACCCTCGACGGTGGCCCGGGCGCCATCGCTATTTCGGGGGACGAAGAATCCGTAGTCCTTCATCTTGACGCGTACCGGCTCGTCGACGCCCTCGTCGGTGAGGGTGAACCAGCACCCCTTCTTCTTGCAGACCTTCTCGACGTTCGCCGACACCTTGTAGGTCCCTCCGGACTCGGCCTGATCGAGGGCGGCTGCGAGCGTGACGGGGTCATCCTCGATGGTAAACTCACCGCCGTATTTTCCGGTCTCGCCGGCGGGCAGGTCATCGGGGAGCTCGGCGGCCTCCTTGGCCTCCGGCTCGGCCTGCTGCTCACCCTCGTCCTCGGCGGCCTCCTCGCCCTCGGTCGCTCTGTCCGTGGCCTCGGCCGTCTGTTCTGCGGCGGACTCTCCTGCAGGCTCGGCGGCGTCATCGGACTTGCATGCCGACGCTCCGGTGAGCGTGACTGCGAGTGAAAAAACCAGGACCTTCAGCACGAAACGACTCTTCATGATGTCTTACTCCTGATGGCACGCCGTGCGCGGCATCTTCGATGGTGACTTCCAACTCGGACGCCTGCCAAGGTACGCGGCGGACTGTCGTCCTGCAACTGGCTCGACCACTCGGGTCCGCGGCTGCGCCACCTGTTCATTCGAGATGTGACGACCTATTTTCTTTGACCGTTTCTAACTTATGCTGATACACTTCGGCGTAGCGCGTCTACATCAAACCCGCGTCGCAGGATCATGCACTCCCATCGGCTCGACCACTCGAGATGAGAGCGAAACGGGGTTGGCTCGGAATCGACTGCACTCGTGGACATCCACCGAGCGCGGCGCATGAAGGCGGTCGCTGCAATCGGGCTCGTCGATGTTCGAAGCGCAGCACACGACGACCCGTCTTCGGAGACATTCAGGCTTCAAGGACCATCGAGTTGGCCATTGGTTGACGAGACATCTCTAAAATTCAAGCTAGTCGAGGACGGCCTCGTCGAGGAGGATCTCATCGACGCAGCGCAGGACCGTGAGAGCGTCTACGGTGGCGACCTCGCCAGCCAGCTCCTCATCCTGAGCGCGGTCGATGAACGAGACTTGCTCGAGGTGCTCTCCCGGGTCAAAGGCGTGGAGCCCGCGGATCCAGATGATTACGACCGCATCGATCCCGACGCCCTGCAGACCATTGAGCGCCCACTGCTGCTCGAATACTCGATTATCCCGTTCCAAAAGCACCGCCGTAATCTGGGCATTTTCGTGGTGGAACCGCTCGGCGATGAGGCGATATCACGCCTCTCCGAGACCCACGGCTTGCGGATCACCCAGTATATCTGGCCGAGGATCCGCTTTCACCAGACGCTGGCTGCCCTGCTCGACGAGCCCCTACCCGATTGGGCGCAGGACTTCGACGACGAGGTGGAGTTGAGCTTCGCAGAAGACCTCGTCATTCCGGCTGGCACGGAAGACGACCTGGCGGCGAACTCCAGCCCGGCCATTGGCCGCCCCGTCTCCGACCCCCACCTCGAACCCGAGGAAGTCGACTTTTCGGAGCTCGGCATCGGTTGGAGCTGCGACCAGATGCTCGACTTCGTCAGACGATGCTACAACCGCGACGCGGTCCTGTACGCACTTCTGGGATATGCCGACTGGTGGCTCGAACACCGGATGGTCCTGGTGCTGGGCAAAGACAGCATCCAGCCGTATCTCATCGCCGGCTGGTCCGAGTTGCCCGACGAGTTCCGAAACATCGAGCGCCTCCGACAATTGCGCGTCCCCGTCGACCCCTCCGCGGCGATCTTCGACCAGGAACAGGTCGGCCACTTCCTGGCGGACAAGCCGGAGGATGTCGGCCTGGGCGATCTCTTCGTCGAGCTGACCCTGTTTCCACCGGACCGACTCCTCAATCAGTCCGTCAAAATCGGCAACCGCCCGTTTATGCTGCTCGTCGGTGAGCCCCGTAGCGGGTTGCCGACCGTGCCGCCCGGGATCGAGCGTCTCGAAGAAGTCGCCGTCCAGGTCGGAAAACAGCTCGAGTCGATCATCCGCGCCGCAAAGACCGACGGACTCCCTCCGGAGGGCGAGCGCATCCCGACGCTGCCCGACCCCGAAGGCGAGTTCGACGAGGAGGTCGGTGAGCCCGAGGAAGTCGACCCACAAGACGAGCCCGAGGGCCAGCAGATAGCAGAGCCGCCGGTCACGCCGAAACTCGACGTCGAGGAGCACGCACCCTCCGGGCGAACCCTCGACGGCACTGGCGAATCATTCGCC
>JBNJFZ010000161.1:0-6555 GCA_051747295.1 Myxococcota bacterium
GACCTGTTGACCACGGTCATCCTGGCGACCGAGGCGCCCGTCGTGGTCGCCCCCGCGATGAATACGCAGATGTGGCGCCACCCGATGGTGCAACGAAATATAGAGACGTTGCGGCAGGTCGCCGCATACCACGTCATCACGCCCGACGCCGGCGAGCTGGCGTGCAAGGAGATCGGGCCGGGCCGGCTGCCCGATCCGCCGGTGTTGCTCGACGCGGTCGACAACGTCAAAGCTCCGAAGTTCCTGGCCGGTAAGAAGGTCCTCGTCACCGCCGGGCCGACTCGCGAGCACATCGATCCCGCGCGCTTTCTGTCGAACCCGTCGACCGGCCGAATGGGCTACGCTCTGGCGCGCGCTGCCGCGCGCTTCGGGGCCGACGTCACGCTCGTGACGGGCCCGACCGACATCGACGCGCCGCCGAATGTGCGCGTGATCGGCGTCGTGAGCGCCAAGCAGATGTTCGACGTCGTGACCAGGGAAGCCCCCGACATGGACTTTATCTGCAAGGCCGCCGCGGTCGCAGACTGGCGCCCGAAGCACCCGAAAGACGAGAAGAACACCAAGTCAGACATGTCCGCCGAGCTCGAGCTCGAGAAGACGCCGGATATTCTGGCGAAGCTCGGAAAGACCTACGGCCCCGGCACCGGTGATGGAGATGGCCCGTATTTGGTGGGATTCGCGGCCGAGACGCACGATATCGTCGAGCGCGCCAGAGCCAAGCGAGAGCGCAAGAATGCCCATGTCATCGTCGCCAACCGCATCGGCGGGGAGCGCTCGGCATTCGGCGCCGATGAAAATACAGTCGCGATCATCACGGAAGACGAAGTCCACGAGTACGGACCTGCCTCCAAGGACAAACTCGCCGAGGACATCTGGCGGGTAGTCGCCGAGGCGCGAAGCCGGGGAGAAGTGGCCGAATGAGCGCCAAGACCGAAATCTACAGCATCGCCCGCGACCTCCGGGCGTATCTCGAGTGGCAGGCCAAGTCCGGCACCTCGGGGGCGGTCCCGGCAGATGCCGAGCAACGAGCCGTATTCGAGGCCATCGAGAAGCGCCGCGAGGACCAGAAACTCGCCGCCGCCCGCCGCGAGATCATGGGCGAGGACGCCCCGGAGGCTAGCTCTGAGCCGGTCGAGCGGCCGGACGCTAAGCACGTGGAAAAGGAGAAGCCCTCCGACACCGCGAAGTCGAGCACCGCGAGCGATAACGCGGCCGAGAACCTCCGCGAGCGATTCAGCGCGGCCACCAGGGAAGAGAAGCCGACGGTCGAGACCGAATCCGACGATTCAGATGACCAGCCGTGGAAGCGCTTCGGGAGCCGCCCGAGGCCGCGATTCGCCGGGAAAAAGGAGAAGTCCGAGATGGCCGACAAGTCGAAGCCGAAGACCCAAGAGCGCAACCAGAAAAACCGCGACCAGGAGGACGAGTCTAGTGGCGGGAGCGGCCAGCGCGGACCCCAGTACGACGAAAACACCTACCCGGAAGCCAGCGGCGTGATGATGGAAGGCGCGGTCGACGTGGGCGATTCTGGAGGTGGAAACGCGCCGCCTCAGGCCAAGCAAAAGCCCAGGCGCGCCCAGAAGCAGCAAGAGACCGAAAAGAAGTCGAAAGACGACATGACGAAGGCCGAAAAGCTGGAGTTCCTGGAGGATTACCTCGGCGACTGCAAGCGCTGCGACCTGTGTGAGAATCGCACGAATATCGTGTTCGGCGACGGTTCGGCCAAGGCTCGACTGGTCTTCGTCGGGGAGGCGCCTGGATACAACGAGGACAAGCAGGGGCTGCCGTTCGTGGGCGATGCCGGCCAGCTGCTGAACAAGATGATCGAAGCGATGGGGCTGGAGCGCGAAGACGTCTACATCTGCAACGTCATCAAATGCCGCCCTCCCAAAAACCGCGACCCGCGGCCCGACGAGATCAAAGAGTGCTCGCCCTTCCTGCGAAAGCAGCTCGAGGTGATCGACCCCGAGGTGATCGTGTCGCTGGGTAAGTTCGCATCGCAGTGGCTGCTCGAGTCGGACGATGCGATGGGAGCCATGCGCGGCACGTGGCACGCGTGGAACGACACCCCGGTGATGCCGACCTACCACCCCGCGTATCTACTCCGGCAGGAGAACCAGAAGCGCAAGACCTGGAACGACCTGCAGATGGTGATGGAGCGGCTCGGCCTATGAGGCCTCGCGGGGACTGGGGCTGAGAGTCCTTATCCGTAGCGGCCGTAGGTCTTTCGGCGAATCCACCACAACAGCGGGAAAAACAGCAACGCCGGGAGCCACATCCAGAGAGGCGCCCAGGTGGGGTCGGCGAGCGCCTCTACGCTACCGGCTTCGTACACCTCGATCACCACATTGTCGCCGCGAAAGCCGTCGGCCGGTCGTAGCTCGAAGACGGTTGGCATCGACGGCATAAACAGCTTCACTTTGTCCCCATCGGTGGCCTCGCTGTCCACGTCGGCGCTGTCCGCCGGATCCATCACGACGGGGATCGCACCGGAGCCTACCAATGGTTCGCCGGTCGCCGACCAGAGCGTCCACGGAATCTCGACCTCCGACCCGGTCGGCACGCGAAGGTAGTCGGACTCGCCGGCGAGGCGCGTCACCCACGCGCCGCTGGCGTCGAAGTCGATCACCGCGGCCTCATCGACGCGCATCGCGATGATGTCGGTGTGGATCGCGCCGTCGGGGCCGACGCCTTTTACGTGAATTTCGGCGCGCCCCGGCGCCACGCCTCGCAGCACGACTTCTTCAGAAACCAGCCGCTCGACCCGGATGACCCGGGGTGCACGTGAGTGCGCCTCGATCACGTCGATCGGCTGCTCGTCGCCCACGCTATAGACCGACAATATTAGGCGACCACCGGCGATGATCGGTTTGTTGAAATTGTGGGTGTCCTTCTCGGAGTGATATTCGAATACGAATTCGCCCTGCTGCCCCGTGTGCCGACAAACATCGCTGTCGCATCCCAAAGTCAACACAGACACAGCAGCCAGCGAGGCGAGCAACGAACTCAGCCTCAGAGTCATTCGCGACCTCCTTGCAGCCACGAGGCCAGCATCTCGGTGTGCAAGGGGAAGGCCAGCTCGCACGGCTCGCGGACCACCGCCAACTCGCTGACCTCGAAGTTGCGCTCGAATTCATCGACGAGAACGTCGTCGAACGGAGGCGCGATGCCGAAGATGAGTAGCGTCCCGTCCGGCGCGCTGACCACGTCGAAGACCTCGACGTCATCGGCCCGAATCTCCAGGCCGGTCTCCTCGAATAATTCTCTCGCAGCGGCGTCCTTCCACGCCTCGCCGTGGTCGACGAAACCGCCGGGCAAGGCCAGCTTACCGCGCCCGGGATCGATGTCGCGCCGCACGGTCAACAGGCCGTCGCCGACGGGCTGGAGGAGCACAGCCACGGGGTCAGGGCTGGCGTAATGCGTCGTGCTGCACGCAACGCAATCGAGCGGCCAGTCGTTCTGCTCGATGGCCTCTCCACAAGTCGGACAATAATCGAATGAGCGGGTCATTTTTGCCTCCGTTCGCTCGGGTCGAGGAATGGCTCGGCGACGCCATCCAGCACCGCCGTCTTCAATCCCAAGTGTATGCGCCGAGCTATCATCGAGAATTAGTATATTGTGATAGCGTATAATCTATGACTATAGTTTAGCCATGAATTACGACGCGCTCATGGCATTTGCCGTCTTCGCGGAGCACCTGAACTTCACGCGTGCGGCCGAGGAACTCTACATCTCACAACCGGCGCTCCACGCGAAGGTCGGTCGACTCGCCGAGGAGGTCGGGACGCGGTTGTACGTGCGAAACGGCCGCGACCTGGTGCTGACCGAGGCCGGGCGGCTCCTCGCTGCGCACGGTCGCAAAGTCGGCGCACTCAGCGACGACGTGCTCGCGCAGATTCACGACACGCAGAAGCGAGGCCCGGTGACGCTCGCCGCTGGTACCGGCGCCTTCTTGCATGTGCTCGGCCCGGCCATCGAAGAAGCGCGCGAGGGACCGTATCCGCTCAACGTGCTCGTCACCAAGAGTTACACCGCGGCGAGCGCCCTGCTGGAGGCGCGGGCGCACGTGGGCGTGGGGGTATTCAGCAACGCGTCGTCGGAGTTGGAGGTGGTGCCGTGGCACGAATATGGTCAGATGGTCGCCATGCCGCGCGACCACGCCCTCGCGGGCCGCAAACAACTGGAGCCCGAGGACCTGGCCGGCGAACCGCTGGTGATCGCCGATGAAGGGCTGCCGCATCGGGTGAGCACCGAAAACGTGCTCGACGAACACGACGTGCCCTGGAGCGTCGCGGTCGAGGCGACGGGTTGGGAGTTGATGGTGCGATTCGTCAAATACGGATTCGGGGTCACGATTATCAACGACTTTGTACCGCTGCCCGACGAGTTGGTTGGTATTCCGGTCAGCGGTTTTCCGACGCTGCGCTACGACATCGCCATTGCAGCGGACACAAGCCACGAGGGGACGCTATGGCTGCGGGATTTGTTGTTGGAGTACTAGGTTGCTGCCGCTGGCGTAGCGGCGGCACGCCTCCGGCGCTAGCCCTCCGCTCCGGCTTCGCCTCCGCTTCGTGACGCGCCTTTGGCGACCCCCGCCACACTGGGCGGCAGCCATGACAACCTGGCCCGCAGGCTGCCAGCCTGCGTTATCGGGGCGCATCCAACCGACCCAGGGTGGTCACAGACTCACCCTGGGCTGCGCTTCCGGGACTTGTCGTGCGGCCATCCTGGCCGCACGTGGGCGGCGGCACGCCTCCGGCGCTAGCCCTCCGCTCCGGCTTCGCCTCCGCTTCGTGACGCGCCTTTGGCGACCCCCGCCACACTGGGCGGCGGCCATGACAACCTGGCCCGCAGGCTGCCAGCCTGCGTTATCGGGGCGCATCCAACCGACCATACGCTCCTTGCCAACGCGAAAATCCTTCGCTAGCTCATAGCCCTCGAAACAATCGCGACCCACTCCCCCACATCTCCCACATCTCCCACTCCCCCAACATGAACTACCGCGAAAACGGCCATCTATACGGACTCCACCGCGTCTGCGAACCCGAGGGCGCGCTGCCGCAAGCGGCGAGCGAGTTGGATACGACCCGGCCTGCCTGGGACAACGAGATCGTCATCGACGTGGACACGCTCAACATCGACTCGGCGAGCTTCCACCAGATCGTGGAGTCGGTCGGGCGCGATGAGCAGGCGGTGGGCGACCGCATCCTGACCATCGTGGGCACGAAGGGGAAGATACAGAATCCCGTAACCGGCAGTGGTGGGATGCTGCTCGGGACCGTCGAGGATCTCGGCCCGAAATACGAGGGCCCGGTCGAAGTCGAAAAAGGCGACCGCATCGCGACGTTGGTGAGCCTGACACTGACGCCGTTGGAGCTGCTGGATATTCGCAAGGTGCACCTGGACGCCGACCAGGTGGAGGTCGATGGCCGCGCATTTTTGTGGCCGAGTTCGCCGCTGGTCGTCATGCCGGAGGACCTGCCGGAGCGGCTCGCGCTATCGGTGTTGGACGTGTGCGGCGCGCCCGCGCAGACGCAACGGCTCGTCGACGACGCCGAGAGCGTGCTGATCATCGGCATGGGTAAGTCCGGAATGATGTGCGCGGCGGCTGCAAGCGACCAGATGGGCGACGACGGCCGCATCTACGCCTTCGACCTCGACGACGCGAATATGCACGCGCTCGCCGACGCCGGGCTGATCGACGAGTACCGCACCGGGAACGCCAGAGAGCCGGTCGGTGTGCTCGACAAAGTCCGCGAGATGACCGGCGGAGAGCTGGTGGACGTCGTCATCAACACCTGCAACGTGTCCGAGACCGAGATGTCTGCGATTCTGCCCTGCCGCGACCGCGGCAAGGTCTACTTTTTCAATATGGCGACGAGTTTCGCGCGGGCGGCACTCGGCTGCGAGGGCGTCGGGAAGGACGTCGACCTGCTCATCGGCAACGGGTACGCCCACGGGCATGCGGAGTTGAGCCTCGATCTCATTCGAGAGCACACGGTCGTGCGCGAGCGCATCGAGGCGTTGCTGGCGTAGTCGCCGTGAGGCGGCAGGGGCCAAGCGTGTGGTTCCTGAACCACCTGCCCCAGACGCGGGCCTCGCCAACCCCGCCAAACACCTCCCAGCGACCAAACTCGCCTCCCGCTGGCGTCAGACGCCTTCCAGACATCAAACTCGCTCCGCTGGCGCGTTAGACGCCTTCCAGATGCCAAAATTGTCTCTCTGGGGCGTGAAAGACGTTTTTGATGTCTGGAACGGCTCGCGCTCGCGAAAATGTCGTGTTTGGCGTCTGGGAGGACTTCTCGTTCACGAAAAAGGCGTTTTTGATGTCTGGAACGTCCTGGATTCTCCTGGGAGACGTTTTGGGCGTCTAGAACGCCTCTTACGCCCCAGCGACGCGTTCTAGATATCTGGAAGGTCTTGGATTCTCTTGGGAGACGTTTTGGGCGTCTAGAACGCCTCTTACGCCCCAGCGACGCGTTCTAGATATCTGGAACGGCTTGGATTTTCGTGAGAGGCATCTCGTCGACAACCTTCTCCCCCACATCCCCCACA
>JBNJFZ010000161.1:6655-8661 GCA_051747295.1 Myxococcota bacterium
CGCATGATCGCGCCCTCGACGCCCAGGGCGCGAAACGTCTCGTAGTTCTTCTGGATGGGGTTCTGGATCTTGCCGAGCTCCATGGCCTTCTTGATGCCGATCTTCGTGGAGAATAGCCACGGCGAGACGGGGATGGGGAAGTCGCTGCCGAGGACGGCGCGATCGCGGGCGAGCGGGTCGTCTAGCACCTTCGAGATGTAGGGAAAGCGCGCCATCGACGCCATCGCGGAGATATCGCCGTACAGGTTCGGGTACTCGCGCAGCATCGACTGCCAGGTATCGAAGTCCTCGTGGATGTGTGCGACTCCGGCGCTCGCGCAGTGGGCCGCGATGACGGTCACGCCCTCCTGAAGCACCGGCACGAGGCGCTCCGGGCGGCCGTATTCCTGCTCGTAGGCGGGAATCGTGTGCTCGAACGAGGTATGCGTGAGCAACGGCACGCCAAGCTGCACCATGCGCTCCCAGAAGGGTTGGTGGTCCGGTGCAGACGGGTCGAAGTCCTGGCTATTCGGCAGCATCTTGATAGCCACGGCGCCCGCTTCGACGACGCGCTCGAGCTCTTCGATGGCGTCCTTTCGCCTGGGGTTGACCGAGCAGATCGGAAGGAATTTGTCGCTGTCGCCGGCGACCTCCAGGCAGTAATCGTTGCCGATCACCACATGCGTGCGATCGTAGTCGAGCTCGCCGTCGTCGTCGTAGACGCCGTCGAGGGCGAGCAGGCCGATTCCGTCGACGTCGCTCTCGTCGACCCACTCGGTGAGCTGCTCGCGGAAGGCGTCGTCGAGCTCCTCGGGCTCCACGCCGCGAAGCCCGAGCACGTAGCTCAAAAGTTGATAGACGAAGCCACCGGACATTTTGTCGCTCAGAAAACAGCCGTTATCCTCGCGGAGCCCAATCAGATGGACGTGGGTATCGATGATCATGCCAGACCCGACTCGAGTTGTTGCAGCAAAGCGCTGGCAGTGTTCTACCACCTTTACTGAGACGTATTAAGGCCCCAAGACATGCTCATACGCCACCCGAGAATCTATTTGGACCCGCGCGGTCGCGCCACCGATGCCCTGCTCGTGCGGGATGGTTGGGTCGTTGCGCACGGTGAGGCAGCCGTCGAGAAGCGGCGCGACGGCGAGCGGGTGCACGAGCCGGATGCGGCGTGCGTGTTTCCGGCGCTGACCGACGCGCATTGTCACCTGTGGGGCGTCGGCCTGCGCGAGGGCGCCATCGACCTGGAGGGCACGAGCTCGCCGCAGGAGATCTATGCGCGGCTGGAGGCGTTCGACGTCGACAACTCACCGTCGGGTTGGGTGCTCGGGCACGGATGGGACGAGCACGGCTGGCCGAAGGGGGCCGCGTGGACCCGCGCCGAGGTGGACGCCGTGCTGCCGAATACGCCCCTGTGCCTGCACCGCATCGACCGACACGCCATCGTGGTCAACGGCACCGCGCTGGAGCGCGCCGGCCTCGGCGACGACTATTCGGCGAGCGGCTCGGGTCGGGTGATTCGCGACGCGGCCGGCGAGATCGTGGTGCTGGTGGATACGGCAATGCGGCCGCTGCTGGAGTCGATCCCGGAGCCCACCGAGGCCGAAGACGAGGCGATTTTTCGTCGCACCGCCGAGCGGTACCGCTCGTTGGGCATCACCGCGGCGCATATGGCGCTGCTCGAGCCCGAGCGCATCGCGATGCTCGAGCGGTTGCGCGACGAGGGCGAGTTGCCGCTGCGCGTCTACGGAATCGTCGATGCATTTCACCAGGATATCCCGGAGGTGCTGGAGCGCGGACCGCTGCACGACGACGAGGCGTGGCTTTCGATCCGCGCGGCGAAGTTGTTCGCCGACGGCGCGCTCGGGTCGCAGGGCGCGCTGCTGCACGAGCCGTATCCGAACGGCGAGCACGGCATCGAGATGATGGACGTCGACACGCTCACCGAGCGCACGCTGAAGTACACCGAGGCGGGGTTCCAGGTGGCGACGCACGCCATCGGGGACGCAGGCGCGACCGCGGTA
>JBNJFZ010000161.1:8761-12693 GCA_051747295.1 Myxococcota bacterium
CAGCTTCGACTTCGACATCTCCTCGAATCGCGGTGAGGTGCGCATTGACGCCTCGAGCGACTTCGCGGGTCAGGTCGCGGAGGGTCGCATTCTGGCCAGCGAACAGATCGAAGGGGTCGCCCCGTCGGGCATGCTCCAGCGCGTCATCTCCGTTCGCGAGGAGGGTGGCGAGCTTGTCGCGACGACCCGACAGGCCACGCTCGCCGAGACCTTCGAGCGCGCCGACTTCGAGATGAGCCGCAACATCTCTCCCGACGAGATCCAGTCGACGCAATCTCTGCGCGAGGGCGTCTCCGTTCAGACGTTGCAGCCCGAAGAGGCGCAACAAGAAGTAGGGCAGCCGGTCGAACTCAGCTTCGATCAGGTCGTCGTGGACACCGATGGCGACCAGAGCACCACCGACGATCAACTCAGGCTCAACGGGAGCATTGCATTCGGCGCTGCGCTGGACACCGACGTTCAGATCCGGGCCTTCAAGCTGCGTCGATTCCTCTTTGCGATGGAGCTTCAGGAGTCGGTCGACATCGAGATGGAGGGTGACTTCGATGGCGCAGATATCGAGCAGAGCGTCCGCGTTGCCAACGTCAATATCGACACGATTTCGTTTCAGATCGGGCCGGTGCCCGTGGTCATCAAGATCGACATGATCGTGACGATGGGCATCGACGGATCACTGACGGCCGAGATCCGCGTGGGCGCCGTGCAGTCAGCCAGCGCGCGAATCGGCGCGGAGTACACCGACGGTGACGGCTGGAATGGGATCAATGAATCGTCGAGCGACTTCCAGACGCCGCCCCCCGAGCTGAGCTTCGACCGCGTCAATGCCCGCGGCTGGGTCCGCCCGCAGCTCGAGGTCAAGCTCTACGGTGTGGCTGGCCCCTTCGTGTTCGCCGAGCCGTTCCTGCGATTCGAGGCCGAGGTCTATACCTCACCGTTCTGGGAGTTGTACGGCGGGTTGAACTTCGGGGCCGGACTCGTCGTTCGCGTGCCAGTCGTCGGCGAGGTCGGCAGCTTCGAGGCGTCGTTCCAGGCGTTCGAGGAGGACATCGATTCGTCGAATAACCGGGACCCCGAGTTGGAGATTATCGGACCGGAAGACGGAGTGACGACGAATGCCGGAGGGTCGGTGACCCTCACGGTCGACGTCTTCGACCGGGAGACCGAGTTGGTCGACGTGAGCGTGACGGGAGGCAACGCCGACGTCGAGACGTCGGTCAACAGTGAGGGCGAGGGCCAGATCACTGTTCGCGATCTATGTGAGGGCGTCCAGACTCTGACGGTGACCGCCCAAGACAACCAGGGCGCCTCGACGAGCGAGACCTTCACCGTCGTCGTCCAGAATGCAGTCCCCGAGGTCTCCATGGACGCCTCGACGCTCACCGGCGACAACGCCCAGCCGATTTTTCCGGGAGCCTACGTGTCGGTCGACGCGACGGTCGAGGATACGCGATGCTCGCAGGCACCGCCGGTCGAGGATTCGCTGACCGGCTGGTACCTCGACGATGCGCGCGTCTCACGCACCGCGGCTCTGTTTACGCGTCTGCCGCAGGCACAGTACTCGGTCGGCGACACGCTCTCCGTCCAGGCGCGCTTCGACGACGGCACCGACGTCGGCACGTCGCAACGGGTCGAGGTCACCCTCGAGGAGCCGCCTCAGGGCGATCTGCCGGCCGAAGCGAATATCACCGAGTGCAACGTCTGCGATAGAGCCATCAACGGCCCGGGCCCCCCGTATAGACCGCACAACCGCATTCAGGCCACGGGCATCGGATACGATCCGAAGGACGGCGAGCTCAGCGGTGACCGGCTTACGTGGTACCTGATCAACGAAGCAAACGGGGATAGGTCGCAGATCGGCACGGGCAAGAGCATCGACGTCGAGCTCATCACGATCCCGAGCTTTGTCTCCCGAGAGAGCCCGCAAGATTTCACCGTCGAGCTGGTCGTCGAGGACGGGGACTCCACCGCCACCGACACCGGATCGTTCTTCTTCGATATCCTCGGATGACGACACGCATTCGCGGAACCTCAGAGCAGCCTATTTCAACTCATCACCTACGATGCCATGGAATATTTACGTTCGACGACGCTTCGCGGCGACTTCACCCGCGTGTTGCTCATCGTTGCCTGCACGAGTCTGATGGCGCTGACCGGCTGCGGGAATGATTCCGGAGTCGGCGACGACGAAACCCGTGACACCGGCGACGTCGGTGGTGTGGACGGCAGCGACGCCGGGGCGGAGGTGAGCAATGCCGCGCCCGAGGCTCGCGCGAATGTCGAGGAGGGTGGACCCTTCGCGACCGGCACGCGCATCGCCGTCGACGCGTCGGAGTCTTCGGATCCCGACGGTGACAACTTGAGCTTCACGTGGTCCTTCGCCTCGGCGCCGCAGGGCGTGGAGCCCACGTTCGATGCACCATCGATGGCGCAGACGAGCTTCGTCGCCGAGGCGGCGGGCTCCTACGAGCTCAGCGTCGAGGTCAGCGACGGCATCGACTCGGACACGGCCACCGTATCGGTCACGGTCCTCGCCGAGCCGACGGCAGACGCCGGTGACGACAGGTCCGGCGAAGTCGGGCAGGCGATCACCTTCGACGGGTCCGACTCCAGCTCGCCGGGCGATGCGCCGATCGAGTTTCTGTGGAGCTTTGTGCGACGCCCTCAGGGGAGTTCGGTGAGTTTCGACGACGCCGAGGCGCAGGCAGCGAGCTTTACGCCCGACGAACCGGGCATTTACGTGGCGCAACTGGAGGTCTCGAACGCCGCGACATCGACCGTCGACCGAGTCAACGCGGAGGTCGCCCCGGCCGACGGGCGACTCGGCAGCCAGGTCTACGCAGCGCCCTCGGGCGACGACCAGAACCCGGGTACCGCGGAGCGGCCGGTGCAGACCTTCGGCGCGGCTCTCCAGATCAAGCGCGACTACAATTCGGTCAGCCGTATTCAACTCGCCGAGGGTAGCTACGACCTCGGGGCGGATTCGGTGACGATATCCGAAGACCTCGACGTGGTCGGCCCATCCGGCGACGACGCCACGGCCGAGTTTACGGCGACGGGCGACGTCTTCGCGGTGGAGTCCGACGCATTCTTGACCCTGGTCGACGTCGATATCACGACCGATGGCGTGGCCTTTTCGCCGGAGGACGACGCGTCGGTGAGTCTCATCGGTGTGACCTGCGAGGCCGTGATCTGCGCAACGACCGGCTCCTTGCTCGGTGACGAAGGCGGCTCTATCCAGGTCGTGGACGCCACACTGCAGGCCGCCAGCGACTCGGCCACCGCGCTCGCGTCGACCCGCGGTGATGGTGTGAGCGTGACCGACACGACCATACGCGGGTTCGAGTCGCGGGGCGTCGCCGTCTCGAGCGACTCGCTGACGATTCGAAACGCGACATTCGAGAATAACGCCCGCGCGGTCCAGATCAGCCAGAACGGCGCCGATGAGCCGACGCTGATTCGCGATACCGAGATGACGGGCAACGACGAGGCGCTCGTCGGTTCATCGGTGCGAGCGGTCACCCTCGACGACGTGACCATCTCCGGGACGACCGGTGACGCTGTTTCGATCGATGCAGGAGCGCTGGTTCTACGAGGTTCGACGATCGAGGACGGTGATGCCGATGGTGTTTCGGTCCAGGGCAATATCGTCTTGACCGTACGCAATAGCAATATCTCGGGCTTCACGGGCGCCGGCTTGCGTGTCCGTGGGGATGGTGCCCGCATCGACCTTGGAGACGAGGGCGTGGAGGCGAATAACTCCATCTTCGACAACGATGGGGCACAATTGCTGGACGCTCGCGTTGCGAACGCCGAGGGCAACATCACCCTCAACGGCACCGGACTCAGCGGCGGTACGGCCGTCATGGAGCCGCCAGCGGGGACGTACAGTGGACCGGGCTTCGATGACCACGGGATCGTCATCGAGAATGAAA
>JBNJFZ010000162.1:0-12589 GCA_051747295.1 Myxococcota bacterium
GCTGCTCGGCTGCTCGGCTGCTCGGCTGCTCGGCCGCGGTATGTACCAGGGGCGGTCTGGTGTGCATCTTCCAAGTGACGCCTGACTCTACTCTCTTCCTGCACGGGAGCGTCGCCTTGAATCATATTGTTGCCCTCATCCTCTCGATCGCCGTCGCGCAATCCGCCGGCATCCTCGGCGCGGTCGCGACATCGTCGTCGGTCAAAGACTGGTATCCGACGCTCGAGAAGCCCGCGTTCAACCCGCCGAGTTGGCTGTTCGGGCCGGTCTGGGTGACGCTCTACACCTTTATGGGCATCGCGGCGTGGCTGGTTTGGAAGCAGGGCTGGGACGATCCGGCCGTGCGTACGGCGCTCTACGTCTACGGGGCGCAGTTGGCCCTAAACGCGGCGTGGTCGCCGGTCTTCTTCGGGGCGAAGGAGCTCGGCTGGGCGCTCGTCGTCATCGTCTTGATGCTGGTGGCCATCCTGGCGACAACGTATCTCTTCTTTCAGATCGACACGTGGGCGGGGGCGCTGTTCGTGCCGTACATCGCGTGGGTGGGATTCGCGACGGTGCTCAATTTCGCCATCTGGCAGATGAACTGAGGGTCGCGCGACGCCGGCCATCGCGCGACCCATCGGGTTTCCCCGGCCTTACACAGGCGTCACGCCGTGCTTCTTGTCCGGCCAATCGACCTGCTTGGATTCTGCATGGGCGAGCCGCTGGACCAACTGGTCGCGCAGCTGCTCTTTGGTGATGACTTCATCGACGATGAGCTCGCTGGCGAGCCGGTAGATGTCGATGTCGTCCTCGTATTCGTCGCGCTTTTTCTGGACGTATTCGGGGCGCTCGTCTTCGGGGAGCGCCTGAATCTTGCGGGCGTAGACCGCGTTGATAGCCGCTTCTGGTCCCATGACTGCGATCATTGCTTCTGGCAGCGCAATCGAGGCGTCCGGGTCGAATCCGGGCCCGCACATTGCGTAGAGGCCTGCCCCATAGGCCTTGCGCATGACGACCGAGAACTTGGGCACGCTCGCCCGCGACACCGCGGTGATCATCTTGGCGCCGTGGCGAATAATGCCCTGCTTTTCGACGCGAGTACCGATCATAAAGCCGGGGACGTCGGCCAGGAACACCAGCGGGATGCCGAAGGCGTCACACAGGTTGATGAACTTGGCGCCCTTGTCGGCGGAGTCGACGAATAGAACGCCGCCTTTGAACTTGGGCTGGCTGGCGATGATTCCGACGGGTTGGCCGTCGATGCGCGCCAGGCACGTGATCAACTCGCGCGCGAATTTCTCCTTGATCTCGATGAACTCCGAGTCATCGACCAGGTGGGCGATGACCTTCTTCATGTTGAACGCGCGGTTCTGGTTGACCGGGATGAGCTCGTCGAGCGTCTTTTTTTGCTCCTTCGGCTCGGCTCGCTCTCGGCGCGGTACGTCGGCATTGCAGTTGCTGGGGAAGTAGTCGATGTACTCGCGGCCCCACTCGATAGCCTCTTCTTCGGTGTCGACGAGGACGTCGCCGCAGCCGGAGGTCTTGCAGTGCATCTTCGCGCCGCCCATCTCCTCGAGGGTGACCTTCTCGCCGATCACCATCTCGGCCATGCGCGGCGAGCCCAGGTACATGCTCGCGTTGCCATCAACCATGACGACGACGTCGCAAAACGCCGGGATGTACGCGCCACCGGCCGCCGACGGACCGAAGAGCAGGCATACCTGCGGGACATATCCCGACAGCCGGACCTGGTTGTTGAAGATGCGCCCGGCACCGCGGCGTCCAGGGAACATCTCGAGCTGGTCGGTGATGCGGGCACCGGCAGAATCCACGAGGTAGAACAGCGGGATCTTGTAGCGCTCGGCCTGCTCCTGGATGCGGATGATCTTCTCGACCGTGCGCCAGCCCCACGAGCCGGCCTTGACCGTCGAGTCATTCGCCATCACCGCCACGCGGCGACCGTTGATGCGGCCGATGCCGGTCACGACGCCGTCGGCGGGGAGATCTCCGGCGAGGACGTTGGCCATCTTGCCGTCTTCGGACTCGAGCCCGTCGTCGAGCAGCAGCTCGAGGCGCTTGCGGACGAAGAGCTTGCCGCGTTCTTCGGCGCGATCGTGGTATTTCTGCTTGCCGCCGCTGTCGATGTCGCGGCGCTTCTCCACGAGCTCGCGGTCGAGTTCTGAGAGGTCTTCGAGGTCCATCTGGCCCGATTCGGTCATCGCTACTTCTCCAGTTTCATGCGTCAAAAGGGTCGATTCGGCGGCAAGTTAATGGGGATCGCCGCAGACGTAAATAGTGCAATGGGCGCCTGCTCATTCACCCTTGAAATTCGGCTTTCGCTTCTCGCGGAATGCCTCTAGGCCTTCCTGACGATCTTTGGTGGGAATCGTGACGGCGTAGGCGCGTGATTCTAGGCGCAGCCCGGTGTCCAGGTCGCACTGCATGCCGCCATCGATGGCGATCTTGGCCTGCTGCAGCGCGATCGGCGCCGACGAGAGCATCTCGTCGGCCATCTCCAGCGCGGCGTCCATCAGGTCGCCGCCGGCGATGGCATGGTTGGCGATGCCGAGGTTGGCGGCCTCGTCGCCGGAGACCCTCGCGCCGGTGAAGATGAGCTCTTTGGCCCGGGATGCGCCGATGAGTCGCGGTAGCCGCTGCGTGCCACCTGCGCCCGGGATAATCCCCAGGCGCGTCTCGGTGAGCCCGACTTTAGTCTCTCTGGCGACCAGCCGGATATCTGCACAAAGCGCCAGCTCGAGTCCGCCGCCGAAGGCGTAGCCGTTGATGGCGCAGATGACCGGCTTTGGGAGGCGCTCGACCGCGCCGAAGCAGCCGCGGTAGTCGTCGATGCGCTGTCGGACCTGCGCCTCGCTCATCTCGCGGCGTTCTTTGAGGTCGGCGCCCGCGCAGAAGGCCCGGTCTCCGGCGCCGGTCAGCACGACGACCCGGACCTCGTCGTCATGGCGCATCTGGTAGAATTCATGCCAGAGATGATTGACCAGCTCGCCGTTGAGCGAGTTCATGGCATCCGGTCGGTTCAGCGTGATCACGCAGATCCCGTCGTCACGGACGTCCTTCTTGATTACATCGGTATCGAGTTCGTCGGTCATCACAGCCTCGGCTCCTGGCGTGCTCGATTGTCGCGTGGTGCTCCATCTCGTTATGATGGAGGCGTCGCGCGTGCTTTACTTCAGTCTCGAATTCGGGCCAACCTTTCAGTTGTATGCCGATCGCGCAAGACCCCGCCCTTCGATGAGCCGGGCGTATCTTAGACCAGAGGCATGATTCTATGGCGAGCTCCCAGGATATCGTGGAACAGGACAAGAAAAGCGAAGAGGCCGACCCCTCCACGTATCGAGAACGTGAAGACGCCGGCCCCATCGGTGTCAAACAAACCGTCGAGACGGCCGCGCGCCTCTATTACGAGTTCTGTAAGAAAGCCGCGCGGACCATCAATCGGCTCAAGCGTGAGGACGAGTAGATACTCGGCGCTTACAGCCAGAACCTCAGGTGAGCTCCAAAGTCGATAAAGTCGAAGCCGACCCCGTTGTCGTAAATGTAGAGGGCGGGTCGGTACTCGAGCGTGAAGTCGATTGGGATGGGGTTGAAGTTGAACTCCAGGCCGACGACACCGTTGCCGCCGAGGCCCCAGAAGCCATCCGGGTCGATCCCGAGGCCGGCGCCTAGACCGGCGTTCCAGCCGAGGTCAAAGGGCTCGGTCGAGACGATGGGGGGCTGCTCGAGGAGGAAATCGAAGGAGGCACCCAGGCCGCCGTAATATCCGCGGTAGTCTCGGTTGGGTCCGAAGCGGGCTCCACTGTACCACCCTCCTCGCCATGCACCGACGACAAATTGATAAGCTGTCGCACCCTGGGCGCTCTTCAGCGACAACCCGGATGCCATATTCGAGGAACCAATGCCGATACCAAAGCCCGACTCATTGGGAGACTGGGCAAAAGCCTGGCCTCCGACGAGTAGAAAAGCGGCCAAGAAGATTCCGACGGTCAATAATCGCTTCATGATAAAACTCCCGGTCTGGCAATCTGTTATTATTCAATCGTCGTCTTGCTCAATATCGTCTATTCCGGACGTCTCGTCAGTTTTTTTTGCGTCTCGAGTATCTGACTCGGTGGTCGCTGGTTCGTCGGCTCCAGTCTCGGGTCTCGAGGACTCATGGGCCGCGTCGCCTCCACGCTCTTGTCCGCGATGTCCTGCCCGACTGATGACCTCCTCGACGAATGCATGGTCGGAGTCGGTGGAATTGTCGTCAAATGACTCCGGTAAGTGCCAACTTATACGCAGCCCCCAGTATTTAAAGGGCTCGACGTCGACGGACCGGACCGCGACTCGCGGGAAGTCGATGCGGGAGCTGGTCGGGCGACACCTGGTCCCGTTGGCGATATCCGAGCGCGCCGGCCATTGATGACTTGTCATCACCGGGCCCTGTTGAGTCCCGACCACGACGAATGATCGACGAGCTCGGCGAGAGGTATCGACGAGGCCGGCGGCCCTCTTGTCTTTCTCGAAATAGGTCTCGTAGGTGGTCGGCTGTCCGTTTCTGTCGGCCTCGACGGTGTCCGGGAGGTCGAGCGTCTCGAGGCGGTAGCCCTGGCCGCTGAGCGCGCGGGCGAGCTTGCGCGAGGCGCTTTGCGCATACAATTTCATGTAGCCATCGCAGGCGCGCAGGGCCTTGCTGTCCCCTCCGGATTGGCCGACAGCGACATCCGGTAGCAAGAGGCCGGCCGCGAGCATCACCAGCACGGGCAATAGACGGGCGCCAGGCAGTGGTTCAGAGGCGTCGATTCGATCCATCCTTTATCCTGAGTTCATGCGTAGCGGGAACTTCAGCAAGGTTCGACGATTGTAAAGAACGCTCATTCAAATGTTACTCGCTTGGCGACAAATGTCGACACATGTCGACAGAGAAAAAAGGGTTTGCTGCTTCAGGTTCTCGCTGCTAAACTTCTAGAAGTTGCGACGGGTCCGCCGTCTTTAGAGTTTGGGAGTGCCTCGGGTCGTTGGGGAACGAATCGGCCTCCATACTCAAAAGAGGGAGGCTTCGATGTCGCTGACATATCTGGAAATTGATCAAGAACGCTCGGATTACTTCGACGTGCCCGATGGGGTGCGCGATGAGTTCGAGGATCGGCTCCTGCGATCCTGGCTCTATCACGAGCATGCGCTCGACGGTGTCGTCCTCGATGGCAACGACATCGAACGCGCGCTAGCGGGACAACCCTGCCGAAATTACTGCGATGGACTGACGCAGCGCTCCTTACGCTACATGTCCGAGTGCATCGATTTTATTCGCGAAGAGGCGCGAAAGGGGACCGAACTCAGCATCGAGTTCATCCGCGATCTGCACGTGCGCATGTGCGACGAAGATGACGAAGTCGCCGGGCGCTATCGCCAGCGCGATACCTCTCCAGGGGTCTACAACCTGGATATCGTCGGCCAGAACAGCATTTCCTACCACTTCCACAAGTTCATCGAGAGCTATCACGGTGAGCTCGTCAAGTATCATCCTATCCGCACGGCTGCGATGGCTCACTGGGAGTTCATGCGCGTCTTCCCGTACGACGAGCGCACCGGGTTCGTCGGCCGCCTGATGATGAACTTCATCCTGGCCAAGAACTTCTATCCCCCGGCGGTCATCCACGCCAACGATCGACAGGCCTATTTCGACGCCCTCAACGGCCATCGAACCGATATGGTCCCGGTGCTCGCCGAGGGCATCCGCTGCTCGATCGTGGGCGCCCGGGCGTTCCAACAAAAATATAATGAAACTCGAACCCGCCGAGCTGCATTCTAATAGTTGAGCCAGGTCGGGAGCCTCGGGCTCCCGACCGCTCGACAAGCAGCGAAGCACATGTGGTGGTCGGCGAGTATTGACGCGCCGGTCGCGACGACTATGGTTTGGCTGCGCGAGCCGGAGGTTCGCGCTGTAACCGAAGCAGGATTCGTAAGTGACGCGAGCTTCGCGCGTCGGTTGGCATCCGACATTCGACGAGTGTAACGGCGGCGCTGGAAGTTGCATCCCATCTCTCCAACGCAGCGAGTATGTCGCACTCTCCCGGAGGGGTGGAACCCTCAGTCGAATGTTGTGCGATGTCGACCCACTTTCGCTTTCGAGCCCGCTGGTGATGTCCTCGACCGGGATGAGGGCTACTGAACACCGGGCAGGCCCGACGAAATACGGAGTACACCCATGTTAAGTCCCCTCACGGCGGCAAATGTTGATCTGAGCGAGAACGATATCGAACGTCTGCAAGACGCGGAAGGCCTGGTCGTCGAAAAATACGCCGAGGCCAACTTACCGAGCAAATACGGCGAGTTTCGAATCGCAGCCTTCCTCAATAATCGAGACTTCAAAGAACACGTGGCCGTCTTCAAAGGCGACCTCGACGGCGCCGAAGCCGTCCCGACTCGCGTACACAGCGAGTGCTTGACGGGCGACGTCTTCGGCAGCCTCAAGTGTGATTGCGGAGAACAACTCCACAAGGCACTCGAGATGATCTCCGAGCAGGAGACCGGCCTCATCCTATACATGCGCCAGGAAGGTCGCGGTATCGGCCTGGCCAACAAGGTGAAAGCCTACAGCCTCCAAGATGAGGGTATGGATACGGTTGAAGCGAACCTCCACCTCGGGTTCGACGACGATCTGCGCGACTACGAGATCGCCGCCGAGATGATCAAGTTGCTCGGCATCGATTCGATCGACCTGTACACCAATAACCCGAGCAAGGTCGAAGGCCTGCTCAACGAAGGTGTCGACGTATTGCATCGCCGACCTATCAAGGTCCTCCCGAACCCCCACAACGTGCATTACCTCGAGACCAAGCGACGCAAGTCCGGGCATATCTTGTAGGATTGCGAAGCCCTATTCAGCGAAATGTTCAGCGAAAGAGCCGGCGAGAGCCGGCTTTTTTGTTTTCGGACGGCGTCCAGATGCACAAGCTTGGCCCGCTCAGCTAGACCTACCTCTCCGCGCGTTTACAATCCTTCGACGCATGCGCACCACCAGTGAAGCGCCATTCAGACTGGCAGTCCCGGCATTTGACACGGTGCGTCATGACCGTTTCAATGCGGGCACATCCACAAGACTTGAGAGCGCGGCCGCATCGTGCGCCGGGCTCGACCACGTCCGACCCATTCGCATGGCTGTCTCAACCCGAGGAAACAAATGAGTGAAGATAAGTACGCGACATTAGAGATCGATGACGGCATTGCGTACATCTGCGTCGATGTCAAAGACGAGCGAGTCAATACGCTCTCGACGCCGATGACCGACCGCTTCGAGAATATTCTCACCGAGCTCAAGGCCGCCGACGGGCTCGAGGGTGCGGTCATCTACAGCGGGAAGGAAGACAACTTCATCGCTGGCTTCGACATCAAGGAGCTCAAGCAATTTACCCGGGATCAAACGGGGCTCCGAGAGCTCGTCGAGCGCGGCCATCGCCTGATGGCCAGCTTCGAGGAGGTCGGGATTCCGTTCGTCGCCGCGATTCACGGCAGCTGCCTGGGTGGTGGGCTCGAGGTCGCGCTGGCCTGTCAGGGACGCGTCGCGACAGACGCCGACAGCACGAAGCTGGGGCTGCCAGAGGTCCAACTCGGCGTCATCCCGGGGGCCGGCGGCACGCAGCGGCTGCCGCGGCTGGTCGGATTGCAGACCGGCATGCAGATGATCCTGCAGAGCAAGCAGCACAATGCCCGAAAGGCCAAAAAGATCGGCCTCGTCGATGAGGTCGTCCACCCCGGCATCGCCAAGGAGGTCGCTGCAGACCTGGCGCGAAGCCTGTCGAATCAGCCCGGCAAGCCCTCTCGCGGATTCAAGGAGTTCCTCGAAGATCCGGCCAGCGAAGCCATGGAGCTCGCAGCCCGCACACCGGCTCGCAAGTTCATCTTCGACCAGGCGCGCGAGATGACCCGCAAGAACGCCGGCGACAATTACCCGGCACCGTACAAGGCGATCGACGCGATTCAGACCGGATACAAAGACGGGTTCGACGCGGGTATCGAGGCCGAGACCGACGCATTCGTCGAGCTGCTCGAGGGTGATGTCGCCCCGAACCTCATCAACCTGTTCTTCATGAAGCAGCAGGTCGAGAAGGCCAAGCCCTATGCTGACGACGTGGAGCCGCGCAAGGTCGACAAGATCGGCGTGCTCGGCGCGGGCCTGATGGGCGCCGGGATCGCGCAGGTCGCGGCCTACAACGGATACGAAGTCCGCATGAAAGACGTCGACGATGAGGGGCTCGGCTGGGGGCTCAACTACGCGAAGGATATCTTCGATAAGGCGGTCAAGTACAAAAAGATGACCGAACCGATGGCCGACGTGGCCTGGGGACGCCTGACCGGCACGCTCGACTATACCGGCTTCAAGCAGGCCGATGTCGTCATCGAGGCGGTCTTCGAGGATCTCGGCCTCAAGAAGAACGTCTTCGGTGACCTGCTCGAGAACGCACCGGAGGACCAGATCTTTGCGAGCAATACCTCGACGATCCCGATCTCGGAGATCGCGGAGGTGACCGACCGGCCGGAGTTGGTGTGCGGTATGCACTTCTTCAGCCCGGTATACAAGATGCCGCTGCTCGAGATCATCCGCACCGAGGAGACCTCCGACGAGACGGTCGCCACGGCGCTGAAGATCGGCCGCGAGATGGGCAAGACCTGCATCGTCGTCAAAGACGGGCCTGGCTTCTTCACCAGCCGGGTCATCGGTGCATATATCAATGAGGCTGGCTGGATCCTCCAGGAGGGCGCGCGCATCGAGGATATCGACGAGCCGATGAAGGAGTGGGGCTTCCCCGTCGGTCCGATGAAGCTGGTCGACGAGGTCGGCATCGACGTCGGCCTCAAGGCCGCGAAGACGCTCCAGGAAGCATTCGAGGAGCGCTGGGACGCGCCCACCGCCATCAAGGCGGTCGCCGAAGACGACCGAAAGGGCAAGAAAAACGGCAAGGGCTTCTACAAATACGAGGACGACGAGTCCCAGGGCGTCGACGAATCGGTCTACGACCTGCTCCCGGGCGGCCGCGATCGAAAGGACGTGGACCCCGAGGAGGTCAAGCAGCGCTGCTGGCTGGCGATGCTCAACGAGTGTGCGTATTGCCTGCAGGAGGGCATCGCCGAGGAACCGCGCGACATCGATATCGGTGTCATCTTCGGGCTGGGCTTCCCGCCATTTCGCGGCGGTATCTTGCGCCACGCCGACTCCATCGGCCTGCGCAAGATCGTCGACCAGATGGACAAACTCGCCGACAAGTACGGCGAGCGGTTGAAACCGGCGGACATCCTGGTCGAGAAGGCCGAGAAGAACGAGTCGTTCTACGGTTGATATGCCGTCGACCCCGAGAGTTTTAACGAAGAGTTCGCGGACGCGGCTCGACGCTGCGTCCGACAGAATACAGAGGCGAAACCATGGTATCGAAGAAACCACAGAAAGAAGGCAATCAGACGCCGCTCGGAGGCCAAGACCGCGTCGCGATCATCGACGGGGCGCGAACGCCGTTCGCCAAGGCATGGACCGTGTTCAACGATATGAACGAGGCCGACCTCGCCCGCGAGGCGGTCAACGGGCTGGTCAACCGCAGCGAGATCGACCCCGAGCTCATCGACGAGCTCGTGCTGGGCTGCGTGTCGGCTCCGATGAACGGCCCGAACGTCGCGCGGGAGGTCGTCCTACGCACCGCGCTGCCGCGCAACATCCCGGCAAGCACCGTCCAGCAGTATTGCGCGTCGAGCGCACTGGCGGCGGTGAATGCCGCCGGCAGTATCCTGATGGGCGCCGCCGACATCGTGATCGCGGGTGGTGTCGAGTCGACCAGCTCCGCGCAGGCGCGCATAAGCCTGCCGTTGACACAGGCCCTCAACGAGGCATCCAAGTCGAAGTCACCGATGGATATGGTCAAGGCCTTCGAGGGGCTGGAGGCCGGCGACCTACTGCCCGACGCGCCCGCGATCGCGGAGCCCACCACGGGCAACAGGATGGGTGACTCGGCCGAGATCATGGCCAAGCAATATCACGTCAGCCGTCGAGACCAGGACGAGTACGCGGAGATGACGCACCACCGTGCGGCTGCGGCGTATGAAGAAGGCAAGTTCGACGAGGTGCTGACTGTCTATGCTGGGGATAAATTCGACAACCCGGTCAAGCAGGACACGATGGTCCGACCGGACACCAGCGCCGAGAAGATGGCCAAGCTCAAGCCGGTCTTCGACAGGCGCCACGGCACCCTGACGGCGGCCAATTCCTCACCGCTGACCGACGGCGCATCGGCGGTCCTGCTGATGCGCGAGTCGACCGCGAAAGAGCTCGGCTTCGAGCCCAAGGCCTACATCCGCTCGCATGCGCAGATGGGTGTGGACCTCTTCAACGTGCCGATGTTGATGGGGCCGACGTTGGCGACTCCGAAGGCGCTGGCGCGCGGCGGCGTGACGCTCGACGATATGGACCTCATCGAGATGCATGAGGCATTCGCCGCTCAGATTCTGGCGAACGTCAAGGTCTGGGATTCCAAGGAGATGTGCCAGGAGCTCGGCCTCGAAGACAAGATCGGCGAGGTCGACATGGATATCTTCAACGTCAACGGAGGGTCGATTCCGATCGGACATCCGTTTGGCGCGACTGGCACTCGCATGATCATGCAGTTGGCCAACGAGATGGAGCGCCGTGACGCGAACCTCTCGCTGCTGACGATGTGCGCCGCCGGCGGCCTCGGGTTGTCGATGGTGCTCGAGCGAGACTGAAGCATGACGCAGAACCCGTGGTGCGGCCATCCTGGCCGCACCGCGTTGTTGGTCAGGCCAATCGAGGCTCAAACGCCTCGACCTGTTCCGCCGAGGGGACCGAGCCGGCGCGCTCCTGCGCCGCTCGGTCCCCTTCGAGTAGCATCCCCGACAGATAATCCCCGATCTTTCGCTCCATCCAATTCTCGAGCGCCCATGGCGAGAGGCTGCGCTGACCGGCGTCGTACTCGAGGATGAACGGTGGAATCTCGTACTCCTCTTCGATCACGTAGTAGCCGTACTTATTCGGCTGCTCGCCCACTGCGAAGACATCGGCCGGTCCATCGGACTCCTCAACAGAGCGCTGATGATCGATCACCAGCTCGATCTGTATTCTGCGTCGATGGCAGAACAGCTGCGAGTTACTCGCCATTATCGCGAGGATATCGTCGGGCAGCCGCACGCCGAGCTCGGCTTCGACCTGGCGGACCGCCTCCACATCGAGGGAGAGTTCCGGTTCCGTGCCCTCCAGCAAGTGAATGCGAACGATTTGTCGTCTGACCGGCTCGGAGACGTCCAGCGGGCCGGCTTTATGAGGTGTCGTCTGCATGCGCAGCTCCACGATAGAGGGGGGCGAGCGACTCGGGCCTCAATACCACGGCTGGAGGCTCGATTGAATGGAGCCGGCATCTCGGTGTCTGCCTTGTAACGCAGATGCGTTGGTCCGCATCACTTAACTGTATACGGAAACAGTAAGTTGCGCTGCATTTGCACAGAACTGACGCGATCCGTGCTTGCGAAACGATGACTATCGGAACAAACTCAAAGGTGGCCGGAGTTAAAGACCACGACGGCAACCTCACTGCTCGCGGGACAGACCATGGATACAATGGAGCTACCCGAAATCGTCGCTGATGAAGCGGCCCAGATGGGCACCGACGCGCCTCAATCGCTGACAGACGTCGACTCTGACGCGTTTTTGGAGCGAATACGCGAGCAGGAGCGTTTCAAGTGGCTCGAAGATAAAATGGAGCGCTGGGTCGGACGCTATAGCGTCCCGGAATTGCTCGATATTCTGGGTGCTACACCCGAGATGCGAGGCCAACACGAAAAGGCGCTGGTGGCGCTCGCGCTCTCCGATGGGACGAACGCGCTGTCCGCGCTCGAGTCGCTACCGGTCGACCATCGGCCCGATAGCTTCAAGCGGCTCCACGCCGTGTGCGTCGAGCAGGCGCGCCGCAGACGCAACCGCGGCTCGCACCGCTGAGCTCGCCGTCTTCGCTAACCTTCCAACTGCTCCAACAAGTCGTTCATGGGGCCTTCTGGCAGCAACTTGTCCAGGATATCCGCCTGCTCTTCCGCGCGCTCGAGCGCCTCGGCGTACGGGATATTCGAGAACGTGACCATACTGTAGAGGGGAATCCAGCTCCCGGGGTGCATCTCGTGGAGCTTCCGGTCGAGGGCCTTGCGTAGCAGGAAAGTCTCGTCGGCCACCTTCGAGCGCATCTCGACGTAATTGTAGAGCGCGAGGTCGGCGATCGCGTCGGCGTTCGGCTTGCGCTCTTTGCTGAAGGCCGGGAGTACGTCCGACCAGTTCTCGTCGTATCGTTCCAGAAGTTGGTCGAGCGCGTAGCAGTCCTCGAACGCGGCGTTCATGCCCTGGCCGTAGAACGGGACGACCGCGTGGGCGGCGTCGCCCACCAGCAGCACCTTGTCCTCGTAGTGGTACGGCTCGCAGCGGATGGTGACGAGCGAGGCGGTCGGGTTTTCGAAGAAGTCTTCGACCAGATTGGGCATGTGCTCGATGGCGTCTGGGAAGTACGTCTCGAAGAACGCCATCACCGCTTGCTCGTCCGTCAGCTGCTCGAAGCTGTCCTCG
>JBNJFZ010000163.1:0-12358 GCA_051747295.1 Myxococcota bacterium
CCGAGAACCCATGCCCGACACAGTCGACATCGAACGCTTCCTGGAGCTGACCGCCGATCACCCGGTCTTCGACGTGCGCACGCCCTCCGAATACGGCGACGGTCACATCCCTGGCGCGCAGAACTTGCCGCTGTTTTCAGATGAGGATCGCGCCGAGGTCGGTACGGCCTACAAACAAAAGGGCCGCCACGACGCCATCAAGATCGGCCTGGATATCGTCGGCCCGAAGATGCGCGCGCTCGTCGAGGCCGTCGAGGCGGTGGTGCCCGTGCCCGACCCGGTGCTGCTGCACTGCTGGCGCGGCGGGATGCGAAGCTCGAGCGTCGGCTGGCTGCTGGAGCTCTACGGCTACGACGTCGTGCTGCTCGACGGCGGCTACAAGCGCTACAGAAATTGGGTCCTGGATATCCTCGAGACTGACTTCGACAGCCTCGCGGTCGTCGGTGGGCTCACAGGCAGCGGCAAGACCGAGGTGCTCCACCGCCTCGCCGATGCCGGCGAACAAGTTTTGGACCTCGAGGGACTCGCGCGGCACCGGGGCTCGGCTTTTGGGGCGATCGGCCAGGAGCCGCGCACCCAGCAGAACTTCGACAACCGCATGGCCGAGCGCATCACCGAGCTCGACACATCGCGACGCGTCTGGGTCGAAGACGAGAGCCGCATGGTCGGCCGCTGCGCGATCCCGGATGCGTTCTGGGACCAGAAACAGCGCGCCCCGATCTACTTCTACGAGCTCTCGCAGGAGCGGCGTATCGCGCGTCTGGTGGCTGACTATGGCGACCTTCCCGGCGAACCACTTCGCAGCGCCTTCGAGGACATCAGCAAGCGGCTGGGCGGACGCCGAACCGAGCTCGCGCTGGAGGCGCTCGACGCTGGGGATCTGGAGCCGGCCTGTCGCGAGGCATTGAAGTACTACGACAAAGCCTACCGCTACCACATGGAGAAGCGCACCGCGCCGCGAATAGAGGTAGACGTCGACGACGACGCGACGATGGCCGAGATTGCGCAGGCGCTGATCGATGAGGCGAGCTCCAACTGAACGTCGTGCGGCCATCTTGGCCGGATTGCACTCGATGCGCCCAGGATGGGCGCATCACGCGTTCTGCGCCTTCACGCGCTGCTTCACTTCCTGCAGATACGCTTCTAATTCGGCGCTCAGCTTCACCTCGTACGGCTCGTCGGCCGGCTCGATGCGACGAATGCGCTCGGGTAGCTTCGCGATCTCGTTGGCCGCACGCTCTCGCGCGAGGTCGATATCCGTGCGACCGGCGTCGAGCCGCTCGCCCTGCCGCATCACCTCGATCATCAACGGGCGCCCATCCAGCTCCTCGCCGCGCCGCCCTATCACATCCCGGCGAGCGACCCCGTCTTCGTACTGGCGAAAGACCTGCTTCTTGCCCGGAAGCGTGTGCTTGCCGGTCGCGAGCTTTAGCCTGCCCTCGCCGGCGTATTCGACGAGCTTGTAGGCGCAGTCGAGCTTCGGGGCATCCGACGACACGCCCATCCGCGTGCCGACGCCGAATCCATCGATGGGGCGCCCCTCGTCGACAAACGCGGCGATCTTGTCCTCATCGAGGCCGCCGCTCGCGAAGATCTCGACGTCCTCCAATCCCGCCTCATCGAGCTTCGCCCGGCTCTTGGTCGCCAGGTCACCCAGATCGCCCGAGTCGAGTCGAATCCCGCGCACCCGAAAGCCGTCGCCCAGTTCATCGGCCAGCTCGATGACCTTGTCGACCCCGGCGAGCGTGTCGTAGGTGTCGACGAGCAGGACGGTCTCGGGAAACTCGGAGACAAACCTTCGAAAAGCCTCCATCTCGTCGTCGTGCGCCTGGATATAGCTGTGCGCCATCGTGCCCGTGACGGGGACGCCGAACTGCTTGCCCGCCATGACGTTCGAGGTCGCCGTCACCCCGGCGATATGGTAGGCGCGCGCCGCGTTGGTCGCGCCGTCCGCGCCGTGCATCCGCCGCAGGCCAAAGTCCACGACGCTGCGACCCTGCGCGGCCGCGACCACGCGCGCCGCCTTGCTCGCCAGGATGGTCGGGGAGTTGAGCTGATTCAGGATGAGGGTCTCGGCGATCTGGGCCTGCGGGATGGGCGCCTCCACTTCGATCCAGGGCTCGTTCGGGAAGACGGGCGTGCCTTCCGGGGGCGCCCAAATATCTCCCTGAAACTCGAACGTCCGCAGGTACTCCAGAAATTGATCGCTGAACGTCCCAAGCGAGTGGAGGTAGTCGATATCGTCGACGGAAAACTGCAGCTCCTCGAGCAACTCGAGCGCACTCGCGAGGCCGGCGGCGAGTAGGAAGTTTCGACGCTCGGGAAGCTCGCGCGAGAACAGGCTGAAGGTGCCTTTCTCGGCGTGCAT
This sequence comes from Myxococcota bacterium, assembly GCA_051747295.1. Lineage (GTDB taxonomy): Bacteria > Myxococcota_A > Bradymonadia > Bradymonadales > Bradymonadaceae > JBNJFZ01. The sequence continues at coordinate 2,369 of JBNJFZ010000163.1, forward strand.
GCCCTCGGCGACATACGCCTGGGCCATCGTCAGTTGATATTGGTCAGTGAGAAGCGCGCTCTTTCGTCCGTCGATGAGATTCTTCGTCATGAGTATGTCGCCTCGTGGATCTAGGATGCGTCAGAAGGTGCTGCAAACGTGATCGCAAGTCGGCGAGAGCCAAAGCGTAATGCGTCGGTGCGCGCCGGAGACAGTTTAGAACGCGTTCCCACGCCGCATTTCAACTCATGACACCTGTGATGAAACCCGGACCGAGTCAGACCGAGATGATTTTTGCGAGGTCGAAGTCGTCCGAAGCAGGCGTAGCCGGAGGCTACGTCGATGCAGGACGGCGCAGAGCTCGTGAAAATCAGCCGGTCTGACGACGTGGAGGGTTTCTTCTCAGGTGTCTGGTAAAAACGGCGGCAGTGGTACGTCGATCACCTCACAGACCGCGCGGAGGATCTCCGCCTCGCCCACGGTGACCTCGTCGTCGGCGAGCACAACGTGTGCGATGCCCTGGACGATGCGCTTTTTGACGCCGTTGGAGCTATCGCCAATGCGGTCGAGCGCGCGCTCGAGCTCGGTGAACGTACAGTGCGACTCGGCGAGCAGCGAAGCATCTCGGGTCCAATCGCCTTCGTCGAGCTGCGCCATGCCCGCACGGAACGCGCGCTGCGCACCATCCGTCGTGTCGTGCCCGATATACGCCAACCGAGAGAACAGCACCGTGATGTCTTCGCGCAGGGGCGTGAGCGAATAAAACTGCGCAGCACTGGCCCCTCCCTGCTGAATCGTCGGCTCGAGGCGATGGTACAGCAGCTTCTCCAGGCAGAATTCGAACAGCGAGACTTGGTCGTCGGCGAAGATCAGATCGTCGAGGATACTGACAAATTGGTCGTGTTGAGCCGTCGACATCTGTCGAAGCGCCGGAATCAGGATCTCGACCATCGGCAGGCGCTGCTCCTCGCGTAGATACGTCAGCAGCTTGACTCGACGCCGCGTCTCGCGGGCGAGACCTTCGGTGAGCTTTGCCCCGAGAATCTCATATTGCAGCTCGCGCGCCCGGTCGTCGCTGTCGATGAGCAGCGCAAACACCACCGACGCCGCCGAGTACGTATCCCTCGCATCCGCGCGCAATTCCTCGGGCATGGAGGCGAGCAACTGGCGGGCGTGGTCGACCTGCTGGGCGTCCGCCCGGCCGACCTTGTCCACGACCTCGTCGGGGTTGACGCGGTACGTATTCGGTTGTGCCTGGCTCGACGCCGCCTGCCGCTCGTGTGCCTGACCGCGCGTCGCACCGGCGCCGGCGTCGGCACCGGCCAGGCCCGACGCGACACCCGCGGTCGCGCCCATGCCCGATCCGGTACTCCACTCGAGCTGCCCGCGCGCACCGTCGGAGTCCAACGCCGTCGAGTCGACCCTGGTGAATGCCCCCGAGAAACCCGGGTCGACCTTGCGGATGCGGTCCTTGAGCGGCGGATGCGTCGCAAACACGCTGGTCAACCAATTTCGCTCGAGCGCGTCCCCGAAGAAAAAGTGGCTACACTCGTCGGCGTTCGGGTTATCGATCCGCGAGCTCTGATCGTAGCCGCCGATCTTCTTGAGCGCCCCGGCGATCCCCTTCGGGTTTCGCGTAAACTGCACGGCCGAGGCGTCGGCCAGGTATTCACGCTGTCGGGACAGCGCGCTCTTGATGATCTGCCCGAAAAACCGCCCGACATAGCCGATGATATAAAGCGCTAGGCCGATCACGATGAGGTAGATGACCCCGCCGTCGGAGTTGCGTCGGCTGCGCCGCGAAGACCCGGTCCCCAGGCTCAAACGCATCATGATCGACCCGGTCAGAGCGATCATCAAGATCCCGTGCAGGATCCCCATCATGCGGATATTCATCCGCATATCCCCATTGAGGATATGGCTGAATTCGTGGGCGACCACGCCCTGGAGTTCATCGCGATTGAGTAGCTCGAGGCAGCCGCGGCTGACCGCGATTGCGGCCTCGTTGGGGGAGAAGCCCGCGGCGAATGCGTTGATGCCCTTCTCGTCGTCGAGCACGTAGAGCAGCGGCACGGACACGCCCGAGGCGATCGACATCTCCTCGACGACGTTGATGAACATCTGCTCTTTTCGATCGTTGGTGCGAAAGTCCAAAAAGCGGCCGCCGAGTTCTTCGCACACCAGGCTCCCGCCCCCCTTGGCGAGCTGGTTGATCTTCCACCATGTCCCCCCGCCGACGACGACGACCGTGCCGACCAGGCACAACAAAAATGCCTCGGGACTCCACCACGCGAAGTCCATATTCGGCGCGTTCATATGCCCGGCCTCCGTGCGGACGCGGTTGAAGAACAACACCACGCGGATGACCAGGTACACACCGACGACGGTGGCGAGGACCGCTGACCCGAACAATAGGATCAGTCGGCCGGTGTTGCGGTGAGCTCTGTCCTGCTCCTCGAAGAAATTCATCTAGCCAAACGCCACTGCAGGGGCCTGTCGCTCCTCTTCGACCTCGATCTCGAACAGCGTTCCCTCTTTGAATCCGAACATATTGGCGACCATGACCGCGGGAAACTTCTCGCGGGCGGTATTGTAGTCGGTCACCGCGTCGTTGAAGGCCTGACGAGCAAACGCGATACGATTCTCGGTGCTCGCGAGCTCCTCCATGAGCCGACTCATCGTCTCGTCGGCCTTGAGCTCGGGATAGTCTTCGACGGTCACCGACAGGCTACCGAGCGCGCTGGAGAGCATCGACTCGGCCTGCATGAGCCCCTTCATCGCATCTGCGTCGCCGGGGTTATTCGCCGCCTTTTCCTCGGCGCTGCGCGCCTGGTTGCGTGCGGCGATGACTGCCTCGAGGGTCTCGCTTTCATGGTCGAGGTAGCCCTTGGCCGTCTCGACGAGGTTCGGAATCAGGTCGTGGCGACGCTTGAGCTGAACGTCGATCTGCGCAAACGCATTCTCGAAGCGATTCTGCTTGGTCACCAACTTGTTATAGAGCGAAACGAGAAATAGCCCGACCATCACGATCAGGCCCAGGACCACTGCGGCAACAATCCACATGTGCATACCTCCAACTAAGTTAGTTCAATCACGTCGAGGATACCGCACTCGCGGGCTCAAGCAAGTCCACGCCTTACCGAAAGCCTCGACAAAGCCCGGGCGTCAAAATGTGATGCGCCCATCCTGGGCGCATCGATCACGTGCGGGCAAGATGGCCGAACAACAGGCCCCACCTACCGCTTGCCCTCGAGGTCGAACAAAAACGGATACTTCACGCGCATCGTCCCCTCGTCGGACGACGCGATCTGCAGCCCGTCGATGCCGTCGATGATGCAGGCCTCGAACTGAGGGTCGTCGAGCTTCACGTTGGTCGGCACCTCCGTATTCTCCAGCGTGGCGCTGCCGCCAGATGCGACGACATCGAAGCTCACGATAATGCGACCGGTGCGTTGCGGCTGCCGGCGCCGCAGGGCGTCGTAGCAATCGAAGACCACCGCCTTGGCGACCTCGATGCCCTCGCGGCGCACCCCCAGATCGATCGGAAAGGGATCGGGGCTCTGACGGTCGAGCTCCTCGTCGATCTCCTCGCGCTCGTCCTCGGGGAGCTCGGGCATCCAGGCCTTCGGCCCGAGCACCTCCTCGTTGACCGGGTCGACGTAGCCAGCGTCGGCGCGCTCCGCCTGATCCGGGCCCGCGTCGGGCTCGCGCGCGCCGGCCGGAGGTGCATCCTCAGGGCGCTCCACTCGATCTTCGAGTACGACCACGGAGCCCTCCCGCTCCTCGCCTCCGGCTTTGCTGGCGGCGTCCGGACCCGGCTCGGGTCCACGCGGCTCGGGCGCATCGCTGCGCTCGCCTCCCTCGAAGGCCTGGAAGTCCTCGCCGGTGCTCTCCGGGCTGGTCGAGGGTCGCGGCCAGAGCATGTAGCCCAGTACGATCGCCAGGAGGACGCCGACAACCACGATGATCACCGAACTCTGACCAGAATTTTCGCGCCTTCGCTGAGCCAAAGTTGTTCTCCTCGTCAAAACCGCTTCAACAGCGTACGCCGCCACTTGTGACCGGGGCGAGTTTCCGGATCAGAACCAGGTTACTTTGCCGCCTCACCTCGGGTGGCATACACTGATGGCGTTCCGCGAATTACGAAAGAGCGCAGTTTATGGGAGTCGATCGAGACTCGACAGCGGGGGGCAGGCAGCCCGGGGATATCCTCTTCGACCGCTACCGGGTCGAAGCCAAGATCGCCGACGGCGGCATGTCGACCGTGTATCGCTGCCTCGACCTGCACACCCGCAACAAGGTCGCGCTCAAGGTCCTGTACGAAGTCTACAACGACAAGCCGGTCATTCGCACACGCTTCATCGACGAAGGGCGCATCCAACAAATGCTCACCCACCCCAATATCGTCGATGTCTATGACGTACAGGAGTCGCCGGACCTGCTCGGGATCGTCATGGAGTTGGTCGCCGGGCCCACGCTCGAGGACCACCTCGAGGCGCGCGGCACGCTCTCGACGGACACGATCCTGCGGCACGGCTTGCCCGTGCTCTCCGCGATCGGCTTCGCCCACAGCAAGGGCGTCATCCACCGGGACATCAAGCCCAGCAATATCCTGCTCAAACCGACTTCCAGGGGCATGGTGCCGAGGGTCATGGACTTTGGCGTCGCCAAGCTCGTGCGCGGCAAGGACCTGACGGCGACCGGCACGACTGTCGGTACGCTCCATTATATGAGCCCCGAACAGATCGTCGGCTCGAAGGATATCGACGGACGCGCGGATATCTACAGCCTCGGGTGCACGCTGTACAAACTCTGCACCGGCGACGTCCCATTTAATGCGGCGACGGAGTTCGCCCTGATGATGGCTCAGGTCGAGGCCCCGCCGACGCCCCCGAGCGAGCTCAACCCCGACGTCTCGCCGGCGCTCGAGAAAGTCATCCTGCGCTGCCTGGCGAAGCGACCGGATGATCGGTATCCGTCGGTCAAGGACCTGACGCTGGCCATGTTGGAGTTGCGCTCGGACGCCAGCGAGGGCGATACCGACACCATTCCGATCTCCCAGGATCTGCTCGATTACGCGATGAACGCCGACGAAGTCGCGATCGACCGCACCGGCATCATCGATGTCGCCGCCCTCACGGAGGCTGGCGGCGGAGATCCCACACAAAAAGAACTGCGCCGCGTCGAGCTCGACGATGAGGACGAGGACCCGCTGAGCTCGCCGACGCGCGAGATGACCTTCGATCCTTCGATCGATATGAAGGAGACGAAGGGACAGGACCCCACGCTGGAGGCCAGCCTCGACAGCTTATCGACCGTGCCGCTGTCGACGCTGGGCGACCAGAGCCGCGACTCGGAGCCACGCGCCCAGGATCGTACGGTCGAGCAAACGCATCCGCTTCGCTCGGTCGACCGGGACATCGAGCAGCAGCGTGGTGGCACGCGGGACACGGACTCGGCGGATACCACGGAGTTCGAGCCCAACAAGAACTGGGTCGAGGGCAGCCCGCCCGTCGATAGCAGAGAGCAGACCCAGCCCCGCGCTGAGGGCCTCAAGAGTCGCTCGCACACGCCGGGAGATGATGACGAGACCGTAGACGAGCGCCTCGAGGATCAAACGACCGAAGAAAAGCCGGCGCGAGTGTCTTCGACCGGCGGTCACGTCCAGATGTTCGAGTCTCCAGACCTGGACGCGGCGGACAGCGAAGAAGAACGGACCGATGAAGCCAGCGAAGCATCGCTCGCCGATCGACTGGTGCTGGCTGCGCTGGTGCTGGTGCTGCTCGCCCTGCTCGGTGTGGGCGCCGTGGTCCTGCTGGGACGCCTGTAGACCGAGGTACTGGCTCACCAATTCTGCTTGAGGAAGGGGTTGACCTGCTTTTCGCGGCCGATCGTGGTCTCCGGGCCGTGGCCCGAGAGCACTCGCGTCGCGTCGGGCAGCTCGGAGATACGCTCGAGCGACTTCTTCATGGCGTTTCGGTCGCTGCCGGGCAGGTCGACTCGGCCGATGCTGCCGGCGAAGAGGACGTCTCCGCTGAGGACGACGTCTTCGTCCGCGAAGTAGAACGCCACGCTCCCGGGGCTGTGGCCCGGCAAGAGCATGACCTCGGCGCTGAGCTCGCCGATCTCGATGACATCGCCGTCGGCCAACTCGTGTTCGTAGGAGGGAAGCGGGTCGACCTGAATGCCGAACATCTGTCCCTGCTGCGGCGCCATCTGCCAGAGCTGATCATCGGCCGGATGCAGGTAAATCGGGGCGTCGATCTCCGCGCGGACGCCGGGGATGGCCGCGATGTGATCGATGTGGGCGTGCGTCTGGAGGATCTTCTCGATCTCCAACTCGTTGCGCCGCGCCGCCTGCAGCAACCCCGCCGCATTGCCGCCCGCGTCGATGATCGCGCCGGCCCGCGTTTGCTTGCAGCCAACCACGTAGACGTTGGTCTGGATCGGGCCGACCGTGAGAGATTCGATAATCATGGAGTCAGACATACTACTTCCTTTTGGTGCAACGGACGGACCGCGTATCGTTGTCGAAAGCGGCCTCATGTGCAAGCGGCGGTGTGTCGCGCCGGCCGCCAACCGATCGGGTTTCTCACCGCCCAAAAACACGCCGGCCCTCACGCCCGCCGCGGATCGCGGGCCAGATGCCGCTCGCGGCGTGAACATCGCCCCGATTCTGCGGCGAGCATTGTTCCACGCTGAGGGCGTGCCGTATATTCGGGCCCGCCTTTCCCGAGACCAGAACGATCTATGGCGCGCCAAAACTCCAAATCCGACCCACCCGAAATCCTCGAGATAAACCGCTCCGAGCGCACTCCCAACGACGGCGACTCCCGTCGCTACCTGGCGGTCGCTGGAAATATCGGCGCCGGCAAGAGCTCGATCGTCGATTTTTTGAGCCAGCGCTACGAAATCGAGCCGTTCTTCGAGCCGAACGAAGCCAATCCGTACCTCGAGGACTTCTACGGCAATATGGAGCGGTGGAGCTTCCACAGCCAGGTGTACTTCCTGACCGCGAAGTTCAAGCTCCACAAGGAATTAGATGCGTCCCCGCAGAATGTGATTCAAGACCGCACGATCTGGGAAGACGCCGAGATCTTTGCCGAAAACCTGTTTCGGCAGGGCACGATGTCCGACCGTGATTACGAGACCTATAGAAAACTCTACACCGCGGTCCAGGACCAGATTCGCCCGCCCGACCTGATGATCTATCTGCGCTGCCCGGTCAGCACCGTGCGCCAGCGCATCGCCATGCGCGGCCGCCAGATGGAGCAGAATATCCCGACCGAATACCTCGAGCGGCTCCACGACCTCTACGAGGGCTGGATCGCCGACTACAGCCTCTCACCGCTGGTCATCCTGCCCACCGACCGCCTCGACTACATCACCAATATCGTCGATTGCCACGATTTGATGATCACGATCGACAAATACCTGTAGGGTGAGTGGGGGCTGAAAGCTCTGGGAGAGTGGGGGAGTGGGAGATGTGGGGCAGTGGGTCATAGTGGTTGCTCGATCGCAGCGTCGTCGACAATGACCCTCTCTCCTACATCTCCCACATCTCCCACTCCCCCTACCCCTAAAGCGCGAACAACAACATCGCCGCCACCGACGCCGTCAAGATAGCCCGCTCACGGCTGGTATCATCCAACACGCGGGCGAGCGCGCCGAATGCGGGGATGGCGAGCATCAGGGCGGGCATCATCGCGGTCGATGGTTCCTGGAGGAACGGCCACACGAGGCACGGGACGCTCATCAGCGCCCAGCTCGCGTGGGTCTTCCGGACCTCTTTTATGACGCTGGCAGCGAGGACGAGGGCGCCGACGGCGAGCGCCAGCTCGGGCAGGTGCGCGTCGAGTCCGTGCCACTGCAGGCTCTCGCGCCAGGTCGCATCCGGTTGCATCGTACGAAGCGACACCCCGTAGCTGCCGGCCAACAAGATCGCCGAGCCCACCGCGGCGGTGAACGCGAGGATGGGCGCGAACATCAGCGCCAGCGGCGCCCAGTCGGGCCCCGGAGCGCCGCCCTTGCGCGACCAGCCCAGATACACGAGCCCCGGCGACAGGAGCAGCGCCTCGGGCCGAAACAGGATCGCCACGGTGATCGCGAACGCCGAGGCGAGCAGGAGCCCGCTACCGGCTGTGGCGAGGGAGATGGCGACGGCCGCGAGCCCGAAGCTCCACGAGCCCACAGGTACGGTCCACGCCATCAGCGGCGCGCACGCCCACAACCACGTCGTCCGCTCCGCCACGCCCGGCAAATTGTCTCGCCGCGCAAAGCGATAGATCGCGATCAACCCCGCCAGCATCGCCAGCTCGGCGAGGCCGGCGAGCACGATCTCGCCGCCCGACGCACCGAACGCCGCGGGGGCGACCCCGTCGAAAGCCCGCGCGAAGTGCACGATCGCGCTCCACGCCGGCGCGCCGCGCTCGAAGCCGTGGGCGTAGATGTCGGGAAAGGGCGTCGATGGTGAGAATAGCGAGCCGGGCGCCATAAACTTCGCGCTCCACAGCGCGGCACGGCTGATCAGCCAGGCGAAAATCGCAGTTCGATAGCTCGGATGTATGCGCGCGACCAGTGGATGCATAACGTGTGCGAGGTTATCGCACATCCACGGTGCAGCAAGAAAAGTGATCGAGTGATTTCGCTCGCGCCTGCGGCGCTCGCTAGTGATTCAGTGATTCAGGGATTCAGCGATTCCACGCCCCTCGACGCATCCACGCTTCAAAGCACTCCGTTTCCGTGCATCTTCCGGACCCTCAACTCATCCATGCCTTCATCGATGCCTCCAAGCATCCACACCTCCAAGCCTCCAAGAAGCGCAGCGAACCGTGCCCTTCAAAGCCGACGACGAGGGCGCGCAGGCTGCCAGCCTGCGCGCCACCCTCAATCACTCCGCCACGATCGGCTCATCGCCAGCATCCTCGCCCCCATCGACGATCGGCTCGACATCGACCTCGTCTTCGGGGTCCTCGGCGCCGGTCGCTCGCCGAATCGTCGGGCGTACGCGGTCGGCCAGATCATCTTCGCCGGCCATCCGATAGACGCCCTCGAGTATCCGCGCGATCGACCGGTAGGTGCGCTCCCAGCGCTCGAGCACTTTGTCGCGCTCGACGAGCGTCGCCTCGGCCTCGCGCTCCTCGGTCGCCATGGTGTCGACCGCATCCGTGAGGCCGTCCAGCGCCGGCTGGAGTTGGTCGGCGAGCGTGGTGGTGTCGATGTCGATACCGAGGGTGCCCAGCGATTGGCTGGTGTTGCGGAGGCTATCGACGGCGTTTTGCGCGAACGCCAACAGGCTCGACGCCCCCCGCGGCGTCCGGCCATCCAGGCCAAACCGAACGGACTCGCCGACCTTGACCGCTTCCATGAGTGACCGCGCGCGAATCAGGGCCTCGTACATCGTGGCCGCCGCTACGTCGCGCGCCTCGCGGGCCGCCGGGTCATCCGCGCGCTCCTGGGCGAGCTCGGACTCGGCCCCGAAGAGCGCGGTGTTCGCCGACTTCATCTCGTCGCGCTGGCCCTTTAGAAACTGCTTCCACTCGCTCTTATTCATCCCGCCACGCCCGGAGAGCGCGCCCGAAATACTGTCCAGATGCGTGTCGACGGATGCCGCAACCCAGCGGCCCCAACCCAGACGATTCTCGATCGTTTTTCCGATTTTGTTGCTCATACTGCTCCTCCCAAAGGCAAAAACAAAACGTTGAAATAGACGAATGACGAGACGCGGGCCGGGCCCGCGTTCGCCGGAACCCCCTCTGAAACTGCTTTCAGGGTGTGAGAGCCAAAGATATCAAAACTGTCGCGCGCGCGGAAGAGCCGACCGGACCATCGCAACACGCCGCCAACGACGGTTTTCATCGCCGCTGCAGTCCAAATCGCCAGCGCAAGCCGTGATCACTCGCTCCGGCGACTACACAACGCCTCAAATTACAATTTCACCCGCTCGAGCCCACTGCCCTCGCCTCCCACCCCAATTTCAGCCGTTTTACGAGCCTCAAACGCCTCTCACGC
>JBNJFZ010000164.1:0-12241 GCA_051747295.1 Myxococcota bacterium
TCGACGTGGATGTGGTTGTGGTGGTCGTGCTTGTCCGGGTCGGAGTAGCAAGAGTCGCGCTGCCCGCTGACGTATCCGCGCCACTGCGTACGGTCCCAGATGATGTACTGGATGCCGATGCGCTCGGCGTTTTCCACGAGCCAGTTGGCGATGACGTCGCCCTGGGCGTTGTTGGCGCTGTTGTACTCGCTGGAGTCGAGGGGGATGAAGATATCGACGGCGCGGCCGTCGCCGTGCACGGAGCTATTGGTACCGCCGCGCACCGATCGGCAGTTGTAGATCTGGATGCCTTCGCCGGTAACGCCGAGGTCCATCAGGTGACCAAAGCGGTTGCGCATCCGGTCGCCAAATTCGATGGCGCCCTGCGTCGGGCCACCCGAGCAGGTGCTGCTGGCTGCGTCACGGTCGATCCGCTGGTGCTCGCCGGCGGTCTGCACGCTGGGCGGCAGGTGCCAGCGGTGCCCGCACATGCCGGGGGAGTCGTGCTCGTCGCCGTCGTAGACGTCGGTCGACGAGGTCTCACCGCCCCCACCACCGCTGGATTGCTGGACGGTCTGGCCGTCGTCGACGGTGATGGCGTAGGTGCTGGACTTAGAGTCGCGATCGCCGCCGACCGAGCCGCGGTACAACTCACGCACGCCGTTGTGTCGCACGTCGAATTTGAAGTCGGCGGCTGCCTCTCCGTTGTAGTTCTCGGCCCAGAATTCGTAGGTGCCGTTGGTCGGTTCGGCCGACTCCCAGACGATGGTCTCGACGAAGGCTCCATCGTGGTCGTCGCAGCCGGTGTTGACGCAGGCATCGCGCTCGTAGACGCCGCCATCGGAGCTGTGGCGGTTTCGGTAGTAGATGGTCTCGCCGGAGGGCGTCTTGACGTAGATGTCGAGGTCGGTAGATGCCTCCCAGACCAGCGTAAAGCGCAGTTTTCCGTCCGTGACGCAGGTGCCGCCGGTGCACACGAGCCCGCCTCCGCAGGCGTTATTCGCATCGCAGGTCTCGCCGAACTGCTGGTCTCCGGCGGAGCCGGAGCCTTCGTCGGTGACATAGTCGTCGGGCCAGTCGCTGGCGGTACGTGTCCCGCCGCTACTGCCGTTGGGGGCGTCGCTCGTGGTCGAGGTGCCGCCGGTGCTGCCATTGGCGAACGAGCTGTTGAGGCTTGCATCTCCGCAGCCACCACCGGTCGCGCCCGTATTGAAGAAAGCCAGTACCAGGAGTGCGCTGAAACCAATTCGGAGGGATGTAGACTTCATTGTAAGGACTCCTGCGAGAATGTGCGCCCATGTAGTCACGTGTCGGGAATAGGGGGGAGCAACATCCGTACCATGCGGTCAAAATGGATGGAGCGCCCCGAAATATGGGTCGATGGCGCTGACAGGGTGTGTCAGGATGGCACACCCGTGGGTACGGTGTGCCCCGGGGGCGAGTAGCCGGTTCAGGTGGTCTGGGGCGAGGCCGTTGGCCGATGGTGGTCGAGAATCTCGCCGAGTTCATCGAGGTCGAACGGCTTCGAGAGAACGCGGTTCGGGACGACTTCGGCGAACTCGCGGGTGCGGTCGGTGAACGCGCCACCGGTCATGAAGACCAGGTGCTCGAGCACTCTGGGATGTCGCTCGTCGAGCGCCTCGTAAAAGTCGATGCCGGACATCTCGGGCATTAAGATGTCGCAGAATATCACGTCGTACTGTTCGCCCTTGTCGAGCTTCGCGAGGGCTTCGGCGGCGCTGAGCACGGTGCCGACGCGGTGAGCACCGCGTTGCTCGATGGTGCGACGGAGCGACCGACAGAGACGCGCCTCGTCATCGATGATCAGCACGCGCATCTCGCCGTCGAAGCGAGCGGTTGCGCTGGTCGTCGGGGATGGCTCGGCTTCCTGGTGGGCCACGGGAAGGCGCACGTAGAACGTGGTTCCCTCGCCGAGCGTGCTATCGAAGGTCAGCGAGCCTCCGAGCGCCTCGACGATATTGCGAGAGATCGCAAGACCCAACCCGGTGCCCTTGTCGACGGGCTTGGACGTGCGAAACGGCTCGAAGATCATGTCGTATTGGTCTTTGGCGATGCCCGTGCCGGTGTCGCGGACCTCGACGACGATCTCGTCCCCCTCTCGATAGGTGACGATGGAGAGTTCATTGTCCTCGACCGAGCCCTCTTCCATGGCGTGAGCACCATTGATCAGCAGGTTGAGGAAGACCTGTGCCAGCCGGGACTCGTTGGCCATGACCGGCTGGTTGGCACGATAATCACGGTGCAAGCGGGCGCGGTGGCGGATCTCGCTCATCGCCATGTCGACAGCTGTCTCGAGCGGTGCTTCGACGTCGATTGGCTCGACGGTGTCCTCGGGGTCTCGTCGGGAGAAGGTCTTGAGGTCGCGGACGATATCGCGGACACGGGTGGTGCCGTCACGGGCGTCTTCCAGTGCCTCTTTGACCTCGGCGAGTCGCTCGGCGTCTTTCGGGCCGATCTCGGAGTCCTCGCCGAGGTGTTGCAGCTCGATAGTCGCATAGTCGAGGCCCCCGGCGACGAACGTGAGCGGGTTGTTGATCTCGTGGCCGACCCCGGCGGCGAGCGTGCCGACCGCTGCGATGCGGTCGACGTCCATCATATGCGCCTCCATCTCGCGTTGTTCGGTGACATTCCGCGCGAGGAAGAACAGCGTCTCGTGCTCCGAGCTGGTTTCGATGCGCGTCACCAGTACTTGCATCGCGAGCGAGGCGTCATCTCGGCCGCGCCATGTCTGCTCGACGTGCGTGTCGGCCTGGTGGTCACTGAGGTTGAGGTAGTCATCGATTTCGTCGGGCTCCATCTCGACGAAGTCGCGGAGCCTGAGTGCAGAGCCCGATTCGTATCCGATCAGGTTCCAGAAAGCGGGGTTCGCGTACTGGACTCTCCCGGTAGCCGGGTTCACTGCGCAGACCGCCTCGCGCAGGTTTTCGACGAGTACCACGAATGTGCGCTCCTGGACGGCCAGGCGCCGCTCGACTGCCGAACGCTCGAGCTCGCGGAACTTGGCCTGTCGCCAGTAAAAGGCCCCGAGTCCGAGCAGCAGCAGTACGGCGCCGACGGTCGAGAGCAATCCGAATAGCTCCGCGCGCCGGTTGGCCTCATTGAGCAGGAGCGCGAACCGCTGCTCCTGGCGTTCGAGTTGTTGGGTGATCTGGTCGAGTTGACTCAGGTAGATCTGCCTCTGGCGCGCGTTGACCTCTCCGCTGTCCAGCAGGGTCTCGAAGTCATCCGAGAGCTGTGCGAGCTCGCGGGTCTCCTGAATGGCGGCGCCCCAGACCTCGTAGGCCGACCCGACCAACGGTGTGTCATGTGAGATCTTGAAGAGGCCGAGCGCGGCGTCGGCCTCTTTTTCCTGCAGGCCGATGGCGTGCATCGTCTCGGTCGCCGCCTCCCAGTTCTTGGCTTCGACCTGGTTTTTGAGCGTGTCGAAGAACTCCAGGTTCTGGAAGTGTTGATCGCATTTATCGAATCCGGTCTGTTCCTGATGCTCGACGGCGTGTTGGACGCAGACGACGGCTTGTTCCCGGTTGCGAATCCAGATCTGTTCGGCCGACAGCCAGGCCAGCGCACCCAGGCTGGCTCGAAACGAGATCACCGCGGCGGCGCAGAGGATTATAAGAAGAGCCGTGGTCAATAGGACTGCCCATGTCCTGCTCGAGCCGAGCACTGAGAGCAACGTTTTCGTTTTGGGCATGCGTGGGCGGGGAAACGGGGTTGTTTCGGCGAGCTTTCGACGGTGAGGATAGCTGGTTGGGGTGCGCGTGCCAATCAGCACTCTTTAGATGGCGAATCCCTGCACCGGCTCGTGGCGCGGTTGTCACGTCCAATTTGTCAGCGCGGGGGTGAGTGGAAGGCCGTTGCTGGAGGCGGATGCTGGAATCGAGCGCTGAAAACAATCAAAACCCCCTTCAGAAGCCGTTTGCGGCGGGGTGAGGCCTGCGAAATGGCTTCAGGCGGCGATTGGGGGGGCTGCGCGGCCGGATCGCCGCGAGAAGCGGTTCTGCGGGCCTCACCCCGCCGCAGATGGCGTCAGGCAGCGATTTTTGCGGGGCCGGCCGTCTCGTCCCGAGTACGCCGCGGCTCAGCCCGACTCGGCATCCTTCGAGCTCGCGACCTTGCGTGCTCGCCGCGCGTGTCGATGGTCAACGGGGAGAGCTCATTCATACGAGGAGAGGTCATGGAGTTGGACGGCGACGGTCGAGAGCACGGTCTGAAGGCACCACTCAAGCGCAATGTGGACCTGCTGGGGCGACTACTCGGCGACGCGATTCGCGCCCAGTACGGAGACGGTGTGTACGAGGCCGTCGAGGAGCTGCGCGAGATCGCCAAGCGCACCGGCGGCAGCGGCGAGGAGCTCCGCGACCGGGTTTCAGAGCTGGAGTTGAGCCAGCTCGAGGGTGTGCTGCGAAGCTATGCCTCGTATTTTCACTTGGCGAACAAGGCCGAGCAGCTCGAGATCATCCGCATCAACCGCGATCGCGAGCGAGCTGCGACCGACGAGGACCCGCGCGACGAATCGGTCGCCGAGGCCGTCGTGGAGCTGGGGGCCGGCGGTTGGAGCGGCGATGAGGCTGGAGACCTCCTGCAGAAGTTGCTCATCGAGCCGACGTTGACCGCGCATCCGACCGAGGCACGGCGGGACACGCTGCTGGACCTGCAAAACAGGGTTGCGAAGAAGCTGATCGCCCTGCGCGGCGAGGATGTCACGCCCGGCGAGGAGCGGCGCCTGACCGGTGAGCTCCGAGCCGAGGTCGGGATGATGCTGGCCAGCGACGAGGTCCGGGCCGAGCGCCGTCGGGTCGAGGACGAGCTGAACTTCGGGTTATACTTTTTGGCCAATAATATCTGGGAGACGGTGCCGCGCATTCATCGCGATCTCGAGCGGGCGCTGGAGGCGCGCTTCGACTCGCCGCCGACGGTGCCGCCGGTCTTCCAGTACGCGTCGTGGATCGGCGGCGACCGCGACGGGAATCCGAATGTCACGCCCGAGGTGACCCGGCACACCTTCCGACGGCAGCGTCGCGTCGCGATCGATCGGCATATCGAGGAGGTCGAGGCGCTACGCGACGAGCTGAGCGTGTCGGACAAGCAGATCGAGCTGCCGCCTATGCTTTACGAGTCGGTCCAGGCGGACGCGCACGAAGTCGAGCTCGACGGCGATGCGCGAGAGTTGCTCGAGCGTGACTACCAGCACGAGCCGTTTCGCCAGAAGCTCACGTATATGTTGGCGCGGCTCGAGGCGGCACGCGAGGTCGATATCTTTGGCGCCGAGGTCGATCTGGCCTATCGCGCGGTGGACTTCGAGGACGACCTCGAGACGATCGACCAGGCGCTGGAGATGGCCGGGCTCGACGAGGTTCGCGAGGGCCGACTCGCGGATATGCGCGTCCAGGCCGCCTCATTCGGGTTTCACCTGGCGAGCCTCGACTTTCGACAGCACAGCGGCGTGCAGGAGCAGGCGGTCGACGATCTGCTTCGGGTTGCGGGCGTCGAGGATGACTACCTCGGGCTCGCGGAGTCTCGGCGCCTGGATCTGCTGGCGCGCGAGCTCGACAACCCGAGGCCGCTGCGCCCGCGCGATACGTCGAATCTGGGCGAGAAGACCCGCGAGCTGCTCGAGGTCTTCGAGATCGCCGCGCGGGCCCACGAGGTGGATCCCCGGTGCGTACGGGCATGGATCGTCAGCATGACCCACGACATCAGCGACGTTGTGGAGGTCTTGTTGCTCGCCAAGGAAGCTGGCCTGTGGGAGCAACCGCTCCAGAGTCGTGGACACGTCCCCATCGACGTCGCGCCCCTGCTCGAGACCATCGACGACCTCGCCGGGGCCGGCGCGTTCATGCGAGAGCTGTTTGAGCACGAGGCCTACGCCGCCCAGATCGAGGGCCGGCGCCGCTTTCAAGAGGTCATGCTCGGCTACTCGGATAGCTCGAAGGACGGTGGCTTCTGGATGGCGAATTGGTCGCTTCACCGCGCACAGCGTGCGCTGGGCCGGGTCTGTCGCGAGCACGACGTGGATCTGTGCCTGTTCCACGGCCGCGGCGGGACGGTCGGCCGCGGCGGCGGCCACACGAAAAAGGCGATCCTGGGCTTGCCGCCCGAATCCTACACGGGCCGCATCCGATTCACGGAGCAAGGCGAGGTCATCTCGTTTCGCTATGGCCTCGAGTCGATCGCCCATCGGCATATGGAGCAGGTCGTCAACGCGATGGTGCGCGCCGGCGCCGAGCGCGGCGAGAATACCGGCGGGAGCGACGCGCGCGACGAGGTTATGGAGGCCATCGCCGACCGTTCGATGGAGACATATCGCGCTCTGATCGACGACCCGGATTTCTGGCCGTGGTACCGCGATACCACGCCGATCGAACACATCAGTCGCCTGCCGATCGCCTCGCGCCCGGTATCCAGGGCGGGCGACGGAAAGATGCAGTTCGACGACCTGCGTGCGATTCCATGGAACTTCGCGTGGACTCAGACGCGATACAACGTGCCGGGCTGGTTTGGGGTTGGGACCGCTGTCGGCGGGGCGCTCGAGGAGGGCACCTGCACGATCGAACAGCTGCGCGAATGGTATCGCGACTGGACCTTCTTCCGCGGGGTCATCGACAATGCGCAGCTCGAGATGGCGAGGGCTCGCCTCGACGTCTCGGAGTGGTACGCGCGGGCCGCTGGAGACAGCAAATTCCACGCGTTGCTCTGCGAGGAATACGAGAAGACCCGCGAGGTCGTCCTGGATATCGTGGAGTCAGAGACCCTGCTCGCTCATAACCCGACCATCCAGCGGCTGATCGAGGTGCGAAATCCCTACACCGACGTGCTCAACGCCGTGCAGTTGGAGCTGATGCAGCGGTGGAAGCAGGCTGACGGAGAAGCGCGCGAGGCGCTCGCTCATGTGCTGATGTTGAGCCTCAACGGCGTCGCAGCGGCGATGCAGAATACGGGGTGATGCGCGGGGGGCGCCTAAATTGTGAATCCCTACTCATTCTGGTAGTTTCGCGTCTGTTCACGTTGCAGACCGACTCGACGATCGACGCCCCCCGCCGTGCAGTACTATGAGTTTTCGCGCTCGCCTCATATCTCCTTTCTTGTTGCTCGTGGCCGCTCTTCTGGCCACGGGCTGTCCCGCTGATGATCCCGACAACAGGGCGCCCGAGCTCACGCTCGACGTGCGATCGGAGGAGACCTACGTCGTCGGGGAAGACATCATTCGCATCCAGGCAAACGCCACGGATCCGGATGGCGACGACATCACATGGGAAGCGGTAAACGCACCGGATCGCGCCGAGTTTCAGACCTTCAGCAACTCCGCGTTGCTGACCTGGGATCCTATCACCAGCGACGTGACGGGCGGGGAACCGCGTCGCCTGATTATCGCGGCGACCGACTCCTTCGGAAATCGCACCGAGCGAGTCGTCAACGTCACGATTCTGGCGGGCAACGGCGTGCCGCGATTCATCAGCGGCTCCAGCCACCTCTACGACTCGGAGGGCGACGGGCCCGTGAGCTTCGAGGTCCAGGTCCGCGACGACGACTCGAGCAATGTGAGCCTGACGATGGACTCGGAGACGGCGCCGGCCGGTGCGAGCTTCGAGCGGCTCGACCCCGGCAGCGGCGGCATCCATCGAGGCGAGTTTAAGTGGACCCCGACGCTCCAGCAGCGCAACACACGTATCCACTCCGTCACGTTCGTGGCCGAAGACGGTGACAACGAGCCGGTCACGCAGCAGGTCTCGCTGATCTTCCAGGATAATACGGGAGGCAATACCGACCCGGATCCTACCGAGGAATGCGGCGCGGACCGCCCGATCGAGCACGATCCGCTCAAGGCCCAGCGCACGCTCGACCCGTATCTGATCGAGGCCGAGTTCATCAATGGCGCCGAGCAGACCTGGGATATCGCCTACCTGTTCTGGTCGGATGCCGACCCGCTCAACGACGCGGATGTCTACGAGTCGAGCGAGATGAAGATCGACGGAAAGAACATCCGCGGCGTCATCCCGAATCCGGCGCTGCCGGCAGGTGAGAGCGAGACGATCTTCTACAGTATCTGCCTCGGTGACAACGACGCGCCCGAGGGCAGCGAAGACGCGTTTATTTGCGTGCCGTCGTCGACGCTCTGGAGCTTTCACGCTTACTCCCCGGACGACGCGCAGTGCATCGACGACACGGCGGGCTCTGACTTCTCGACCGCCGAGCCGATCAGCTCCCAGGCATGGAGTTCATTCCGGGCGTGCGACGGCTCGCCCGACATGCATACGGTGACCGTGCCGGCCGGCGAGACGGCCGAGGTCTACGTGACCTATTCGTCGGGCTCGGGCGTGTCAGTGACGGGTTACGATCAGGAGCAGAAGGAGCGCGACATCGTCATCGACTCCGACTGCCTCGGTATCTCGTATCTCGAGCTGACCGCCGGCCAGGCGGACACGACCTATTATGTCGAGGTCGAGGCTGCGGATGCGCCGTACCAGATCCGCGCGTACGGCCAGACCGGCAGCTCCGGGTGTCCCGACGACGAATTCGAGCCGAACGACACGACCAGCGACGCGATCCTCATCTTCGAGGACGAGGTCGACTACCCGAATATGTCGGTCTGCGAGGCCGACGACGTGGATGTCTACGCGTGGGATATGCTTGTCGGTGACACGGCGCTGGTCGAGACGCAATTTAGCCACGCTGATGGCGATATCGACATGACGATGTTTGCGCCTTCCGACCGTGATAACGTGGAGCCAGACGGCCTGGGCGTGGCGGAAGGTTGGTCGACCGATGACGACGAGTTTATCGATTATACGGCGGCGGAGTCCGGCGTATTTCACCTGGCGGTGTTCACCCAGGACGAGCCGAATGACTACGGGTTCTCGTTCATCCGCTCCTGTGGGGACGCCGACGCATTCGGTAGCTCGAACCATTCACGCACGAGCGCGGCGCTCATCACGCCAGAGACGTATGTGGATCTGAAGGTCTGCAGCGGCTCCCCAGATTGGTACGAGCGCACCGGCTTCGCCGACGCCAGCGTGCTCGCCGAGGTCGAGATCCAGCAGGGCGCGCGGGTTAGCGACGTGACGTTCGGGGTGTACGACGAGTCCGGACAGCTGGTGAAAGAAGCGACGGAGTCGAATGGGCGGTTGAACCTGGACTTCACGCCGAGCGAGCGAGGACAGTATTTCTACAAGGTCGAGTCGGACTATTCGATGGTCTACTCGCTGACGTTTTTGGAGTAGCGCGTCCACGGGATGCCCGAAGATGGGGTTTGGGGTAATTTTTGGCTGAGAGGAGCTGTGATGAAGGGAAGGGTGTGGGGTGTGTTGTTATTGGCTGCGGCGGTTTCGCTGGCGGGGTGTTCGACCGAGGAAGACCCGAATCAGCAGATCGATCCGGGGGCGAACAACGGAGCGGACGACGCGGGGAATAACGGCGGCGGCGATGCGACCGAGCAGGACGCGAGCGGCGAGGATGGCGGGACCGTCCCCGACGAGGTGACATATCACGAGCACGTCAAGCCGATCCTGGAGGCCAACTGCACGAATTGCCACGTCTCGGGCGGGATCGCCCCGAATCAGCTGACCTCGTACGAGACGGTCGAGGCCTACGCGCCGCTGATGGTCCAGGAGATCTCGACCGGGGCAATGCCGCCCTGGCCGCCGCAGGATGGTTGCGGCGACTTTCAGCACAAGCGCGAGCTGACGGCGACCGAGATCGAGACCATCACCAGGTGGCAGGACACCGGCGCGGCCGAGGGTGACCCGGCCGACGCGGTCGACGGCGAGCCGGAGGGCATCTTCGATCTGGGCGATGCGGACTTCGTGGCCGATCCCGGCTTCGACTACAAGCCCGACCCGCCCGAAGGCGGCATCGACGACTATCACTGCTTCGTCATCGATTCGGAGCTGCAAGAGGACAAATTTCTGCGCGCGTTCGACAGCAAACCCGGCAATAACGCCATCGTACACCACGTACTGCTGTACTCCGCGAGCGCTGACCAGGCCGACGCGATTCAGCAACGCGTCGATGAGGATCCGTCGACCGAGGGCTACACCTGCTTTGGCGGACCGCGCGTGAGCGAGCCGACTCTGCTGGGCGGCTGGGTGCCGGGTACCGTCCCGCTGGACTTCGGTGAGGACAAGGGCATCCGCGTGGAGGCCGGCTCCAAGCTGATCCTGCAGGTTCACTACAATACGCTGAACGACTCGGAGGGCACCGACCGCACGAAGATCAACCTGCACTACACCGACGGCGAGCCGGCTGTGGAGCTGGCGATGCTGCCGCTGGCGCAGCCCGACCTGGATATCCCGGCCGGCGACTCGAATGTCGTCGAGACCGCGTCCTTTGACCTGCCGATCAACGTCGACTTGTACGGCGTCGTGCCGCATATGCACCAGCTCGGAAAGAGCATCGACGTCAAATATACCAACGGTGACGACGAGCAGTGCCTGGTGGACATCCCCGAGTGGGACTTCGACTGGCAGGGCTTCTATCTGTACGAGGAGCCGATGACGATCCCATCGGGCTCCACCGTTGAACTGACCTGCACGTATGATAATTCGCCCGAGGCGCAGCCTGAAGGCCGCACGCCACGAGATGTGACGTGGGGCGAAGGCACGTTCGACGAGATGTGTTTGAACTACGTGATCATCAGGCGGCCTCCGGGACTCTGAGTTCCCTGTCATGCGAATCGAGTGTCTTGTCATGCGGCCATCTTGGCCGCATGCGCTTTTCAGCTAAAAACTATGACCGACACCTCCGAAAAGCCCATCGTCAACCTCGCGTTCTACCGCTTCGTCGAGCTCGACGACCTCGGCGAGCTTCGCGACGAGATCTACCAGGCCGCCCACGAATTCGGCCTCCAGGGCACCGTCCTGCTCGCCGACGAAGGGATCAACGGCATGCTCGCCGGGCCGCCCGAGGCGACCGACGAATTCGCGGATTGGCTCACGCAACTGGCCCCGTTCGACGGCCTCGAGTTCAAGCGAAGCCGCTCGCACGAGGTTCCGTTCGGCAAGCTGGTCGTCAAGATCAAGCCGGAGATCGTGACGATGCGCGTCGACGGCGTCGACGCGGTCAGCAAGACCGCGCCGCACCTGCCGCCGGAGCGCTTCCGCGAGTGGCTGCGCGCCAACGAGGACATGGTCGTCATCGATACGCGAAACGACTACGAGTACGAGCTCGGGACGTTTCGCGGCGCCATCAACCCCGACACCGACGCCTTCAAGGAATTCCCCAACTACGTTCGTCAGAAAAAAGATGAGCTCGCCGAAAAGAAGGTCGTGATGTTCTGCACCGGCGGGATTCGATGCGAGAAGGCGACCAGCTGGATGCTCGATGAAGGCTTCGAGGAGGTCTACCAGCTCGAAGGCGGCATCCTGAACTACTTCGAGCAGGTCGAAGACGCCGATCAGGACTGGGACGGCGAGTGCTTCGTATTCGACGGGCGCGTGGCGGTGGATACGCGGCTCGAAGAGACGCAGACCGAGCTATGTCCCGAATGCGGCGCGCCGGTGTGTGGGTGCGACTCCGGCGGAGCCGAGTCGCAGGGATTAGGGATTGACTCCTGAGAAGAAACCCTCCGCGTCGTCAGACCGGCTGATTTTCACGAGTTCTGCGTCGTCTTGCACAAATCATCTCGGCCTGACTCGGTCCGGGTTTCTTCACAGGAGTCAGGGATTAGGGATTGGGGACTGGGGATTGGGTCGGTTTATTCGCCCGACTCGGACTCGACACCGGCGTTACAGGCGGCGAGAAAATCTACCAGCGCGCGGTGACCGCTCGTAGATAGTCACTGAGTGGTCTTCCCTGAAAGCCTGGTGCGGGATGAAAAGGAAGCTGGAAATTGGGTCGGTTATGGCCGTTTGCCTACTCGTGCTCGCCGGCTGCGGTGAGCCGGATGAGCCGCAGAACCGAATCGCCGACATTGCGCGCGTGTCATTTTCGTCGAATGACCCTGACGAAGCCGTCTATACAGTCGAATTCGAGCCCCAAATCGCGCAGTGATCGAGCGCCGGGCTAAAGGACGTACCGCATATGAAGATTGGGGACATAACCTTGCTGGCCGCCGCCGCGCTCGTGCTCACCGCTTGTGGCGATGCGGAGAACCTGCCCGAAGAAAGCTCAGGTCGCTTCTGCCTGACATATGAGCTTCAGTACGGATGTTTTCCCACAATCCTCGTGTCGGGCGAGGATTTCGGTGAGGTACGGCTCGGCGAAACCGCCGTGACGACACTTACGGTGCAGAACCTCAGTGAGGGGC
>JBNJFZ010000165.1:0-12233 GCA_051747295.1 Myxococcota bacterium
GGCTACGTGGCGACCGGCCTGCTCTTCGAGGGACATCCATACGCGACACTCCAACTCGGCACCGAAGAGACGGTCTCGGCGTTTACGCGCGAGGAGATCAAGGACTATCAGCGCGCGATGCTGCGTCCATCCGACATGGTCGTGGTCGTCGTCGGGAATGTCTCGGATGAAGACGTGACCAGTCGCGTCGCCGACACGATCGCGCGCATCGATCCGGGCGAGCTCGAGACGCAGGAGCTCGAGGACTTCGACGCAGACGAGCCAGCGCTCGAGATTGCGGAGCAAGACATCCCGACCAACTACATCTTCGGGCTGTTTGCAGCGCCTGCACCGGGCCATGAGGACTACCCGGCGATGCTGGTGGCGCTGGAGTACCTGCGCGACCGGCTCTTCGAGGAGGTTCGGACCAAGCGAAACCTCACGTACGCGGTGTCTTCGGGGCTCTCGAGCAAGCGAGTCAACTACGGCTACCTGTACGTCACTGCGGTTGCGCCCGAGAAGACGATGCCGGTCATCTACTCGGAGATCGACAGGCTCAAGGAGGGCAAGTTCTCCAAGAAGCAGCTCGACCAGTCGCGCAACGTCTTCCTGACCGAGCACTATATGGATCTCGAGACCAACGGTAGCCAGGCCACCCTGCTCGCCCAGTCCGAGATCGTCGCCGGCGACTGGAAGTCGCATGCCGACTTTATCGAACAAACACGCGCCGTCTCACCCGAGGACGTCGCGCGCGTGGCGAAGAAGTACATGAAGAACTACCACTTCGGCGTGGTCGGGAAAGAGGCGAGCATCGATAAGGAGTTGTTCGCTAAATGAGGGGGGACTGGGAGATGTAGGAGATATGGGGGAGTGGGTCATTGGTTGATAGCCGAGGAAGTGGAGGCCACTAAACAATGACCTTCTCCCCCACTCTCCCAGTCTCCTATTCCCCCAGTTTCATAGAGACGTGCCCCATAATCGTCGCAATGCGCGACTCCCAGGAGTTGCGCTCGGCGACGGCGACGCGCTGGTCTCTCGAGGCCGGCGTTTCGTCGTTCAGGGCCTTCTCGCACTCGTCGACGAACGCGTCGGCTGTCTCGGCCACCTGCACGTACTCGTAGAATGCCTGGAGCGCGGGCAGGTTCGAGATGACCGTGGGCGTGCCGGAGGCGAGGAATTCGAAGAACTTGATGGGGAACACCGAGCGGGTCGCATCGTTGATGCGGTACGGGATGACCGCGACGTCGAAGCCCTTGAGGTATGTCGGTAGGACCTCGTAGTCGCGAAGACCCATCAGGTGGACGTTCTCGGCGGCCTTGAGTCGGCTGGTATCCGTGTTGGGATCCGCGCGACCGACCGGGCCGACCACCACGATATCCCATTCCGGGTGGCGCTTCGACGCTTCGAGCAACCACTCGGCGTTGAGCTTGTAGTCGCTCACTGCCCCCACAAAGCCGATGGTCGGCCCGTCGAGGTGTCGGATGTCCTCGGCGACCGGCGTGTCGTCCTCGAGCGCCGTCTTGAAGTGCGTCGCATCACCGACGTTGTGCACCAGGTGCGTGTCCTCGGGGTTGTACGGTGCCTTCAGGTCGTAGAGCTCCTGGCTGGTCGTAAAGACCAGGTCGGCCTTCTCGCACAGCGCTCGCTCCCGCTCTCTGACCCAGTCGCGGTGCTTCTTGTAGTTCGGGAACGCCTCGTAGTTGTCGACACAGTCGTAGATGAGCAGCTTTCGCGGCAATTTGTCGACGGCTTCGGCGTATCCCGGGTGGTACACCCACACAATCGGGTCGTCGATCCCCTCTTTCTTCAAGTATCGCTTCAAGAAAATCGTCTTGAGGTCGAAGTTCATGAAGTCGCGCACGGGATTTCCGTACGGAAACAGCCCCGCCCAGATCGGGTTGTACGAATCGGCGACGTAGAGCCCGTCTTCGCGGTGCTGGACGCCATCGGTCAGAAAATCGAGCAGATTGAGGATGTCCGAGGGCTTCTGGCGCAGACGCCGGTACGCGTACGCCGGGAACGGACGCAGCCCGTAGTCGACGTGGACCACGCGATGGCGCCTGGCCAGACGGCTCATGATGTGCTGCTTATTCGTCCACATGCCGTCGTCCCAGCTCTGGGAGGACAGGCAGATGATATCGTGGCTGTCGGTCTGTTCGGCCATGTTACCGCCCCGTGCAGATCTGCTGGTAGAGCTCGCCCAGGCGTATCCCCTGCTTGCGAGCATCGAATTCAGCCTCGACCCACTCGCGGCCCTTTCGCGCCATCTCACCCCACTTGTCGGGGTGATTGGTGAGCCATTCGAGGTGCTCGACGAGCGCATCGACGTCTCGTTCCGGGGCGAGCAGCCCCCACTCACCGTCGCGGACGACGTTGGGGATGTCACAGTGATTGGTGCTCACGATCATCATGCCCGTGGCGAGCATCTCGATGATCGAGACCGGTGCGCCGCCTTCGGTATCGCCGCTCTCCGCATGGACGCTGGGCGACAAAAACACATGGTGGTCCAACCCCTGACGTATCAGTTCGTCGTACGGCTGATAGCCCAGGAAGTCGACCGAATCGCTCATGCCCTCGCGCTCGACAATGTCGTGGATGCGCTGCTTTTCGGCGCGCGAGCGCTCCTTGTCGACCGCGTCGCCGATCACAGTGACGTCGATGTCGACGAAATCCCGTGCAGCGCTCAATGCTTCGAGCGCATATGGCATGCCTTTTTTTTCCTTGAATGTGCCGGCGATCAGTACCTTCAGCGGCTCGCCCGGCTCCCATTGTCTCGGCTCGAACGGCAGTTGCTCGAGGTCGACGCCCAGGTGGTGCACATGGGTCTTTTCCTCGGGACATCCCAGTTCGACAGCGGTCTGGGCCATATGCGGCCCCTCGAATAGCGCCATGTGGATCTCGTCGAAGAGCTCGAGGTAGCGCTTCTTCCAGACCGGACGATCGACGGGCATGAAGGTCAGATCGAAGCCGTAGAAGGTCACGACGTGGTGCGCTTCTGCAGCTTCGGCCACGCTCATGTCGTGCCAGCCGATATCCCCGAAGTGGGAGTGAACGAGATCGACGCCGAGTCCTCGGGCGAACGCCTCGCGCTGGGTGACGCGCAGGCTCTTGGCGACCAGGTCGACCGCCCAGCCCAGCGCGGCCGAGTCGTCGGCGAGCCCGACGACCCCATCGACGAGAGCTATCCCCGAGGACTTGCCGTCTAGCTGCACGACATTGGGCAGTGCGAACTCGACGTCGTTGTCGCGCTCCCAGCATACGATGGTGGTCTCGATATTTTCAGGCAGGTTGCGAATCTGCTGATAGAGCCAATTTTCGGTCAGCCGCAACCAGCAATCCCGCACCTGCAATACACTCAGTTTGTCATCCATTGGGTCGTCACAACCTCGGGCCACGGCATTTACTGGGGCTTTGGTAGACGATTGGCCCCAGAAATCAAGGATCGCGCCCTACTCTTGTTCCAAACCCACAGATACGATAGCACCCCGCAATGCAGGATTTCGTCATGCGTGGTCGAAGTGACGAGCCGCAATCGCAATCCCGCGTACCGAGAAAAGTGCGCCTCGGAACTGACGCCCGAGCTCGAGAATCGCATGCGCGAGATGAACGCGCCGAATATCGACGTCGACAACCACGCAAGAGACCTAGCGAGCCATTCCTTATATGCTACGCTCACGATGACACCCATGAAAATGAGCCCATCTGACGACATCATCGATCCGGTCGACACGGATTTCTGGCGCGAGGTCGCCGAGGAGTGCGAGCACGCGACGTTCTTCCACTCGCCGCTGTGGCATCGGGTCATGGAGATTACGTTCGAGGATCGCGTCGACCGATCGGTCGGTGCCGTCTTCGACAACGGCACTCGGGCAGTATTCCCGATGGCGGAGCTGCCTGCGAACGTACCGTTGGTGCTACGAAACTTCATGTCGACGCACCTGTTCTGTTACGGTGGCCCGATTTCCGACGGCCCCATTCCGGCGGGGGGGATCGCCAAGATGCTCGGCGCGTTCCCGCGCAAGCGGGCCTACCGCATCGAGATTATGGGCAACCCGCTGGATCTGCACCTCAGCTTCGATGGGTATGAATCCGAGGAGGACTTCACGCATATCCTCGAACTCGATCGCAACTGGGACGATGTCTTCTCGGACTTTTCGCGCGGACACCGAAGCAGTTATCGCAAGGCCAAGAAGAAGAACGTAGAGGTGCGTCGCGGCGGCTCGGCGGCCGATTGGGACGCATATTACGGCGCCTACGAGGCGTCGTTGGAGCGCTGGGGCGACGATGTGTCGAGCGTCCACCCGCGCGGGCTCTTCGACGCGCTTCACGAGGTCTCCCGAGAACATCCCGAGAATATCCAGCTGTGGCTCGCCGAAGTCGACGGCGACCTCGCGTCGGGCGCCATCGTGTTCTACTGGAATCGGCACGTCGACTACTGGCACGGCGCCGCGCACGAGGAGTACTTCGACCATCGACCGAATAACCTATTGCACGGTGAAATCATCGAAGACGCCATCGAACGCGGCTTCGACTACTACGATTTCAACCCGAGCGGCGGGCATGAAGGTGTCGCGAACTTCAAGAGTCGCTTCGGCGCCGACAAGAAGCACTTCAATAGATGGTGCTACAAGAACCCGGTCGCCGACGGATTCGAGTCCGTCAAAGACCGCATCCTGAAGAAAGACGATTAGTATGGTGGACGCGGTCGGAAGCCTGGAAGCGATGGTCGAGCAGGCGTATCACCTTGCAACTCGACCCGGCGGACGCCCCAGCTGGCCGCCGCTGTTTATCGTTGGGACGCCACGCAGCGGTACGACGGTCGTCTATCAGCATCTCGTGCACACGTTCCGTTGCGGCTACGTCCCGAATATCTCGGAGCGACACCCGCGCGCGCCGGTCGTCGCTGCTCGCATCGGGCAACTCGTGGGTGGCCGCACGGCCTCCTATCAGAGCGACTTCGGTGAGACCGAGGGCATGCTGGGTCCGAGCGACGGGTGGAGGCTCTTCCACCGATGGTTTCCCCGATACGAGATCGACAGACCGGTCGACCCGGCCGTCTTCGACACCCTCCCTGGTATCGTCGCCGGGCTCGAATCGGTCTTCGATGGCCCGTTTTTCAATAAGAACAACCACAATTCGGTTCGTGTGAGCGCGCTAGCCCGCATCTTTCCCGACGCGTTCTTCCTTCGTGTCAC
The DNA here is from genome assembly GCA_051747295.1 of Myxococcota bacterium. Taxonomy (GTDB): domain Bacteria; phylum Myxococcota_A; class Bradymonadia; order Bradymonadales; family Bradymonadaceae; genus JBNJFZ01. The sequence continues at coordinate 5,175 of JBNJFZ010000165.1, forward strand.
ACGCGACCGCGCGCAAACGGCAATGTCGTTGCTCACGGCGCGCGCGAAGCACGACGTGGGCGTCGGTGAATGGTGGAGTTGCCCCGCTCCGCAATTCCTTGAAGAAGCCTTCGAGTCGCAGCTCGAGCAGACAGCCGCGACGGTCGCCGGAATCGAGGCCCACCTCGATGCGGCGATGGATAGCCTTCCCTCCAATCGCGCCATCACGGTGGAGTACGCGTCCTTCTGCGATGCCCCCAGTGATCTTGTCGACGCCGTCGGTAAGCACTACGAGAGCGCCGGTCAACCCGTCACCAGGCGTGAGCAGCGGCCGGCACCCTCATTGGAAGCATCTGTGCGGGACGAGATTCCGGACGCGCTCGTCGATGCGCTCGACGAGTTTGCCCATCGACTAGAAGTTGCCCCGGATACATTGTAAGAGTCCTCGAACGTCGCCCGTCGCCCGTGCCGAAGTAGTACGACTTGCCTCATGTCCGAATTCGAAGACAGAAATAGGTACCTGGACACCGAGCACCTTCAGGACGACCTGGGTGACCGCAGCCTCAAGGGCGGTCTCTTCCAGACTATTGCTCAGGGCGCAAAGTCGCTGGTCGACCTGGCTTCGACGCTGGTTCTGGCCCGCCTGCTGATGCCCGAGGACTTCGGCGTGCTCGGCATGGTCATCGCGGTGACCGGGTTCCTGGCGATGTTTAAGGACATGGGCCTGACGATGGCCACGGTCCAGCGCGAGGATATCGAGCACCCGCAGGTCAATACGCTGTTCTGGGTCAACGTAGGCGTCAGCATCGTCTTGATGTTGTTGACGATCGGCCTGGCCCCCGTCCTGTCCTGGTTCTACGACGATCCGAGGCTGGTGCCGATCACGCTCATTTTGGCAGGCACGTTTTTGTTCAACGGGCTCACTGTCCAGCACGACGCTATCCTGCGACGCCAGATGCGCTTTGGCATCGTGGCGTGGATCGAGACGCTCGCGGTGGCGATATCGGTCGTCGTGGCGATCGTGATGGCGACCATGGACTTCGGATACTGGTCCCTGGTTGCAAAACAGGTGGTCACGACCTTCGTGGCGATGGCCGGCGTCTGGATCGCCTGCGGCTGGCGGCCAACCAGGCCCACCTGGGCCGACAAAGCCGGGGAGTTGGTCGCATTCGGCGGGAACCTCACCGGCCACAGCGTCCTGAACTACTTCTCCGCGCACCTCGACGACGTGCTCATCGGGCGATTCTTCGGGGCGAGCCCGCTCGGCCTCTTCCAGAAGGCGCACGACGTGATGCGCCTGCCTCTCAGCCAGATCAACGCGCCCATCGGGTCGGTCGCCGTCCCGATGTTGAGTCGAATACACGGCAACGACGAGCGCTACAAGCACACCTACCTGCGCGTGCTCGAGAAGATCATGATGCTGACGATGCCACTCGGGGCGCTGATGATCGGCACGTCCGACTGGATCATCCCGGCGGTGCTCGGCGACAAATGGGTCGATGCGAGCATCATCTTCGCAGCGCTGGGGATCGGGATGTTCACCAAGCCGGTGAGCAACACGACCGGGTGGCTCTTCATCTCCCAGGATCGCACCGACGAGATGATGCGATGGGGGTTCGTCGGCTCGACATTGTCCGTCGCCTCTTTCGTTGCCGGTCTCGCAGTCGGTCTGCACTACGCCTCAGAGTTCGCTGGACTGCCCTTCGGCGTGCTGTGCGTCGCGGCGTTCTACTCGGTCTCGGGCGTCTTTGTCCGAACACCGATTCTGCTGTGGTGGGTCGGTCGCGACGGACCTATCCAGGCGCGCGATATCTACAAGCGCTCGATTCCGTTCATCGTGAGCGCTTTCACAGTTGGAGCTGCTCTGTACGCATTTCGTCTCCTGGTCGATATCGAAAACGTGTTTATCGGCATCGGGATCGCACTGCTATTGACGATCGTGACGACCCTGCTGACGCTCATCATCTTCCCCGGAGGTCGCGCGGCCATGGGAGACGTCAAGACACTCGCCAAAAAGCTCAAGAGCGAAGCTGGCGAGGACGACGAGGATGAACGGGGCCCATCGGACGCCACTCCGAGGCCCGACGGCGACACGGAGGATGACTGAATGGCTGGTTTCGCCGGACTGACACATCCAGACGCCGAATTTGCCGAGTCGACGGCCGCGAGAATGCGCGAGATGATGCATCACGCGCCGACATATGTACCCGGACCTGTTTCGTACCGCTCTGGTGTCGCTATCAGTGGTATCGAGCATTTCCCGCCCAACTGGCGTGAGACACATATCCACGAGACGGACGCACTGCGCGTCTGGGTCCACGGGGAGGTTTTCTCGGTCGCCGGTGACGAGCTGACGTCCGGGCGGCCGGCCGAACGCATCGCGCAGCTGTACAGCGAGCGCGACCTCGGGGACTTCGCCGGAGAACTCAACGGGACATTTTGCGCCTTCATCCACGATTTGCGCGAAGGCCAGATCCACCTGTTCAACGACCGATATGGCTTCAAGGCGGTTGCCTGGGGCCTTCTCGACCAACAACTGGTCTTCGGCACGGAGGTTAAAGTATTTCTCGAGCATTCGGGCTTCGAGCCGACGATATCCGAGAAGGCCGTCGCCAACTTCATCGAGTACGGCCATTTGCTCGACAATACGACGTGGTTCGATGGCGTGGAGATGCTCGGGCCCGCGGGCATCCTCACCTACGACACGGACTCGGGACGAGCGCGCTCGAGGCGGTACTGGCACTGGGACGACGTGCCCGCCTGCTTCCAGGGTGCGCCGCGCGCCGAGCTCGAAGACGAGATGGCCCGCTTGATGTCGTTGTCGGTCGAGCGGCGCTCCCGTGACCTCGATACGGTCGGGTGCTTTTTGAGCGGCGGGCTCGATTCACGCGCCGTATTTTCGGCGATACCCGAGGATATCGACGACGTCTGGGCGGCGACATTCGGTCACGAGGACTCCGAGGAGGTCCGAATCGCCCGCGAGGTAGCCGAAACCCGCGGTGCGGAGCACCTCTTATACAGCCTGACGCGCGAAAACTGGTTTCGGTTGCGCGCCCCAGGCGTGTGGTGGACCGACGGGCACTTCCCGATCATGCACATGCACGGCATCGGCGGGCAGCCCGGCTTTCGAGAACACTTCGCGGTCAACCTACACGGCTTCTTGGGTGGCGGCATCCAGGGGCGTCGCTACGAAGACGACGGCGAGTTCACGATGTTCGAGAAGATCGAGAATCGTGGTCGCCGGTTCATCAACGAGGGCGTGCGCTGTGCCGAGACGTTCGTGCACAACCGCCGGCCGTTCATCGACTACGACTTTGTCGACTTCGCGCTCGGGATGCCCGACCGGTACCAGAGGTCTGAGAGGCTCTATCAAGACGCGCTACTAAAGCACTTCCCGCAGTATTTTGCCGAGATTCCGTGGGAGAAGACGGGCTTGCCGGTGTCGGCGAGCCGCCTGAAAATCCGCGCGAAGGCCGTGGCGGACGAGGTGAGGTGGTTCCTCGACAACCTGCGTCACGGATTCCGTAAATCGTGGGGCCCGACATTCGCCGACTACGTCAACTGGCTGGTCCAGCCACCGTACCGCGACCGCATCGAGTCGATTCTGCTCGGGAAGCAGCGGATCTGGCCGGAATTCTTACCCGACGAGCCCGTTCGAGACACCTGGGAGCGCCTGGACCGCGGCGACCGCACGCCGGATTGGGAGCGGATGGGACGCGTCCTATCGATGGAAATTTGGCTCCAGCAGGCGTTAAACGGTCGCCTGCGCCCGGACGAGGACATAGAACTTCAAGCAGTACTCGAGGGCTTAGCATGACCGCGAGCCGCTCGCTAACTACCTAGTTCCCATCCGGAAACCCACTCCGGTCGCGAATGGCGGCTGATTTTCACGAGCTCTGCGTCGTCTTGCATCGACGTAGCCTACGGCTACGCCTGCTTCAGCCGACTTCGACCTCGCAAAAATCATCTCGCCCTCGCTCAGTCCGGGGTTTCCGGATGAGAACTACCTAAAATCGTTCGCACGCCCTCGATCACATCTGCCACATCCTGATCGCTCAAGCCCGGCTGCAGCGGAAGACTGACCGTCTGCCGGCCGATATCACGGGCATTCGGATAGTCGTCGGGATCCCAGTCGAAGTTCTCCTGGTAGTACGGATGCTCCGGGACGCTCAGATAATGCACACCCACGCCGATATTGTGGTCGTTCATCGCGTTGAGGAACTCGTCGCGAGTCACGCCGCACCCATCCTCGTCGACCAATAGCGTATAGAGGTGGAGTGCATGGCGGTTCTGGTCGTCCAGAGGGGCGGGTGTGACCGCCGGACTATCCGAAAACGCTGCCTGATAGGCATCCCAGACCTCCTTACGGCGCTGCCAATTCTCCTCGACACGCGCGAGCTGGTGGATTCCGATGGCAGCCTGCAGGTCCATCATATTGTATTTGAACCCGGCCTCGACCACGGCGTAGTGCTTGTAGCCAGCGTCGCTGTAGCGCGCCCAGGCGTCCTTGGACATGCCGTGCAGCGCGAGCACCCTGAGGCGATCGGCGAGCGCTTCGTCATCGGTGATGATCATCCCACCCTCGCCCGTCACCACGTTCTTGGTGGCGTAGAAGCTAAAGCAGCCGAAGTCTCCGAATGTACCGGCCTTCTGCCCGCGGTACTCGGTCTCGATGGCGTGGGCACAGTCCTCGATGAGCACCAGGTCGTGACGCTCGGCGATGTCGACCAGCGCGTCCATATCGCAGGCGCGTCCGGCGAAGTGGACCGGCAGAATCGCGCGGGTCTTCGGCGTGATCGCCGCTTCGACCTTCGCGGGGTCGATATTCATCGTGTCGCGCTCGACGTCGGCCAGGACCGGGGTGCCGCCGGCGTGGATGATCGTATTGACCGTCGCGCAAAACGTCATCGGAGTGGTGATGACCTCGTCGTCCGGGTCCAGATCCAGCGTCTCCAGGCACAGGTGCATGGCTGCGGTGCAGGAATTGACGCCGACGGCGTGGTCGACGCCCTTGTAGTCGGCGAAATCCTGCTCGAAGCGATGTGCTTTCGGACCGGTTCCGAGCCATGCGGCTTCCATACTGTCGACGACCTCGTCGATCTCGGGCTGCTCGATGGATGGTTGTCCGAAAACCAAAAAATTGTCTTTCGTGCGAATGGGGTCCGTCATCTGGGGCTCCTCGGCCGAGGAAAATCAGCGCGCGGCGACTCTCGCACTAGCGAAGATGCAGGTCAACCCGGGCGAGTTACGGCGTCCGCGGCGCGAAACGCCGCGCCCGACCGGCTGACCAGGGTGATCGCAAAGTCAGCCTGGGCTCCCTGGCCAAGACTCGTCGTGCGGCCATCTTGGCCGCACGCGGTCGCTGCGCCCAAGATGGGCGCAGCACGTTTCAGCGCTAGCGACTTTGCGACCGCCCTGACCGGCTGGCGTATATGCGTTGACAGCGAGCAGGCCAAGTGTGAGGTTTCTGCGCGCATCGCGTGCCTCACAAACTCGCGCTGCAGAGTCGCATACAGATCCCGGAGTACCCATGACTTCTACGATTCTCGTGACTGGAGGAGCCGGATTCATCGGCTCCGCCCTCGTGCGCCACCTCGTCGAAGAGACGGACGAGCGCGTCGTCAACGTCGACAAGCTGACCTATGCGGGAAACCTGTCCTCCCTGGGCAACGCGCGGGACTCCGACCGGCATGTCTTCGAGCAGGCCGATATCTGCGAGCGCGACGAGATGGAGCGCATCTTCGCCGAGTATCAGCCGCGCGGGATCATCCACCTGGCCGCCGAGTCTCACGTGGACCGTTCGATCGATGGCCCGGCGGAGTTTATTCGCACGAACGTCGTCGGGACGACGACGCTGCTCGAGGTCGCCACGAACTACTGGAAGGGGCTGGACGAGGACCAGCAGGCCGATTTTCGCTTCCACCACGTCTCGACCGACGAGGTCTACGGTACGCTCGGTGATGAAGGGCTCTTCCGCGAAGATACGCCCTACGATCCGCACTCGCCGTACTCGGCGAGCAAGGCCTCATCAGACCACTTCGTCCGGGCATGGAACACGACTTACGGGCTGCCGGTCGTCCTGACGAACTGCTCGAATAACTACGGGCCGTATCAGTTCCCGGAAAAGCTCATCCCGGTGGTCATCCTGCGAGCGCGACAGGGCAAGTCGATTCCCGTCTACGGAACCGGCGAAAACGTGCGCGACTGGCTCTACGTCGACGACCATGTCGAGGCGATCCAGACTGTCTTCGAGACCGGTGAGGTCGGCGAAACGTACAATATCGGCGGCGACGAGGAGATGCAGAATATCGAGATCGTCGAGCACGTCTGCAGCATCCTCGACGAGGTCATCGACGAACCCGTCGTCGACGAGCACGCCTCGCTCATCGAATTCGTCACAGACCGACCCGGCCACGACTACCGCTACGCCATCGACTTCTCCAAGATCCGCGACGATCTGGGATGGGAGCCCGCCGAAGACTTCGAAAGCGGCATTCGCAAGACCGTCCTCTGGTATCTTGACAATCTCGACTGGTGTCGCGACGCACTCGGCGAGGACGGAAACCTCGAACGCCTCGGACTCGGGAGTCAGTCATGAAGGGCATTATTCTCGCCGGCGGAACCGGATCGCGGCTCTTTCCGATCACGCAGGGCGTCAGCAAACAACTGGTGCCCGTCTACGACAAACCGATGGTGTATTATCCACTGTCGGTCCTGATGTTGGCCGGAATTCGCGAGGTGCTCATCATCACGACCCCGGAGGACAAGGCGTCGTTCGAGGCGCTGCTCGGTCGAGGTGAGCGCTGGGGTATGAACCTCGAATATGCCGTCCAGCACGAGCCCAACGGCCTCGCCGAGGCGTTTATCATCGGGCGTGACTTCGTCGGCGACGACGATGTGTCACTGGTTCTCGGGGATAATATTTTCTACGGAAACGAACTGCAGTCGTTGGTGCGCGGCGCGGCCGACCTCGAGTCTGGTGCGCGCGTGTTCGGCTACTGGGTCAGCAACCCGGAGAGTTACGGCGTGGTCGAGTTCGACGACGACGGCGTGGCAATGAGTCTGGAGGAGAAGCCCGAC
>JBNJFZ010000166.1:0-12028 GCA_051747295.1 Myxococcota bacterium
GCAGATTCCCGAAGGACTCAGGTTTACCGAAGATCACGAGTGGGCGCGCGTCGAGGATGACGGCACCGTCACGATCGGCATTAGCTGGCATGCACAGGACCTTCTGGGCGATATCGTCTACGTCGAGTTGCCCGAGGAAGGGGAGGCCATCGACGCGGAGGACGAATTCGGCGTAGTCGAGAGCGTGAAGGCCGCCTCTGATCTCTACGCCCCCATCAGCGGCGAGGTTGTCGAGGTCAACGACGCACTGCAGGATTCCCCGGAGTTGCTCAACGAATCGCCCTACAAAGAGGGCTGGATGATCCGGGTATCACCGGCGGACGAAGACGAACTCCAAGATCTCATGGATGCTTCCGAGTACGAAGCACTCCTGGCCGAAGAAGGGTGACCGAGTCGGGCTGGTTCACGTCGTCATCGACGTCGAATTCGCAGCAGAGGTCCGCCGCCGCTGTCGATATTCAACACGAACATGAAGTTGAAGTGGATCAGCCCGTCCTGATCTTTGATCCCCTCCGGCGGATTGGGGAAGGGGGAGGCTGCGCGAATCGCGCGAACCGCCTCGTCATCGTAGAAATCAAGCCCGCTGGGGTGGGCCACATAGATCTTCCGGATCGCACCGTCTCCATTCAGGGTCACGCCCAGGATGGAGACTTTGTCTTTGACCCCGTAGACGTCGCCAGTCGGATCCCGCTTGCGGTACTCGGCGACCGGTGACCACGTCTGCTCGACCTGCCGACGAATCCGGTCCATGAATGACCAATATCGCGAGCGCTTGCGGTTGAGCAGGTTCTTATTTCCCTCGGGCACGTCGCGCATATAGTCCATGCTGCCACCAGAACCGGCGACTCCAGAGGCGTCTGCATAGGACGGGAAGAGCTCCTTGGGGTCGATCGACTTCTTCGTCGTTCCCTCCTTCTCGGCCTGGACCATGCCTTCTTCGGCCTCGGCTTTCTCGGCAAATTCGGACTCCTCGCCGGTCGTGGTCTCCTCGCTCTGTGTCTCGTTTTCGTCGGCATCCTCGCCGGGCTCTCGCTCTTCGACCTCACGCTCGCTCGTCTGCCTCCTCATCCGTTCTTCTGCTCGATTGCGGTCCGCGGCCTCACGGGCAGACTCGGAGCCGCGGTTTGCCAGCTGGGCCGCCTGGCCGCCCTGGTCCTGGACGGGGTTGGAGGGAGCCTCCCGTTCGTTGTTGGGCGACGGCTTGACCATCTCTTGGTCGGTCTTCGAGTCGAACTGGTCTCGAAAGCGTGCCTCTTCGGGGCGCTCCTCCTCCTCGGGGGCGGGCGCGCTGATGAAGGTCCCATCGAGCTCGTCGTTCTCTTGTTCTTGTTCGTCCTCCTCGCTGGGCGTGTCGACGACGCTCACCGAGAACTCATTCGCGGCGTTGAACTCTGTTCGCTCCAGGGTTCCATCGTGTTCGACCGAGCCCGGCAAGATCATCAGGAGCGGGACGTGTAGCAATGCGGATACGGCCAATGCGACCCACAGCGCTGCGTTGCCTTCTCGCTCTCTGGCGAGGATTGAATTGTTAGAGGAGCTCGACATAGAGCAAGACCGGGAGCAGTGCTTTTCACGAGCTTAGGACGTCCGTAACATTTTGCGTACGGTCCCGCATACGCGGACATCGACGATCACCTCGAAGATAATACCACACGACGCCACTCCAAGGTTTCTCTGGAAACCAGGGAGACCGTGTCAAACCTTCCATCGAAATCCGTCATGCACTGAAATGGGAGGCCCGGCTAGCCAATAGCGCCGTGCTCGTTTAGGGTCGTCCCGTTCGAAAAATCACTCCTGGAAGGAACGAACCTATGTCACTTCATTACGACTCGACCGGTCTTCTGCAATCGCGAATCGGCGCGTCGGCCGGGCTCTCGACGCAGGACCGCGCCTCGATGCGCACGATGCTCGATGCCGCATTTGCATCCGTACTCGCAGCGCGAGAGCAGGGCGGCATGGGGTTTATGAATGCGCCGGATCTGGACTTCTCGGAGTTGACCGACTGGGCCGAGCAGAAGCGCAGCGGTATCGATGATGTGGTGGTCGTGGGAATCGGAGGCTCGAGCCTCGGAGCGAAAGCCGTCATCAACGCGCTTCCCGCGCCGGATGCCCTCCCTGCGAGGTTGCATTTCGCCGAGAACGTCGATCCCGTGGCGTTTTTGCGTCTCATCGAGTCGATCGAGCCCGAGAAGACACTCGTGGTCGTGATCTCGAAGTCGGGAACCACGATCGAGACGATGAGCAAGTTCTGGATTCTATACGATCAGATGATCGACGAGCTCGGCGAGCCTGCGGCGGCCGATCGTGTTGTCGCCATCACTGATCCGGAGACCGGAAGTCTGAGGCCCATGGCAGAGGAGCGTGGCTTTGACACGTTCGAAGTCCCTCGGAACGTGGGAGGTCGTTTTAGCGTGTTGACCGCCGTGGGGATGGTCCCGCTGGCCCTCGCTGGTTACGACGTCGACGCACTCCAGCGCGGGTCGCGCGCGGTCCGGGACCGAATTCTGGAGGTGCCCGCCGAAGAGAACGCCGCGCTGACGGCTGCTGGCGACCTGTTCCTGCTCTACAGGGCGGGCATCGACCAGATCGTCATGATGCCCTACGCCGAGCAGCTCCTCGACCTCGCCGACTGGTTCCGCCAGCTCTGGGCGGAGAGCCTCGGAAAGGCGCAAAACCGGGACGGTGACGTGGTCGAAGAAGGGATGACGCCGATCAAGGCGCTCGGCGCGATCGACCAGCACAGCCAGGTCCAACTGTATATGGAAGGGCCGCGGGACAAGCTGGTTATTTTCGTCGATACCGAAGGGTTTGCCTCGGACGTCAAGGTTCCGCTGCGAGATGGCTTTCCTGATGCATTGGGACACCTGCAGGGGCGTACCCTGGGTGAAATCCTCTCGGCCGAGCTCCGTGGGACTCGGGCGGCGCTCGCCGAGGCCGGCCGCCCGACCTGCACGTGGACCTTCGACGAGATCTCCGAAGAAAATGTCGGCGCGTTCATCTTTGGTTGGGAATTCATCACGGCGATTATGGGGGAGTTGCTGGACATCGACGCGTTCAACCAGCCGGGTGTCGAGCTGGGTAAAAAAATCGCCCACGGATTGCTCGGGCGTCCCGGCTTCGAGGAGTACGTCGATATGGAAAACCGCGGCGATGGTGGCGAACCCGATCGGGTGGAGGGTCGGATTTTTCGGCTCAAGTGATGGCCGGTAACACGCATTGTTACCCGGCGTAAACAGCATTCGCGCCCGGTGTACAGCCGTATTCTCACGAGGGGGCGAAAAGAGCCTCTTCGCTGTTAGAATATGTTATTCAAGGGGAAACCTTTGCAATTTTGGCGTTTGTCTGATTAAATACTAGGTGAGCGTTATCCTACGAATTAGCGATGAACCTCGGACCTCGGACACGAGATCCGCGGCTTGCTGTTGACGGGTACGCGAGGGTCCGGGCGAAGGATCGAGAACCGGGTTCATGCTCCGCAATGACGGGGCGTGATAGTCTCGAAGTCGCCGGACCGAAGGGTGGTTCTGTCTCCCAGTAGCGGAACATGGGTAACGATAGTACAGTTGTCACAGTCATTAATAAGGTCCCTAAGGACGACTCGGGAGAGTCCCAGGATGCCTGCCTTGTCGTGATCAATGGCGTCGATCTGGGCAAAAAGTACAGCCTTGCCCAGGCATCGACGGTCGTTGGTCGCTCCAGCAAGGTCGATATCCAGGTCGATGAGGACGCGATCTCTCGCAGCCACGCTGTCATTGAGAATCACGGCAACAAATTTATGTTGCGTGACCTCGAGTCCACCAACGGTACCTACGTCAACGATCGGGATGTCCGGGAGAAGCGTCTCGTCGACGGCGACCAGGTCAAGATCGGTCGCACCATCTTCAAGTTCCTCAGCGGTAGCAATATCGAGGCGTCCTACCACGACGAGATCTACCGCCTTACCACCACCGATGGCCTGACTCAGGTCTATAATAAGCGCTATTTCCTCAAGGAAATGGAGCGTGAGATGAGTCGGTCGATTCGGTACAGTCGCGAGCTCTCGCTCGTGATGTGTGATATCGACCATTTCAAGCCCATCAACGACACGTACGGCCACCTCGCCGGCGATTATGTGCTCAAGCGTGTCGCCCAACGCATCCGCAAGCACATTCGGCGTGATGACGTCCTCGCTCGCTATGGCGGTGAGGAATTTGTCTTGATGCTGCCCGAGCTCTCGAAGAGCAAGGCCGTCGGGGCCGCCGAGAAACTCCGCAAGCTCATCGAGTCGGAGCCCTTCGAATTCGACAACGTCAAAATTCCTATCACCGTGTCGATGGGCGTCGCAGACCTGACCGAATATATCGATGAAGTCGGCGGCGGGGACCCGGAAGAGATGTCCAAAGACATCAAGTGCTTCGAGTTCATCAAGATCGCCGATGATCGGCTCTACGTCGCGAAGGAAACCGGTCGAAACCAGGTCGTCGGCAACTGACGGCCTGCTTCGCTGTCGCGCACTCGCTGTGGTTGAGCAGATAGGCGGCTGATCGACTCTTGCGTCTTCAGCCAACCGCTTCAACAGAGTAATCACCGCTTTACAACTGAGCCGCCCAACCTGCGTGAGCGAAGGGAACGCTACGAAATGTAGTGGAATTTGATCAGGTTGGTCTCCGACCCGTGTCCCGCAGGATATCCCATGACGACGATGATCTCGTCGCCTGGCTGACGATGGTATCGCGTTTTCATCAACTGCTCGACGCGCTCGAGGATCTCGTCCTGCTTCTCGATCATGGGGATACGACAGGGTTCACACCCCCAGAAGAGCGCCAGCTGGCGGTACACGCGGTCGTTGGGAGTACAGGCAATGATGGTCTTCGATGGTCGATAGGTCATCATCAGCCGAGCCGTCGAACCCGACTCGGTAAACACCACGATCGCGTCGATATTTAGCTCATCGGCGGCGATGGTGGCCGCCTTGGCGACCGCGTTCGGGAAGGTCTTGAGGTGGCGGATGAACTCCGGGCCTGGGTGCGATCGGGCCATCGGGCCACGCTCGACCTCCTCCAGGATGCTCGCCATCATGCGCACCGACTCGACCGGATATTTCCCTGCGGCCGTCTCGCCCGAGAGCATGACCGCGTCGGTCCCGTCCAAGATGGCGTTCGCCACATCAGAGGCCTCCGCACGGGTGGGGCGCGGGTGTTCCGTCATCGACTCGAGCATCTGCGTCGCTGTGATGGAGAGGCGACCCATCTCGTTTGCCTGCTGGATGGCGTCTTTCTGGATCAACGGCACTTTTTGCGGTGGAAGCTCCACGCCCAGGTCGCCACGGGCGATCATAATGCCGTCGGAGACCGCGATGATATCTTCGAGTTCGTTGACCGCCTGGGGCTTCTCGATCTTGGCGATGATACGCGTCGGATAGGCCTCATTGTCGGGCAAGAGCGCCTTTAGCTGGTGGATATCCAGCGCGGAGCGCACGAAGCTCAGCGCCACGAAGTCCACGCCGAGCTCGATGCCGAACTCCAGATCTCGCTTGTCCTTTTCGGTCAGGCTGGGCGCAGAGATAGCCGCGGTCGGCAGGTTGATGCCCTTGTTGTCGCCGAGCGGGCCGCCGATCTGGACGACGGTGCGAACTTCTGTCTCGGTTACCTCGACGGCCTGGAGGCGTAGCAACCCGTCGTCGAGGAGCAGGATGTCACCCTCGTCGACATCCCGCGTCAGCTCCTTATAAGTCGTCGATACGCGCTCCAGAGTCCCGGGCACGCCCTCCTCGATGGAGATGGTGAACTCGCTCCCGCTCTCCAGGAGGACGGGACCGCTCTCGAACGTCCCGACTCGGATCTTTGGGCCCTGCAAGTCCTGTAGAATCGCCACCGAGGTGTCCATCCGGTCGGAGACCTCACGGACCGTGTTGAAGAGCTGCTGGTGGTACTCGTGAGTGCCGTGCGAGAAGTTCAGGCGTGCCACGTTCATCCCGGCCTCGATCATCTCCTCGATGGTCTCGGGGGAGGAGGATGCGGGGCCGAGCGTACATACGATTTTTGCGCGTCTCATGAATGTCCGTCTGGTTGGTCGGCGTGTTGCCGGTCACGGTCGCCCGGCTGCTCCCGCTGCTCGGGAGAAGACCGTCCTGGCTCGCAGATCGTGCGTCACTGCTATACCAGATATTCGGGCAGTTTAAAGGATTTCTGGTGCTCGGTTGTGCTGCGTCAGGGTTTGACGCACACGGTCTTGGAGCCCCCGCCGACTACCTCGCGATACTCGCAGCTCGCGACGAACGGGTCGCCGTCGGGCGCGAGGGGGCAGGATTCGCTGGTGCCGACCGAGCCGTCCCCGCAGAGCGGTGTGCAGTAGGCGTTTCCGTCGCCGCCGGGCAGCACGGAGCAGGCCGTGCCTTCCGGGCAAGGCCCGCCGCAAGCATGCGTGCAGATCGAGAAATCAAAGTATCCCGCCAGGCAGGTATCGCCCGCGCAGGTGTCGTCACTGGTGCAGTTTTTGGTTCCGATCGAGTCGACGGTGTCCAGGTGGCAACCCTCGACCCAGGCCAGCGCCCCGGAGTCACGCGTCGGTAGCGCTGCGCATGTCAGCCCCGAGATAGGGCAGGTGTCGCTGCAGGTGGGGACGCAGTGATCGTAGCTGGAGCCGTCGACCAGGTCCGATGCCACGCAGATCTCGTTCGGGCCACAGCTGCCCGGCGTGCACTCGGAGGTGCAAAACGTTGCGGAGGGAGTCGGTGAACAGGACTCTCCGCTGCCACAGTGGCACTTGCCGCCAGCACAGTCGTCGGCGGACGCGCACGCGGTCCCGGTCGGTTCTCCACTGACGCATGCACCTTCAATACACGATTCGCCGCTGTCGCAGGATTCCTGTCGAAAGGCCTCGCCGCTCGGCCGGCAAACGAGCCGTGTGGTGCTGTCAAAACACTCGGTGTCGCCGGGGCTACAGACCGGTTCGGTCTCGCAGGCACCGTCCGTGCAAATCTCTCCCTCGCCGCAGGCTGTCTCCTCGTAGCCGGAGCCGTCGTCGAGGCAGACCCCTCGGGTAGTCTCGTCGACGCAGCTGACTTCTCCCGGGCAACAGACCGCACACATGTCGATGGGGTCCTGGGCGTCCGCGTCTTCGTCATCCGCGTCAGCGCTCGTATCCGCGTCGGTGGATGTGTCGCCGAGATCCGTGTCCTCGGCTTCTGTGTCGGAGGTCCCGGCGTCGTCGGGGTCTGCTTCACCCTGGGCGCATCCGGTCAGACAGGAGAGGGCGAAAAGAAAGAAAAATAACAACCAGCGCACGCAGGTGTCCTTCTGAGGTGTTGTCCGGAAATGGAAGATCGTATCTCTACAGGTCAGACTACGGACAACGCGGTGGATTTTCAATTGCGACCGGCAGGAAAACGCCGCGAAGGAAGGTGTTACTCTCTCTGGGCTTCGGCTTCGAGTAGAGCGGCCTCGAGCAGTCGCACGCGCCGCATCATCTCGATGACATAGCGCTGTTGCTTGGCCGTCTGGGAGTGTCCGTACAACCAGCCGGCGATCCCGCCGAAGAGTGCGCCCGGGAGGCGGCCCTTGAGCAGGGAGCCCTTTCCCGAGAAAAAACCAACCTGCATGCCGATGACGGTATGCTCGATCGGAAACTCGATATCTTGCATGAACTCGACGAGTTCGTCGAAGAAACCGTCGACGCGGGCTTTGGCAGCGCGCAGGTCGCCCTGACGGACATGCGACTCGATCCGAAAGAGGCGAGTGGCGTACTGGCCGATGCGCTGCTCGACACGGTCGTTCAGCTTCAAGAAATTCGCCATGGAAGCTCCGGCGCAGGGAACCGTTCGATGTACAAAAAAGCCACATCCGTGGGTGGATGCGGCATTTGATGGATAGTGGAGCCGAGCGGGCTCGAACCGCCGACCTCGTGACTGCCAGTCACGCGCTCTCCCAACTGAGCTACGGCCCCTTATGGGTTTCCGTCGGGCAACTCGGTTCCCGCGACGGGCTGGTGTTTATATGGAAGGTACTCACGCCTGTCAATACCTTCTTGTGATTCCGCCGCCGGCCGCAAAACGGGCGGATCCTCAGGAGGCATCGCGCGTCCGAATACGCGCCTCGAGGTATTCGACGACGTCATCTGCCATCTCGCGCTCGTTGGCAGCTGCCGCCTTCTCGAAGTAGTCGAGCGCCTGCTCCAGGTTGTTTTCGCGCAGGGAGAGTACGCCCGCGGCCCAATTGACCTCGTAGCTCGGGACTAACTCCCTCGCCTGGTCGAGAAAACGCCAGCGATCGGCGAGCTCGAAGGCCCGGGCATCTTCGATTCGCCAGCGCATCAAGATTTCCTGCTCATAGGGGGTGAGCTGGGTCATCGCCTTGCGTCGGTCGTCGATGACGTGGGCCCACCGATAGCGATTGAGCACGTCGAAGATCGCCGGGCCCGATTCGCTGGTCCACTCGCCATCTCGCGTGACCAGGCCCTGCTCGATGAGGATCGGCAGGACGTTGCCGCAATTCTCGCGATAGCTCTCGAAGGTATCCGCAGGCGGATTCTCGCGGGCGCGCTCGACTGTGATCTGGCCGCGTCGGATGGCCTCCAGCAGCGACTCGAGGCCCTTGCCACATTCGATGAACAGCGGCTCGGCCGAATAGATGAACCCGTCGTAGCTATACGCCGGGATGATCTGGTTGGCGTAGATGCTGAGCCTCTTCTGGGTCTCTTGCTGGTCGAGGCGCGAAGGAGACCCGAAGGACATCTCGTTGGCTTTTCGGGCGGTCTCGCGCAGGCGCTCGAGGTCCTTGCCGGCGCGGTCGGGCTCGATCTCGGCGGATCGCTCCTTGCGCTCGGCCAGGAGCCGATCGGTCTCGACGCGTATGGGCTCGAAGGTGATGTCCTCTTCGGAGACCTCCGGTGCAGTCTGGTGCTTGTACACCGCAAATCCGACCACGCCGAGCACGAGCACCAGCACCGTGATTCCGATGACCGGGTCGAGCTTCTGGGGGTCGCGCTGGAACTCGTTCGTACTCGCCATAGGCTGGCTCTCGCTTCGTGCGCCGTCCGTTCGTCGGGGCGGGGTAGATAATTCAGATATCTTGCGTGCTCACTGATTGACAGCAGATTAAACGCGATTGGCGTACCGAATCAATTCCAACACGGGCACCGCACCATCGTCCTTGGGTCTGCCGGTCGACCGATATAAGCTCGGCGCATCAGAATCACCCCTCGCCGACCATGCGTTCAGGACGTCATGAGTGCACAACGAAAAGTAAGGCGCGCGCTCGAGCATCCAATCACCGAGTCCGTTGTCGCGGTCTTGATCGTCACCTCGGTCTGCCTGGTTCTGGTGGAGGCCTGGCTCTCTCCCACATCCGAGTATTTTTACCCGCTGTCTCTGGCGAATGACATCGTCACGATCGTCTTTATCGTGGAGCTGATGATTCGCTTTTATGCCGAGCGGCGTAAAGAGCGATTCTTGCGCAAGTGCTGGTACGATATTCTCGCGGTGCTCCCGGTCTTCCGGGGGCTGAGATTCCTGCGACTGCTGCGGCTCTTCCGGGTCGGGATCATCGCGACGCGACGCCTCAGGAAGGTCTCCGCGGTATTCCGTGTCGTTCGCGTCGAGTACGTGATCATCGGCCTGGCCATTCTGACCGTCGTCTTGATGGGCGGTCTGTCCATGCGGTTTGCCGAAGGTGCGGCTAATCCGGAGTTCAACAGACTCGATCGGAGCCTTTGGTTCGCGCTGATGACCGTGATCGCCGGAGAGCCCATCGGAGGGTGGCCAACGACGACGCTCGGGCGTACCGTGACCGTGGTGATGATGCTCAGCGGCCTGACGGTATTCGCGATCTTCACCGGCACGATCTCCGCGATCATGATCGACACACTCAAGAAGGTGAGGCTGCACGGCATGGAGATAGATGACCTACACGACCACGTGGTCATTTGCGGCTGGAATCAGGCCGGACCGCTCATTATCGACGAATTGCTGCACGACCCGGACTACAAACACTTCGTGGTCGTGACCGAGAGCGAGAGCGTCGAGGACAGTCCCGTCGTCGAACAATACCCCGGTCAGGTCCTCACGTTGAAGGGGGACTACACGCGCATCGACACACTGCGAGAAGCCGGCATCGAGCGAGCGGCGTCGGCGCTGCTGTTGGCCGACGAGACGATGGAGGAGCGGACGGCGCAGGACAGGGACGCTCGTACCGTCCTGGCGGCGATGCTCATCGAGAAGCTCAACTCCGAGATCTACACGACGGTCCAGTTGCTCAATCGCGACAATGAGGCCAGCCTTCGGCGCGTGGGCGTCGAGGAGATCATCGTCAGCGAGGAGTACGTCGGGCACGTCATGGCCACGGTCACCAAGAACCGCGGGATCGTCTCGATGCTCGACGAGCTGCTGACCGCAGAATACGGCCACCAATTCTACCGCTGCCCGATTCCCGATGATCTCGTGGGTCTCACCGTCGGAGAGGCGGTCTCGGTGCTCAAGACCAAGTACGACGCGACGCTGCTGGCCGTGGATGCCGGCGGCCAGCCCGGGACAACCGACGCGGTCAAGGTGAACCCTCCCGGTGACATGATGCTCGAGGAGGGTTTTTACCTCTTTATCGCCGCGTCTTTTCCGCTGTCCTGACTTTTCCTCGAAATCGAATACAACTCCGCCCGATTGTGTTGAGGTTAACGATCGGTAAGTTGCCAGTTGTGGCTGCGCATGCCCCTGCTGTATAGCTGGCGTCGGGCGAGTAGGCGGTGACTCGATGTGAAAGTGTATCTGGCAGGTGAGCTCTTGCATCTCATCGCTGAGGTGCCGAGCTGTCGCGCCTAATTCTGATCAGGCTGTGGTGCGACGGCCTCTGGTAGTGGACCGCCGGAGGGTTCGAGAAAGCGAATAGAGAATGCGAATAAGTGGTGAGCGACGGTGACGAGCGACCCGGAAAAACAGGTGGAGGAGAGCGACGAAGGCGCCCCTATCGGTGTGCCTGTCGTCTGGTGGACGCTCGGATTGAGCGCGCTCGCCCACATCGTTCCCCTGATCGTGTTGTTGTCGATGGATCTCGGGCCGCTCGAGTCGGAGCTCGATCAGGACTGGATCAGCCAACTCAGAGATGTCGAGGTCGACAAAGACCAGTGGGCCGACGTCGAACAGGAACCGGAGCCGGAGCCTGAAGAAGAGCCGGAGCCTGAAGAAGAGCCGGAACCCGAACCCGAGCCGGAACCCGAACCCGAGCCGGAGCCGGAACCGAAAGAAGATCCGGAACCGCAGCCTGAAGAAGAGGAGCCGGCGCCGGCTCTCGGTGTCGAAGATGCTCCAGAAGACACAGAGACGACGAGCGAAAACCCCGATGAGCCCGTCGCCATGCCGGAGCTCGTGATGGAGTCCTCGTCCGGAGAGACGGTCCAGGCGGGGGAGGGCGGTCCCGGGACGAAGAAGGGGCCGAATAAATTCGGTCGCGGAAAGCTCGGCGG
The DNA here is from genome assembly GCA_051747295.1 of Myxococcota bacterium. Classification (GTDB taxonomy): domain Bacteria; phylum Myxococcota_A; class Bradymonadia; order Bradymonadales; family Bradymonadaceae; genus JBNJFZ01. Next base: position 11,431 of record JBNJFZ010000166.1, read on the forward strand.
TTCGCCAGACGGCACCGGCACGGGGGACGGAGATGGCGAGGCGCAGCCGGCCGGCCCGACGCGAAGCGCGAAGCCCGTGAGCCGGCCGACCGCTCCGTCGTCGGAGTATCCTGTCGAGGCCCAGCGCCGCGGTGTCAGCGGCGAAGTGGTCGCCATTCTCACCATCGACGCCTCCGGGCGCGTAACCGACGTCGAAATCGTCAAGGGCGTCGGCGCCGGGATCGACGAACTCGCCGAGAAGTATCTCTCCAGGTGGCGCTTCGAGCCCGCTCTCGAGAACGGAAAGCCGGTCGTGTCGACCAAGCGCGTCGAGTACGTCTTCGAGCTCGAGAGCTGAACGCACCACGTTGCTGGTATTGCTCGCTGCGTCTCATCACTGACTTTTCCGTGCGACACACCGACGTTCGACTCCACGCCCGTTCGTTCGCCGCGACGGAGTTACCCTGAGGGCTGCAGGAGATCTGCAACCCTAAGTCGTTGATTTGCATCTTAATTCTGGGGCTGGGGACGGCTCGTGTCGAGAGTCATGCGTTCAGTACTGAACAAACGATCTGTTTTTACTTGCCAACGCATCAAATGTTCAGTACAAATATATTCA
>JBNJFZ010000167.1:0-11953 GCA_051747295.1 Myxococcota bacterium
AGCGGCCGACGAGCGTCGACTTTCCGTGGTCGACGTGCCCGACGATGACGATCTTGAGCGGGTTTTCTGAAGTCTTCTGCATATCGAATACCGTACAATGTGTGGCGAGCGGGTCAGGTATGGCGCGCGGGCTGCCAGCCTGCGAAAAAACAGTGGCACGCAGGCTGCCAGCCTGCGAAAAGCTACATATAACCAGAGGCGCGAAGCATCTCGAAGGCGTCCTCGGACTCCTGGTCCTGGGCGCGGGTGCTACGCTCGGCGACCCTGGTGGCCTTCAACTCGGCGATGACCTCGGGGACGGTGCGCGCCGACGAGTCGATCGGGAACGTACACGGCTGGCAGCCGAGGCTGCGGTAGCGCTTGTCGTTCTCGTCTGCGAAGTACAGGCTCAAGACCGGGATGCGCTCGCGGTCGATGTACTCCCAGATATTGACCTCGGTCCAGTGCAGAAGCGGGTGGATGCGCAGGTGCGTACCCGGCTCGAAGTCGGTCTTGAACTGGTCCCACAGCTCCGGCGGCTGGTCTTTGAAGTCCCACTCGAAGTCTTTGTTGCGCGGAGAGAAGTAGCGCTCCTTCGCGCGCGTGCCTTCTTCATCGCGGCGGATGCCCAGAAAGATCGCCTCCATATTCTCGCGGGCGATCAGGTCCTGCAGCGCATCTTTCTTGAGCCGGGAGCAGCACTCCACGCGTGTGGCATTGCCCTCGGGATAGGTCTCACCGGCGTCGAGCGTCTCGCGGTCCTCGGCCCAGCGCAGGTCGAGGTCCCACTTTTCCGCCAGATAATCGCGATACTGGATCATCTGGGGGATCTTGTAGTTCGTATCGACGTGCATCACCGGGAAGGGCACGTGGCCGAAGAACGCCTTGCGCGCCAGCCAGAGCAGTACGCTGGAGTCCTTGCCCATGCTCCAGAGCATCCCGAGGTTCTCGAACTTGTTGAACGCCTCGCGGATGATGAAGATCGACTGCGCCTCGAGCTCGTCGAGGTGCGTGTAGTCCGGACGATCTTCGTCGCTGGAGAACCGTTCCGCATTGTCGAAGTGGGACAACGGGTCGTCGCGGTCGGGCAGCAGGGCGTCGTGCGCGGTAGATTCTATCATCTGCTCAAGCTCTTGAAATCCTTATGAATTTAGCCGAGATAGATGCAGCTCTCCCGGGGTTTTCGTCGAATCGGCGTCGCATATTGGCGTTTATGGGGTCGGAAGTCAACTTGAGGCATATCAGAGCGGCTCTGCGTGTGGCACTGGCGGGGCTCGAGGGCTTTCTACTGTCATTCGAGCGAGCGGTGCGTGTATGCTCCTGTCGCGTTGCCCGGCGCGACGCAGGTGATCACTCGGTCAGCGGTTTTTGTGGATGGACGCCCCTTTGACATTCCGATTTTCCGACCTTGTACGGCGTGGGATGTGGGCGGGGCTCTTGCTCGGCTTCATCGAGGCAGTCGAGACCATTGTCGATGGTTTTCTGGCTGCCTACGGGCCAGGTACGCATGCGCTCTTCGTCATGAGTTGCGTGCTCCTTATGGTCGGGAGCGGGGCAATCCTGGGGGCCGTCTGCTGGGGCATTTCCCTTGTCATTCCCAGGGACGTTCGGGAGCGGGTGCCTGCCCGAGTCGCCTGGAGCGTGTTTATCGCCGGACAGCTCGCCCTGGTGACGTTTCTATACGGCTTCAAGCTGCTGCCGATGTGGGGCATCGGCGTGCTTCCCTCCGGTGGGCTGTTCAATCCTGTTTTGCCGGGGACTGTAGGTCTGATCGTGGTGCCGATCGTCGTCTTTGTGGTCGCATCGGTCGGGCTGTATCGATGGTGTCGGCGGCAGCTGCACAGATTCGGGTTGACCCTGGGCGTCGCACTTCTGTTGTACTGGCAAGTCTCGTATGGCCTGTATGCGATGAGTCGAATCGCGCCGGCCGACAAGCTGCACGCATTGAGCCTCGTCATGCTGCTCGCGCTGGTCATGCTGCTGGTGCCCTTTGATACGGGCGGGGGGGAGGCGAGCGCGGAACGCGGCTTGTCTGGCTGGGCTGTCGGGCTGATCGCGATTGGCCTTGTCATGGCGCCGGTGATCCACCACGTGCTCGGCGCCTACGGATCCCACACACTGCGCCTTTTAATGCACGAGCGAACCGCGCTTTCGTATCGCGTGCTCGAGTCGCTGCCGGCCACCTATTCGACAGACCCGCTGGATGGACTCTCCGTCGCGCCATGCGAGGGCGATGGCCTGGAAGTCGGCGAACAAGGCGAGCCTGGACCCGAGCGCGCTGCTGAGAGCGTCCCGACGGTGCGGGGCCTCGTTTTCATCATGGTCGACGCGCTTCGAGGAGACCTCATCGGTGCTCGCCGAGAGGCGCCCGACGGGACAATGGTCGAGCTCACACCCAATCTGAATGCGCTCGCCGAGCGATCGATCTGGTTCGAGAACACCTATAGTACGGCGGCTGTCACGCGTTTGTCGGCGGCGTCTATGCTCACCGGGCGGTACAGTGATGTAGCTGAGATCGGCAGAGATGAGGACTCTATCCCAACCATTGCTTCTGAACTGGCCCGTGACGGCGTCCGAACTGTCGCAGTACCCGTCCATCCGATTTTGGAGTCAGCACTCGGCGAGTTCGATCTCGTCGACGAGACGCTGACATCACGGCCCGAACATCGCTTTTCACGGACTGCGCGTCGCACAGTAGACCGCGTGAATCACCACCTCGCACGGCTCGGCGAGGAAGACAGCTTCTTCGTCTTCGCGCACTTCTATGACCCGCATTGGTACTACGTTCCCAATGATCGCTTTTATTTCGGCCCGACCGAGCACGACCGCTACCACGCGGAGGTTGCGTCTACGGACTTCTGGATCGGACGGCTCATCGAACACATCGAGTCGAGCGAGAACGGCGATGACGTCGCGATCGTCGTGGTGGGCGACCACGGCGAGGAATTCTGGGACCACAAATACATCCAGCACGTGGTTCGGCTCTACGACGAGTCGATTCGCGTGCCGGTGATCGTCCAACACCCCTCGCTGGAGAGGTCGCGTCGGGTGACCGAGGTGGTATCCACCGTCGACGTGGCGCCAACTATCTTGGAGTTATTCGGCCTTCGCCCCCGAGTCGAGATGAAGGGCCGCGCACTACTCGCCGATGCAGTCCACGAACGAGTCGCAACTCGTCCTGTCCACGCCGCGGCGCCCGGCAAACACGCCGTCATCCGGGGGCGGTACAAGCTAATCGTCGACACCGAACGCGGCATCCTGGAGCTCTACGACCTCGACGACGACCCCGGCGAGCATAATAACCTCGCCGATCATCGAAAAGAGCTGCTCGGGCGGCTGACGTGCCAGTATCGGCGGCGAGCTGATTCGAGGGCGTTTGCGGCTGAGTTTTAGTCGCTGTTACGTAGCGACGGGTTCGGCAGGGCGGTCCTAGTCGCTCGAGAACCGTTCTGCGTTGAAGAAGTCGAACAGTGAGTCCGCATGGTAGGGCAGTAAAGTGTCGTGTGTAGTGGATTTCGAGGCACGAGTCCGACGACAATATGTCACGGTTGATGTAGTCTGCAGGGCGTTAGAGCAGAACGCTGTGGATAGCTGGGGCTGTGATCTCTGCCCAAATGTGTAGGCGGGCTCAGAGGACTCAATTCTGTGGGAGAAGTTCAAGAGATATGTCAAACTTACATGTGATGCATCTCCCTGTATCGCCGGAGAATCCCTACCATCAGTTGCTGTTCGAGAGTCTGCGGCGCCGAGGATTACGTGTCGACGAGTCAGCCGGCGAGGCGACATTCTCTCTCAATTTCCAGCTCGGAACCCTGCCGGACGTGATCCATTTGCACTGGCTGGCGCCGTTCTTCTTGAGTGCGAGGTTGCCGAATTCGCGAGCCAAGGCGCTGGCCCGCGCAGCTTGTTTTCTGGGCAATCTCCAAGTTGTTAAGAGGATGGGCATCCGCCTGGTTTGGACGGTTCATAACCTCGAGAATCACGAGCGACGATTTCTCGGGATCGATCGCTGGCTGCATCGTCACGTCACGCAGATGGCGGACGCGATCATCGTGCATTCATCGTCTGCGCGCCGCGCCTTCATAGACACGCACCACTCCGGCCATCGGCGCATCCACGTTATTCCGCATGGTCACTACGCGGACTGGTATTCGGATCGGGTGACGAGGGCGGAGGCACGAGAAGTCCTCGGTCTGCAAGATGACTGTTTTGTTGTGCTCTTTTTTGGCGCGATTCGGGAGTACAAACAGGTTCCAAGGCTCATATCATCGTTCCAACAGGCGTCGCTACCAGATCCAGCAAAACTCTTGGTAGCTGGAGCGCCGAAGAGCAGGCAGCTCGCACAGCGTGTTCGGACTACGATCGGTGATGACAAGCAGATCAAGTTCGCCGCTGGCTTCATCCCCGACGAACTCGCGCAGGTCTACTTTCGTGCGGCCGATGTCGTAGCTTTACCATACGCACAGATATTGACTTCGGGCGCTGCAGTGCTGTCGATGTCCTTCGGGAGACCGCTAGTCGTACCTGATGTCGCGGTTCTCAGAGATCTTGTGGGAGAGGACGGTGCGATTTATTTCTCGCCTAGTCAGAATAATGGAGGTTTGGTGCAGGCGCTTCGACGCGCCCATGCGCGCCGGGACGAGTTGGATGCTTTGGGTGCCGCGAATTTTGAGAGGGTGATACGGTGGGATTGGGATACGATCGCCGAGCGAACCTGTAGGATTTATCGCAGGGTGATTGCTGCGTGAGGCGGCCTGTCTGTGCTCATCTCGCAGATTGTAGATCCACTTGCCCTTTATCCACGAAAGTTGGGCAGTTTCAGTCTGAACGAAAAAGGCTACGAACTGCTAGCTGCCACTGTATTGCTCGAGTACCTACAATATTATAGCTGTGCAAAGCGAGCATCGCCGCTCGATCCAAGAGGGGGCGGTTTGATTCACTAATAATTTCAAGGGCGTAGCGAATGGGGGGCGGGGATTTCTTAGCAAGATGGAGTAGAGCTCTCAGGTCTTCAATTCGAGACGAGTTGCCACCGAAGTGGAATTGATGGAGTCCGGCGGCTACTCTTTTCATTTTCGAAGTCATTTCAGTCAGATTTCTTCGCGCAGGATGTCGTATGCGTGGATGTTCACTGTAGAGAAGCGACCATCTGGATGCATCAACGCGGTTTCCGAACTCCCTGTCGCCCCCGGAAAACAGCTGCGCATCGAACCGACCGAGTTCCTCGATGACTTGGCGGCGCGTGAAGATGTTTGCCGTTGCCCCGAAACGATACTCTTGGACGAATTGCTCCTGAGGGAAGGCTTTTTCAATTTCGTATTTCTCAACCCAACTTGCATTTTCTTCTGAGGGTGCGAAGACATCTATAGGGCCCGCGACCAATCCCACCTCTGGGTGTTTACGCAGTATTGTCAGACCAGCGTTTAGCCAGTCGCGGGCTGGAATACAATCCGCGTCGGTGAAAGCTATGAATTCCCCGTTGGCATGAGTGATGCCGAGGTTCCGAGCAGCGTATGACCCTCCCTTTGGTTCCTCCAGATGTTTCGCGAACGGGAATCGCTCCTCGATTTTCGTACGCCGTTCCGGGGGGGTTCCGTTGTCGACGACTAAGACTTCGAACGGCTCTTGGATTTGCTGGGCTTGGAGGGCGCTCAGGCAATGACCGAGGCGACGATAGTCGTCGTAAACAGGGATGATGACGGAAAGCGTCGTGTCTTTTGGGACTCTGGGTTTCATCATCAGATCAATTACATAGGTTCTCTGGGCGGTCAACGCCCAACACATAGGGCTGAGGTGTGTTCAGTTGGCTAGATTTGCATCCTAAAGCCTTCATATAAACGAGGGTTCTCTTGTCGTATTCCAGCCCAAAAACAATCGCGATGATCAGCCGCGGGGATGCAGCGTCGGGCGGGGCCGGACGCGTGGCCGAGCAGTTGAGCATCGGGCTTCGGGAGAGGGAGCACCGGGTGACGCACTTTGTGCGCGAGCCGCCGAGAGAGGCGTACGCCGACGGTGTTAGACGGCTGCCGCGGGTCAAAGGCGACGTGATCATGCGCAACCTGTTGGCGCTCGATCCTAGTGGGGCGGCGATCCTGGCACAGCCGGAGCTCTGGCACGCTGACCTCGTACACTTTCACGACTTCTCGGTCGCCTGGGGCGCGCTCGCCGCGTTTTTTGTGGCACGAAAGCGACCGGTGGTTTTTACGTTGCACGACTACTCGGGCCTGACCGGCGGTTGCCTCAGTCCACTGGGATGCGAGCTGTATCAAAGCGGTTGTGGCGACTGCCCGCAGGTGGGCCAGTGGCCGCTGAGTGCACCGGTCGACATGACTTCGCTGCATTTCTCGCTGCATCGGCGTATCGCGGGTGCATCCCATGTGGTCGCGGCGACACCGTCCCAGGACCTGGCGCACGCGGCTCGCGAGGGGGCGTGGCGCGGCGGGGACGTGCGGGTGATCCCCAACGCGGTGGATGTCGACACGTTCCATCCGTCGCGATATGCGCGCGGTCGAGAGCGCCTCGGGTTGTCGGACAACGAGCGATGTCTGCTGTTCGTGGCGGTCGACGTCCTCAACGAGCGAAAGGGCCTCGCTGATCTGGTCTCAGCGTTCCGAAGGCTGCGTCGCGACCATCCGTACCTACGTCTGGCGGTCGTCGGGGAGCTGGAGGCGTGGCCAGAGCGCTGGAGCGACCTTCGAGACGCCGTGATCGTCCTCGGATCGGTCGACGACGACCGTCGTCTGGCCGAAATCTATGCGGCCGCGGATGGGTATGTGGTTCCGAGTCATGCCGATACATTCAACCTTACGATTATCGAGGCCATGAGCTGTGGTACGCCGGTGGTGGCCTATCCGACCGGTGGGATGCGTGAGGTTTTCGAGCACGGGCGTGGTGGGTGGTTTGCCAGCGAGGCCGACGATCGTGCGTTGGAGACGATGTTGCGCGAGGTATTGCCGAGGCTCGAGGGCGATGTTGTACGGCGCACAGCGCGCGACTTTGCCGTCGAGAACTACGCTCCGAGCATCATGGTCGCGCGCTACTTGGAGCTTTACGAGGAGCTTCGTACGAAGGCGTCGTAGGCGGAAATCATGGTCTCGATAGCCGGGTTCAAACAGCCCAAGCCATACTTCGCAGCGATACCTGGAAACCAGGCTGAACCGGACGAGATGCCATCGATGTCGAGCGATTTTGTTCGTCCAGGCGCCGCTCCTTCTTCGGAGGTCATCGACAACAATCGCCGTGCGAACGTCCTTGGCGGTGTCAGCAGGAGCGTGCGCATCCCGACGCAAGCAGCGGCTTCCAGGTCTCCGAGCGCGAAGAGATCGTCGACGCGATAGAGCAGTTCCGCGGCATCCCTGCGGCCAGTGATGCCAGCGAGAATTCCGCTTCGAAGTTGTGAGAGCCACGGCGGCAAGTGCTGCAGTGGCGGCTGACCGACATCCACGACAACCCGCCCGGCGGCATCTCGCTCGAGCGCCATGGCCGTGCCCTCGGTCAACTCTGCGAGGAGCAACTCCAGGGCGCGAATCGCCCCGGCCATCTCGAAGCCCGGATGCCCGGGGTGTCTGGGGCGGTAATCGTCGCGAATGAGGCCGAGCTTCGCGTTGCGTGGTGTCGGCGTCTCACCATCGGTTGACACGCCGAGATAGATGCCGGTAAGGGCGGTTTGTGGCGGTAGGATTTCTTGAAGCACGTCTTGAATCGTGCCCGCCCAACCCGAGTCGACGATTGCAATGTGACCCGAGGCAGACCCACCGATGAGGTCGTGCGTATAGTCTAGCAGTTTCTGCACATATGCCCGCCGGGCGGCAGCGATCCGGCCTTCAAGGCGCGTGGCGGCGTTGCCGAGTGCGCGCTCTGCATCGGTTGTCCATCGGCTGTCGTCAGCCAGACCGGCTGCATCGAGTAATTCGCTGCGTAATTTCGGTGGCGTTCCGATCGATGTGAGGTGCTCGACGACGGTCGCAGGGCGTGTCTTTCCCGGCAGTGCGCGGCCCGTGACGAGCGGATTGCGAGCTGACGCGAACAGCACCGAGCGCCTGGAAAGTCGGGCATAGACCGGCTCAGGCGGGTTGTTGAGTTCCGGTCGCAGCGCATCGAAGACGTCGGCGAGCAGGCGGCCTTCACGAGCGATGAACATCGCGGACTCGACCTGTCGACTGTTCATTAAGCGCGCTTGCCACACCGCGTTGATCAGCAAAGCAGGAGCAACGAGATCGCGTCCGAATCGATACTCTTTGCTCGGCCCTTGGCCGTTGTCGATCGGTACAGAGGCAGCGCGCCAGACGTCGCGCCAGTTCGCTGACCGGGTCGACAACGCCAGATACGGCCCCGGTTTGGGGGCGTGCTCAATATCCGGAATCCAGATACTGCGCCATCGACGACCCACCGGACGAATATAGTCAGACTTGATGTTGTCGCCGATGTGTACGAAGTGCTCGGGAGTGGCGCCCAGTTCGCGCTCGATGATCGCGAAGATCTCGCCGTTGCGCTTGGATGCTGCGCGCGAGGCCGATGTGAAGACCTGGTCGACGCTGATGCCGTGCGTGTCGAGTAGCTCGGTGAGCATCGGCTCGGTAAGCCAAGTATCACTGATGGCGATGATGCCGGAGGCACGCGCACGCAGGCGACTTAGAACCTCGGAAACCCCCGGTGCGGCCTTCGTCGCAAGGCGCTCGGCAATCAGCTCGGCGTCGCGCGCGAGATCTGTGATATCGGTGATATCAAATGCCTCCTCGAGCACCGAAAACCAAGCAGTGATGGCCCATTCGCGACCTTCGCTGCGAGCGCGATCCTCCATCTCGGCGCGGAACTGCCGGCGGTGTTCGGCGATGGCTCCGGCTGTGGCAAACGGTTCGCGCCCGGCGTCCAGCCAGGCATCAAACAGCGCTTGCGCGGCGATGCGTTCGACGCGCTCGCTCGGCACGAGCCGCACGAGGAGCGTTCGGAAGACGTCGAATGACACGATGTCGTCGCTCGTTGCGCCCGCGGTATAGGTCTGCGAGATGTCTTGGAGATTACGTGTCACTGAGTCCGAGTGCCCGAGCGGTGGGCCAATGCCTGATGTCGAAGTCGTAGCCGTCGCGCAACTCGATGAGCTCTGATTCGAGTTCCTCCCGTAACTTGGCAATCTGCGCGTCGGTTGGTCGGTAATTGGGCGCTTCGTCACGTCGCTCGACGAATCGGCGCGCAAAGTGGCGGATCCGACGCGGTAGATAGCGCATGGCGATGTATTCGAAGAGCACGCGCCCGATTGCCGATTTCTTGATCTTTAGCCACAACGGGTGTTTGGGGCGTCGAGCCTCGCCTCGATTGAATCGCCTCTCACCAATGTTGAATTCGTGGTTGGGGTCGAGGTCTGCGAACTTGCAGATCTTCTCAAGGACATCACGAGGTGATGAGTCGAGTTCTGCCTGATCCAAGAGAAGCACGTCGGAGCGCTCGAACAAACCCATATATTGGTCGAGCTGAAGTGCATAGCGAGATGGGGCGATAAGACGTTCCGGCGTCGGAATGCCCGCCTCGCCCGGCTCGGGTTCATCAAACCAGCCATCGCACACGCCGTGATTGAATTGCGATATGATTCGCTCGATTGGATCGCGTAGCAAGTAGATTAGCTTGAGTTTTTCACGTCCGTAAAGTCGGAGCATGCGCTCGGGAGCACCCTCGAAAGTCGGGGCGCGGGTGTACGACGTCGACGCTTCGAGCGCGACGCGATGGCACTTTGGGTTCCAGTCCCAGTGGGCCTCATACCAACTGCGACCCCGACCCGAACGCTCGTCGCGGACGAAAAAGGCCGGCTCCTTCATCGACGAGCGCGAGACCTGAGGGTGATCGGCCAGATACTCGAAGAGGCTGGTTGTGCCCGCCTTCATCGCGCCAATGATCAGCAAAAAGCGGGGAATCTGACTCATGTCGCACGTCGGAAAATCGGATGGTTGGGCTCGGGCTCGCTGACCTTTCTGAGAGTAGCGTTGTGAGCGAGTTAGCATCAAGCCGTAAGTCACCGATGACGCTGATCGTCCCCCCCTCACCCCAAATACATCGCCTTGAGCTGGGCGATGGCGTCTTTGATGCGGTCGCGGCGGGTGGTGGCGAGGTCGAGGAATTCGACGACGAACTTCATGGCCTGGCGGGGGTTTTCGATGTAGGCGTGGGCGACGAGGCTCGAGACGACCTTGGTGAGGGCGGCGAGGTGGCGGTTGTCCAGGTCGCTGTCTGGGTGGGCCTGGCGGTGGGTCTCGAAGACGCGGGCGACCAGCGTCCGGTAGTCGTCGGCCCGCAGGGGGGCGATTTCGCGGACGAAGTCGTCGGGGACGGCCTCGCCGAGCGCGTCGATGCCCTCTTCGTGCGGGGTCATCGCAAAGACCGTGTACAGCCCGGCGTCCGGGGCGAATTGAGCGGGCAGATCCTTGAGGATGCCCATGCCGCCCAGGTCGAGCTCGCTGCGGTCAAAGGGCAGCAGGCCGGCGTCGGCCCCCAGCGAGGCCCAGGCCAGCGCCTTGAACATCGTGCGGGCGTACTCCCGGTTTTCGGTCGACAACAGCGAGTAGAACTCGGCTTCGTCGACCAGCAGCACCAGTCCCGCGTAGCCCGCGCGGCGAGCCAGCGCCGACAGCCCACTCAGGATGTAGCCGTAGATGCGGGCCCACGGCCGGTAGTCCTTCATGCTGTAGATTCGGTCGCAGCGGCCAACGATGCGCGGCAAGATCGCGTCGATCTCGGTATTCGAGATCGTCGGGTGTCCCTCCAGCCAGTCGTACAGCAACGACAGCCCGTAGGCGCGAGCCTCGTGGTCGACGTCCTCGTCGTTAAGGGCGTGCGCGTAGCGCAGCGCCGGGGTCAGGTACAGGTGGGCGCCGTCGTCGAGCTTGCTCCTGGAGCGTCCACCCGCGTCGACCTGGAACGCCTCGCGGACCGCCTCGTATTCGACGGCGCGCTCGAGCAGCGGCTCCAGGCTCCGGCGCCCGCCCGAGGGGCGATCCGGATATCGCAGCGAGCGCACCAACTCTCGATACACGCGCTTGGGGTGGCTCGGCGGCGACTCCTCGGGGTCGAGCACGGCGCGGGCCACCAGGAAGTTTCGGTCGAGCGCGCGGTGGGCGACCAACTGGAGCAGGTGCGTCTTCCCGGTCCCGTAGTTTCCCAGGAACGTGCGGAGCGCGCCGCCGCGCTCGACCGCGCGGTCCAGGTCGGCGTCGACCGCCTGCATCTCGTCGTCTCGCCCGACGGTGAAGCTGGCGATGTCGCCGCGCGGGACGACGCCCAGGCGCATCGCCTCGAGGGTGCCTGCCGTCGCCGCTCGGCGGCGCATGGGCTGCTTGGTGGCTGTCGCTTGCTTCATTTTAGTAGTCTTCGAGGTTGACGATATTGCTGGAGTCGCCCGACGCGAGCGCGCCGTGGCCGTCGATCACCACGTCGATCGCCTGGTCGATGTCGAGTTGCTCCTCCCCGCGGTCGGCTTGCCAGTTCAGCAAATCGACGAAGCTCTTGACGAAGAGTCGACGGTGGTTGACCTCGAATTGGGTGTTGACGCAGGCCGCCGCCAGGGTCTGCGCGTTCGACGACTGGACGTCCGGGTCGAAGTCGACGTCGTATGCGGTCTCATAGACGTCGACGATGCGCTCGCCGAGGGCCTGGAGCATCTCCTCGGGCTCGAGGTCGAGCTTCTCGAGGTCGATGATGACGGCCTGAGGGCTGCGCACGCTCAGGGGCACCGGGCTCTTGAGTCGCTGGTACAGGGCCGGGTATTCGGGCACGACCGACCGCATGAATTCGGGCGGTACGGCATACATGAATAGCGTATTTGGGAGTTGCTGGCGGCCGCACAGGTCGATGACCTGTCGGAGGTTGTCGCCGATCTGCTGGCTGCGCTTGGCGCTGACCGACAAGTTGCGGTCGACCTCGTCGAAGAGCAACGCGGTGCCGGCGAACTCCAGGGCGGTGAGCATCTGGGTGAGGCTTCGAAGCATCA
>JBNJFZ010000168.1:0-11893 GCA_051747295.1 Myxococcota bacterium
GCGACGGCGCGCCTCAAGCACCGCAATATCGTCACCATCCACGCATTCGGATTCTGGGGCGACTCACCCTATATGGTCCTCGAGTATCTCGAGGGCCGGTCGCTTCGAGAGCGCCTCGAGGACGGCGCGATGGCCGAGGCCGACGCCATCCACTCGATGATTCCCCTGACGCGTGCGCTCCAGCACGCCCATCAACGCGGCGTATTCCATCGAGACATCAAGCCGGACAATATTTTCCTGGAGGAATCCGGCGAGGTGAAGCTCCTGGATTTTGGGATCTCCGACTTCAACCTGGACAAGCAGACGGTACGCGAGGCGCTCGAGAGCGGATCCAGGGACCTGTTGGACGGCACGCCTGCAGTCGCCGGCACCCCCGGATTCATGGCGCCCGAGCAATGGCGTGGCCAACCTCAGGACGCGCGCACCGACGTCTGGGGCATCGGCGCAACGCTCTACTGCATGCTCGGCGGGGAGTGTCCGTACCCGCCAGACGTGCCCACAAAACTATTCACTGAGGGCGTTCCGTCCGTCAGCGAACTCTGTCCCGCGTTGCACGAAGATACGATCGCCTTGATCGACAGGTGCCTGCGGATCGACCCCTCGGAGCGCTTTTCATCGGCGGATGCCTTGCTGGCGGCGCTCGAAGATACGCGCAACAGCATCACATCGCGCGGGAATATCAGCGGGTCACCGTACCGGTACCTGCAGCCGTTCGAAGAAGGCGAAGAAGGGTGGTTCTTTGGACGAGACGCAGAGACCGCGCGTCTGACACGACTCGTCGATTCAAACCCGCTGACTGCCCTTATCGGTCCATCTGGCGCGGGTAAGAGCTCGCTGGTCCGCGCCGGCTTGCTCCCGAAGCTACGCGAACGCGGTGCCGTTCACGTCCTCCACGTGCGCCCGGAGAACCGACCTCTCGAGCGATTGCGCACCGAGCTCGATGCCTTCGCCGAGTCGAACACCAGGCTGGACGAAGCCTCACTACTCGGCCAACCGGGTCTGGCAGGGCAACTATTGCGGGCCAGAGCACGCCGAGACGACGCTCAGGTCATCCTGCTCGTCGACCAACTCGAGGAGCTGTTCACAGGTGAGGTCGAGGACGCACACCGACAGGCATTCGTCGACGCCATCTGCTCGGCATCGGACGACCGGCGAAGTCGCGTCCGAGTCGTCGTCACCATGCGAGAGGACTTCCTATCGAGGCTCGCCGCCTATCCGACGTTGCAACGACGCGTTACTGAAAACCTGCTCCTTCTCGGCGCGCCCGACACGGACGAGTTGCGGGACATGCTGGTCAAGCCTGCCGAGCGGCTCAATTTCGACTGGCCCGATGCCGTCGTGGGACGCGTCCTGGCGGAGGTTGCAGACGACCCGACGCCACTCCCCTCGCTACAGATCGCGGCGAGCCGACTCTGGGAGCTGCGGGATGAGGACGCGAAGAAGATTCCACCGGACGCTCTCGATCGCATCGGAGGTGTGGCCGGCGCCCTGTCCTCCCACGCCGATGACATCGTCGACCGATTGCAGAGCCAGACCGAGCTCCGCGTCGCCCGCGAGATCTTCTGCATCCTCGTGGGCCGCGAGGCAACCCGCCGCGCGATGCCGCGCGAGGACCTGCTCGAGCGCTTTTTCAGGCGCGACACGGCCCAGCAGGTCCTCGAGCACTTGATCTCCGGCCGCCTCATCGCGATTTCGTCATTTGAAGGGGAGACGACGGTCGAGCTCGCGCACGACGCGCTCATCGACCGTTGGGATCGGCTCGACGCATGGCTCCGGGACGACGCGGAGTCCCGCCGGCTGCGCGAGCGCCTCGCCGAGGCCGCTCGCCACTGGGACACCGAGGGACGTCCCACCGAGCTGTTGTGGGAAGGCGAGACGCTTCGGCGAACGCTGGAGTGGGAGGACGCCGATGCGCGCGATCTATCCGTCGTCGAGCACGACTTCCTGGAGGATTCAAGACAGGCCATCGACCGTCGCACGTGGATGCGTCGGTACGCATTCATCGCCGCCTTTGCGCTGGTCGCCGGCACCTTCTACTTCGTCGGAGCGCACGGCGAGGGCGAGGAGCCAGACTACAGCCACGAGTATCTGGTGGCAGCCGCGCAGCTCCTTTCAGCCGAGCCCGCCCTCTCCGTCCCCTTTGCGCTGCAGGCCAATCAGTCGAAGCCATCGGCCGAGTCAGCGACCTTGCTCCACGAGGCGCTGAGCCGGAATCACCTCGTGCAGCGGCACCGCGTCGAAGCCGGAGTACGCGATGCGGTCTTCTCCAGCACGGAGGATGCGCACCTGACCGTCCCAAACAGCGGCTTTTCTCTAGCCCTCCGAGACCTCGCCGGAGGTGAAAACCAGCCCATCGGGGTGCAGGGCAAGCTCGGCTCAGCCACCCATCTCGAGCGTGTCGGCACGCTCTTTCACCGACGCAACGAGGCGTTGCACGGCATCTGGTGCGAGGACAGCGACTCGGTCCATCGCGGCGCACTCGACCGAGTCTGGACGGGTCACGGCCGGTGCAGATTCCCGACGACATCGAGCAATCGTCGCGAAGTAGAGATCGTCGACGTCGTCGATGGAGAGATCGAAGCGACCGCCGTTGGCGGGACCTGGAACGAGATCGATCGCGCCGCTCTCAGCGACGACGGTCGCCACGTGATGATCGTCGGAGAACGCAGCCATCACGACACCACGTCGGGGCATGACGAACCTCGAATCGAGCTCTTCAGGACGACGGGAGATATCAGCTTTCAACTGTCCACTCCGCCGCGCTTCGAGCTCGCACGGCTCATACCCGAGAACGACGACGCCGTACTGGTGGCGGCTGCCACCGAAGATGGGGCCCAGACACGGGTTTCCATCCTGCCTGCGTCCGGCGAAGAGCCCCTCTCACTGACCGTGGACATCCGCCCCGATGGCCTCATGGCGGACGTGTCACCCGACGGGAAGCGTCTCGTGCTGTCCAACGAACACGCTCAGGTCCGACTTCTGTCTCTGGGGGCAGATGGCATCGGCTCGCTAGCACCCTACGACGGATTCTCTCGGGCAAGCTTCACGTCCGATGGCAATCTCGTCCTGTCCGGGGCGACACACTTGAAGCTCGTCGAGTCGAGCGGCGAGTCGCATACCCTACGACCCAATGCACCGATCCGCGGTTGGCGAGCCGTTCCGTCGACTCAGCGGTTTATCACGTGGAGCGCTGCGAGCGCCCAGCTATGGTCCCGGGACGGGGTCGAACTCGCCCGAACAACGGTCGGAAACAATATTCGGGGCATCGCGACGCGCGATGGAGGCCGGCGGCTGTTGATCGTCACGGACGCAGGCGTCGAGCTACACGAGCTCTCGGGCAAGCCAGAGGGTAACCTGATGCGATTGGCGAATCGCATCGAGCGATTTCGCTTCTCGCCGGACTCGAAGCGAGTCGCCGCCGCAGATGTGGACGGACATATCCAGGCGATGAGGCTCGACGGGACCGAACCGGAGCGTCTGACGACAGACGACCGCATTCTGTCCCTGCGGCAAAGGGACGGCGAATTGGAGCTTCTGACACGCGTTGAAGGTGGCCTCGCCGTCAAGCGCGGTTCGGACGTGCGATTCTACGAGCTGCCGGACTCGGTGCAGATTGGCGAGGCGGACTGGGACGTCTCAGACAACTACATTTGGGCGACCGGAGAACCGTCTCACCTGACCGTGTGGGACGCAAAGAGCGGCGAGCGCACGGTGTTCCGACTCGATAGCCCGGCATCAGAAGTTCGCATAGACGGCTATTCGGGGTGGTTCTTCCTGGTGACCGGCGATGGTGAGGGGCGAGTCGGCTCGATCAACGGCGCTCTAAATCCTCCGATCGAATGGAAGGGCAGCTTCAGCGACCTCATCTTCGAGGACACCGGCATGTGTGTCGGGTCGATCGACAAGAACGGTACCGCGTTGCTGACGCGCTTCGGCGATGCCGAGAGCCAGACCGAATTGGATACCGATGGCGTCCGAGATCTCGCATTCGCGCCCGATGGAAGCAGCGTGGTGACCATCGATCGAACAGGACTGGTGGTCTTATGGAGCGTGAAGGGAGTGCGCGAGCGCGAGCTCGGCCCGGCGCCGGGCGCCGAGACGATCGAATTCGGCCCCGGCGGCGAGGTCGTGGCCGCAACTCGCCCCGGCGCGACCTGGCTGTGGAACACGCGCAACGGCCGCGCTATCGCGCGGCTTCCGTCTGGCGTATCCGAACTCACCTACGACCACTTCTCACCGGACGGACGCTTCGTCGCGCTGCCGGACAGCGTGGGTGGACTCGGCATGTACGCGATTGGAGACGCGCTGCTTCGGGATGTGGCCCGAAGCCAGGTCGTCCGCGAGCTGAGTGCCGGTGATTACGCGCGATTTGGCCTGCCGGATCCCGTCTTCGAGAAGTAGTCGCTACTCGGCCGGCCGAGCGATATCGACGGCGCAGCCATCCTCGTCGCAGACCACTCCGGTCTCGAGTTCTTCGGGCTCCAGTTCCTCCTCTGCGCGCTCGAGGACATCCACCAGCACGTCTGCGGTCTGGGCGCCAGAGACACCGTAGCGGCCGCCCACGAGGAAGAACGGCACGCCGCGAACACCGACCTGGTGGGCCTGGAGCTCGTCATCCCGAACAGCCTGCTTGTACTCGTCGGTCGCCAGCATGGCCGCGACCTGCTCGCCATCCAGGCCGACATCTTCGGCTAAGGCTACGAGTGTCTGCCGGTCTGAAATGGGCTTCTGCTCGGTCATATAGGCCGACAGGAGTCGCTCCTTCATCTCATCGCCCTTCTCTCTCTCGGCCGCAAAATGAATCAGCCGATGCGCGTCGAGGGTATTGCCGCCCTGGGCCTCGAGGAGATCGAAGTCCAGGCCCTCCTCACGCGCCCGGTCGGTCATCTGCGCGATCATGCGGCGCGCGCCCTCCAGGCTGGTTCTGTATTTCGAGGCGAGCAGCTCGTCGAGCGGCTTATCATGGGATTTTGGGGCTCCCGGGTCGAGCTCGAAGCTCTTCCATTCCACCTCGATATCCCCGTCGAATTGCTCCATCGCCGCCTCGAAGCGGCGTTTCCCGATATAGCACCACGGGCATACGACATCTGACCAGATTTGAACCTTCAATGGTGTCTCCGTTTTTATTGTTTATGACGCGCCTCACTCTTCGAGCGCGAGATCGGCACGCGGGTTGTCTTCAAAGTGGCTGCGGGCCCCGCGTTCGCTGCAATCCTTACACTGGAGCGGAAATTTTCGCAGTGCCATCAGCACGATGCCCAGGAAGGCGAGGCCGCCGGTGATGGCAAAGCCGATGGTCTTGCTGACCGGCAGTGCCATCGGCACCGCAACGGTGAGGACGACGACCGCCCAGAAGACCGAGAACGCGGGCGCGAAGCCGATGTCCTGGCTCCCGCACTTCGGGCACGTGAGGATGGTATCCGGGAGTTGATCTTCATCGTCGAGCGACAGCACCTCACCGTCTCCGGGAGCCAGTGGGTCGGAGTCATCCGTCGCCTCTTCGAGCAACTCCTTGGCGTCGGACGCCTCGGACTCGGGCACCCACAACTTTACGCCGCCGGCCGCGCTGCCGAGCAGCGGGTGGACATTCACCATATCCTCATCGCTGAGGCGTGCGGCGATCCCGGACTCCTCGAGCTGTCCTTTGGCGATATTCGCCTGCATCGTGTCCGAATACGTGGCGAGTAAGACGGTGTCTTCGGATGGGGTATCCATATGCCACCTCACGGTTTCCATGACTTGTTGTCGCTGCCCTGTATCCTGAAAGGTCTCACGAGAAGGACCCGAGTCAAACCGATGTGACTCGGAGATAACGCGAGATCAACCACGTAGTGTGGATGCTCGAGTCGCGACCATCAGAAGGCTCAGCACCGGAGCGGGCCATCTGCAGAATCACTGGCAAGGGCTGACACGATTCGTCGACAAGGTGGACCGTTGCTCTCGTTGGTGCTGCAATTGTGGCACCGCAATACTTGGTTCATGTCGAGGAGGAATGGTAGGAGTCGAAAGAGCTGGATTGCTCATCACGGAGTCACCCACCATGGCCCAGAAGACCGAAGAACTCGACCACACGACTGTTCGACACAGTCGAGCCAACCTGCCGGATATCAACCTGCACTACGTCGAGGCCGGCGATGGACCTCTGGTCATGCTACTGCACGGGTTTCCGGAGTTCTGGTACTCGTGGCGTCATCAAATACCGGCGCTGGTGGATGCCGGGTTCCGCGTGGTCGCGCCGGACATGCGCGGCTACAACACCTCCGAAAAGCCCGACCCCGTCGCCGCGTACAACATCGACCGGCTCGCCGACGACGTGGCCGATATGATCGAGCATCTCGGCGAGGAGCACGCCCACATCATCGGGCACGACTGGGGTGCAGCCGTCGCCTGGCACTTTGCGAGCCGGCACGCCGACAAGCTCGAGACGCTCTCCATTCTGAACGCCCCCCATCCCGCGACGATGTTGCGTTGGCTCAAGACGCCAAGACAACTGCTGAAGAGCTGGTATATGTTCTTCTTCCAGCTGCCGTGGCTACCAGAAGCCATGTTGCGCGCCGGCGACTTCGCGTATCCGAGACGGGTTTGCAAGCACGGAACAGTTCGTAAGGGGGCGTTTACTGACGAAGACATCGAACGCTACATCGAATCCTACGAGCAGCCGGGCGCGCTGACCGCGATGATCAACTACTACCGGGCATTGATTCGGAGCGTGTTGGAGAAGCCAGACTCACCGGTCATCGAAGCGGAGACGCTCGTCATCTGGGGCGAGCAAGACGTCGCACTTCGGGTAGAGATGGCGGAGCCGCCGCGAGACCTGGTTCCGAACGTTCGGATCAAAAAGCTCCCGGACGCCAGCCACTGGGTTCAGATGGACCGTCCCGAAAAAGTAAATGCGTTGCTGTTAGAGTTTCTGACCAGCGCGAGCGCGAAAGCCGCATGAAGGTCTAGAAGCGCAGAATGGCGCCCACCTGAGCACCACCCTGGGTGGGAGCGAGCGACCACTGAACCGGAGCGGACGGCCGGGTCAGCGCCACCGTCACGAGCGTCGCGACGCCCAATCCCGCGAGCGTCGTCCCGCCGATCACCATATAGCGACCGGCTGTATCGGCTGCATCTCGACCCTGTTGGTAGGCATCATAGACCGGGTCATCCGAAGTGGGCGTCTTCTCGCACGATCCCTCGACGATATCCCCACTGGACACATCACACCCGTATCTCAGCTCGAAATACGGGGCTGTGCGCTGAAACGCTCGATCCTCGATGGCCGACTTGACGGGCACCGCGGCGAGCGTGATGCCGCCGAGGATGGCCGTGGTCCAGCCGAAGACCTTCCAACCCACACGCCCGGACCCACGTGCGAGTTGCCCGCTCGCGGACGCCGGAGCCGAGGTCTGGGACTCCGCCACGGGCTCGACCTCGGGCGCACCGGCCACCGTCGGGACACAACGACCGTCGAAGCCCTCGAGCGCCTCTGTGGCCACCTGCTCGACGCGCGGGTTCGACGCCGCGGACTCTGCCTGTCGATACGCCGATTTCGCCGCTTCGCACTGACCGATTTTCTCGAGCGCAAACCCCCTGTAATAATCAACTCGCGGGTCACTCGACGCATCGAGCGTGCTGAGCGTCTCGAGGCCCTGCTCGTAGCGCCCCTCGCGGAGCGACTCCACCGCATCTTGCAGCGAAGCGTCCTGCGCAAATACGGGTGACCAGGAGAATATGACGAATAGAACCGTCGCGGCCGCGACGATCGAAGAGCTGCGAAGCTCAAAACGTTGAGGGTTCATGACCGGTACGTCCGGGGTGGTCAGATCGGTTGGTGTCGAAGGGGAAACGCAAGACGACCCTGCAAACTTCCCGATCTGCCGCTCGAGGCCGATGTGCCCTCCAGACAGCCTCACCCCGCGACTTGAACACGAGCGGTTCGCACGACTGTCCCAT
The DNA here is from genome assembly GCA_051747295.1 of Myxococcota bacterium. GTDB lineage: Bacteria > Myxococcota_A > Bradymonadia > Bradymonadales > Bradymonadaceae > JBNJFZ01. Next base: position 7,939 of record JBNJFZ010000168.1, read on the forward strand.
CCTCGAGCTCGATACCCCGGCGCTCGATGTTGACGATCTCTCCCTTATCGTACTTTTCGACGTCCACGACACCCACCGCTTCGTGGCGGTGCGGGTCCATTTTCTCGCCGACTTCTCCGAACAGCTCGGCCCCCTCCGCTTCGAGGTAGCGAATGAGCTGGGTGTGGATCGCCTCGATACCCTGTCGCCAGGGGCCTTCGGCGCCCTGCATCTCGAGCGCGCGCTCGGTCGAGTCGAGCACATCCCCGAGCCCGGCGAGCAAACGGGTGCGCTCCTGGCGTCGCGCGTCTTCGACGGAACGCTGGGTACGACGCTCGACCCGCTGGAGGTCCTTGGTCAGCTCGTCGATCCGCCGGCTCAACCTGCGGACGACCTCCGAGTTGTCGTCTCGATCGGGTGTCTCCGAGTGCCGCGCCTCTTGTTGTGACGCCAACTCCTCCCGCAGCGAGCTCGCCTCGGATTCGGCCTCCTGCACCCGCTCACGCAGGCCTTCGATCTGGCGAACCATCGCTCCAGTTTTGCTGGCGATCTGATCGTGCTCCCGCCGAGCTTTCTGCAGCTCAGCGCGGAGACGGTCACGCTCGTCAGCGAGCTTCTGAGCGACCTCGAGCGGAACGGCTCTCTGGCCACGGGACCGGGATCTTTTGTCGTACGGAAATGACATGTATCGATTTCTACTTCCGAGAAACTATCAGCTTTCCAGATGGAAACGCCCACTTGGATCGTTAAGATAATCACGATTGCCCGTGACACCAGCCACGCGTGATGCCACGCGGATCAGCTCAACGCCGCGCGCTGGACTTCGGCGATTTCCTCGAGTTGTTCGAGTATGTCGGACTGCTCGGCGGGGTCGAGCAGCGTTCTCGCCCGCTCGAGCTGCTCGAGGATATCGTGGTGAACGACGCCTGTCTCGACGAGAGCGCCATCGAGCTTCGAGACATTGTCGTGGACATCCTCGAAGCGATCCAGGCCGATAAGAGCCACGATCCTCGCCGCGTAGACGAGCGGGAGCCGTGCACCGAAGCCGATCTGGTCGTACGTGCGCTCGAGGTCCGAGAGCATGTCATCGGCCGAGGCGTAGTCCCCGGCACCGATATCGACGAGCGCAGTATTGAAGCGCGCGATATGCTCACTGCTCGCGCCGATCTGACCGTAGAGTTGGGAAGCGCGTCGATAACAACGCCGAGCGTAGCTCCAATCACTATTGTCGCGCGCGACCTCGCCTTCGAAGTTCCAGGTCGCGGCCTCGTTGACGACATCATCGTTAGATTGCGCGACCTCGCGCGCCCGCTCGATACAGGTCATCGCCTGGAGTCGGTCGTCCTGATAATGCCACGCCTGTGCCATGTAGATGAGGATGCTGGCGACGACGTGAGAGGACTCCTGGGTCTCGAAGAAGCTCCTGGCCTTGCGGAACGCGTCCACTGCTGCTCCCGCCTCCCCCTCGGCGAGCAGGACCATCCCGAGGCCCGCGCGGCTCAACGCGAGCCCCCGTTTATCGCCCGCGGCCGCAAAGCTCTCCACCGCGACCTGCAGCTTCTTGCGAGCTTGCGTCATGTCCCCCGCATCGCGCAGCAGCCTCCCGGCGAAGAGTGCAGCCTGCCCACGCTCGGAGCGATTTTGGCTGCTACCGAGTACACGCTCGGCGGTCTCGGACAGCTCCCTGGCCTCCTCGACTGCGCCCTGCGTGAAGAGCAATCGACCCCGGCGCCAGGCGCTGCGCCCGCGCTCCTCGACATCGTCGGGGACCCCCTGGGCGTCTAGAATTTGATCGTATTCGTCGAGTAAGGCCTCAGCGCGCGTGTACTCTCCCTTATCGTAGTAATACTGCTCGGCGAGCAACAGCGGCTCGAGCGCCTCCTCGGTCTTCCCGGCCTCCAAAAGATGGACGACTCGACGCGCTGCGATTTCCGGAGACTGGACCGGATGGAAGTCGTACAGGGCCTGCGCACATGCCGCACGCTGGCGCTCCCAGCGATCGTTTATCGACGAGCTTCGACCCAGTTCATCGACGAGTTCGGGGTCTGCGAGCGACCATGCTCGGACGCTTCCGCGTGCAACCCCAGCGGCGAGGAACCCTTCGAGGAGCGCCTCACCGCACTGCAGGCCGAGTTGGCGACCCGCAGCCTCCCACTCTCCCGTCGCGACTTCGGGGCCGAGCGCGGCGGCGAGCTCGAGGCACTCGAGCACCTCGTCCGGGTCGCGGCCATCGACGGCCACGCGCCGTGCCACATCAAGAGCTTTGGATCGATCTACCATCCGAGTCTTTCATCGCCTCCACGGCACTCAGTGGCAGGCTTTTTCCGTATGTTCCGATGAGTCGAACGGAGCCACCATATCCACTCGCGCGCCATACGATCAAATAGCGAGACGCGCCACACCCTCCGACGCGCCCGGCGTTTCGATTGCGGCGGGTCGTCAGGTCTCCAGGGTCACCTGTTCGGAGTCGGCGTCGGATCCGAGAAACTTCTCGTGGAGATTCCAACGATAGATGGTGCCGTCCACCTCGCACAACGCCGAGAGGCGGTCCTCCGAATCGAAGGCGACCGTCATGGGCTGACGCTGCAACTTGGTAGGGGGCATCAATTGATGACCCGTATCGGCGTGGTAGATCTCGAGGGCGCCGCCCCGCTCGGTCACGGCCAACAAGTGAGCATCATTGGAGAACGTCGCCTTTTCGACGACATCGGCTGTCATGAACTCCACCACGGGCACGTCCGGTCTCTCCACGGAGTGCAGCGTCACGGTCCGATCGGACCGGCACACCGCAAAGCCCCTGTAGTCGGGGCACATGGCCAATGCAGAGACGGGCACGCCCTCGGGCAGCCGATGGGCCCGACCGGTCTGTTCCGCCGCGATGTCGTAGTAAACGACAGCTCCGTCCGAGTAGCCGACGACCAACCGATCGCCCTCGGGGCAAGTGACCAGTGAGATGACCGAGGTCGGCTCCTGCGCTTCGAAGAGTAGCTCGACCTCACCGTCGCTGAGCCGCAATCGATGCACCTGACCACAATTGCTCCCGACGAATACAGAATCGGTGTCGATTGCGACGGCGGTCGGCTTGCGGCTTCCCTTCATCGTAACTTTTTGCCGGAAGGCGCCGGACTCGTCGGCGATATGAACCGTACCGTTGACGTCGAGGACGGCGAGCCTGGATTGACTCTGGTCGGCATCGATGACGGAGTCGCCGAGCGGGGTCTCCGAATCGACGCGCTCGAGCGACTGATCTGCTAACGAGCTCGACTCTCGTGCATCTGCTTCGCCTCGGACCGCTCCAATCCGATCATCGCCAGGCGCTTTATCCTGTTCAGCAGAACTATCGATCTTCTGCGGGCGTATCACCGCCGCTCCTTTGCTGTCTGACCTCTCGAACTCCGGGTCGGATCGCTCCTGCTCGAGCACCTCTTCGGCCGCCGCCGACGAATCCGCAGTCTCACCGGGGGCCGCATCGATGGCGAGCACCGGCTTGCTCTCGGCGATCGCCGGCCGCTGCACCCGGTTCAGGTGTTCGATGACACTGGTCAGCGATGCCGGACGCCGGTCGGGGTCCTTCGCCAGCATGCTCGCCATGAAGTCGTCGAACTCGGGCGGAATCGAGTACTCGCTGGCCACAGACAGACGCGGCGCTGATTGCTGGAGGTGCGCGCGAAGCGCCTCAAATGCAGACTCTTCGTCGAACGGGGGCTGACCGGTCAACATGAAGAACGCGGTCGCCCCGAGGCTGTAGACATCACTCCTCTGGTCGATCGCCTCGCCGCGCGCCTGCTCCGGGCTGGTGTATAGCGGCGTGCCGACGAATCCCTGCGTGATATCCGAGCCCTCTTCGGAGCGATAGACCACGCCGAAATCGAGGATATGGGCGAATAGATCACCGGCGGGCAGCTCCTCGACCATGATATTTGATGGCTTGATATCCCGGTGGATGATTCCGAGCTGATGCGCCTCGTGCAGACCG